>JBIKLX010000185.1:0-6071 GCA_044359565.1 Ilumatobacteraceae bacterium
GGGCAACGGTGGAGCCGACGGGCGTGTAGCCGCTGATGTTGGTACCGACGGCCAGTGCACCCTCGACCGTGGTGGGCGCCCCTGCCGTCGTGGTGACGGCGGCGGCGGTGGTGTTGGCCGCGCTGCTGTCGTCGCCGCTGGTGAGCGCGATGGCGCCGCACACCGCGGTGGCCACCACGGCGGCGATGACGATGGGGAGTCGATCGGCGCGCACGGTGTTCGATGTTACCGATTGGCAGGCGCCGCCGACCGGCACCCGGGGCGACTCAGGGCAGGGCGCCGACGTGGGCGAGCGCCAGGCGCAGCAGCCGATCGTGTCCGCCGGTCATCTCGCGCCGCACCCGCTCGCTCACCGCTTCGGCCGGGGTGAACCACACCAGGTCGAGCGCCTCCTGCGTTGGCTGGCAGTCGCCGGCCACCGGCACCACGTAGGCAAGGCTGACGGCGTGGTGACGTGGGTCGTGGAACCCGCTCACATCGGGGTCGGGGAAGTACTCGACCACGGTGAACGGCGCCGGGTTGGGTGGTATCTGCGGCAGGGCCACCGGGCCGAGGTCTTTTTCGAGGTGGCGCAGCAGCGCGTCGCGCAGACGCTCGCCGAACATCACCCGGCCGCTCACCACCATGCGCGACAGCGAGCCGTCGGCAGCCTGGCGCAGCAGCAGACCCACGCGGGTGACGCGGCCCACCTCGTCGACCCGCACGGGCACGGCGTCGACGTACACCAGCGGGATGTTTGCTCGGATGTTCGACAACTGGTCGTTGTCGAGCCAGCCGGTCTTGGTTTCGGTTTGCTCGCTCACGTCGGTTCCAGTGCGTTCGAAGGGCTGGATGCCGCTGAGGATAGTTCAGCGGCGCCGCGCGGAACCCTTGTTCCGCTTGCTCTGTCGCTGCACCGGCGCCGTGCGCGGCAGGGGCGGCGCCACGAGCGCCACCTCGTCGTCGATGGTGACGGAGATGCCGTCGCGGTCGACGTCGAGCGGGTCGGTGGGGGCGGCCACGACGATCGGGGCCTCCTCCTTGGGCTTGCGGCCGAGCACCTGCTCGATGCCCAGCATTCCCGCGGCGACGATGGCGCCGGCGGTGCCGTGGCGACGCCGTGCTGTCTCGACGAGGTCGCCGCCGGCTGGCTCGAGCGGCTCGTCGAGCGGTTCGTCGAGCGTCTCGTCGGTGGGGTGTTCGGCGGCCGTGTCGTCGGTGCTCATGACGGGTTCACCCTACCGAGAGACGGTGTGTCGGGTATCGCGCTGACAGTGGTGCGCTTTGGAATAATCTTGCGGCGTGCCTGAGGGCGACACGATCCACCGTACGGCTGCGGCGCTGCGCATTGCGCTCGTCGGCAAGCCGCTGGTCCGCTTCGAAGCGCCGCGTCTGGTGGGCCCCCGGCCGCAGGTGGGCCGCATCGTGGAGTGGGTCGAGAGCCACGGCAAGCACCTCGAGATCGGCTGGGATGACGGCCTCATCCTGCACACCCACATGAAGATGACCGGTTCGTGGCACCTCTATCGCTCGGGCGAAGGGTGGCGGCGATCGGTGCATCAGATGCGCGCCGAGGTGGCCGTGAGCGACTGGGTCGCCGTGTGCTTCAACGCTCCGGTGGTCGAGATCTACCGCCAGTTCGACCGGGCTCGGCACCCGGGTCTCGGCCCGCTCGGCCCCGATCTGTGCCGCACCAGCGCCGACCTCGACGAGGCCATCAACCGGCTGTACCACTACCACGACCAGGACGCGGCCGTGGGCGAGGTGATGCTCGACCAGCATGTTGCGTGCGGTGTGGGCAACGTGTTCCGCGCCGAGGTGCTGTGGGCATGCGAGATGTACCCCTTCGCCCCCATCGCGTCGCTCGACGCCGACGACTGCGTGCAGCTCATCACTACCAGCGCCCGCATGCTGCGCGCGAACCTCTCCAGCGGCACCCGCGTCACAGCGCCGTCGGTGAGTGGTGGCTTGGCGGTGTACGGCCGCAACGGGCAGCCCTGCCCGCGCTGCGGCGACACGATCGACGTGGTGCGCGCCGGCGAGCACGCCCGCCTGCTCTACTGGTGCCCCGGCTGTCAGGTGAACCACGCGCCTCGACAGGTGCAAGCACCCGACGCCGACGACTCCAAGGAGATGGACCCGCACCCGGCTGCGGCGAAGTTCCTCTCCGAGTTGCCCTGGCGCCGCCAGCAGTTGGCCGGCTGACGCTTCCGTCGATCTGCTGGCGGATCAGCCGCGCCGAGTGCGGGCGGCGTCTTTGGGGCGCAGCCGCGGGGCGCGGTAGGCGAAGCGCAGCGCACTCCACGACGGGTCGACGCTGCACGCCTTGTCGGCGACCCAGCCCTGGGGGGCCGCAGCGCGCACGGCATCGGCATCGAGCACCCCGGCCCGCGCCGCGGTGGGGAACGCAATCCACACCACACCGTCGGGCAGCGCTGCGTCGGCGAGTGTGGGCCACTCGGCCTTCAACGCAGCCCCTCGCTCGTGGAACGTGAGCACGAGGTCGAGTGGTGCGAACAGGCTGCGCTGCCATACAGCGTCGCCCACGTCGCCGAGCAGCGTCGCGAAGCCAGGGGGTGCGTGGAGCACGGTGAACACGGCGTCGGCGCCGATCTCGAGCTTTGCTCGCAAGGGCGGGGCGGGCTTCATGCGTTGCCTTTCAGCAGTGCCCCGCACAGCACGCGGTCGACGGCGATCTCGATGGCCACGCGATCGGTGCGTTCCTTGGGTTGGCGGTAGCGGGCCGCATAGCCCTGCACGGCGGCGGCGACAGCATCGGCTTCGGTGGCCAGGCGGCAGGTTCCCTCGAGCGTGATCCAGCGGCCGCCGTCGACCTGGCTCACCGCAGCACGGCCACCCCGGGCGGCGTTGCGTGCCTTCACCGATGGGGCGAATGTGATGACCCGCACCAGCGCAGTGGTGGGGTCGAAGCTGAAGCCCACCGGCACCACGTGCGGGCTGCCATCGGCGCGCAGTGTGGTGAGCGAGGCGAGGTGCCGCTCGGTGAGGAACTCGAGCGCCGCTGGGGGCAGATGGTGCGGGTCCACCCCGACAGTCTGCCGCCGAGTCGGCGCCGTCACGCGGTTCAGCCGTCGGCGGCGATGGAGTCGAGGATGTCGAGCCGGGTGGCGCGGCGGGCGGGCAGCACCGCGGCGAGCACGCCCACGACGAACGCCGCCACCACGATGACGACGATGGCGTTGACCGGTACGACGTAGCGGGTGAGACCCTGATCGCGCAGGGCAACGATGACGACGTAGCCCAGCACCAGTCCTACGGCCACGCCCACCACGGCGCCGTACAGCGAGGTGAGCACGCTCTCCCAGCGCACCGTGGCACGCACCTGGCTACGGGTCATGCCGACGGCGCGGAGCAGGCCGATCTCGCGCCGCCGCTCGTACACGGCCAGCAGCATGGTGAGCACGATGCCGAAGGCGGCGATGACGACCGACAGTGCCAGCAGGCCGTAGATGAAAGCGAGCGACTGATCGATGATGTCGCCGCGTCCGTCGATGAACTGCTCGCGGTCTTGTAGCTCGCCGATGCCGTAGTCGGCAATTGCGCCGTCGACGGCGCGGCGCAGGTCGGCGTCGCTCACGTCTGGCGCACGGGTGAGGAACACGAGCCCCGCGGTGTTGCGCACCGATGTGCCGTTGGTGAGGTCGCGGTGCACCACCCGGGCCTGGGCGAGTTCGCTCGAGCGGTAGATGCCCTGCACCGTGAGGGTGAGCACCTGGTCACCCACCTTCACCGCGAGCGTGGAGCCGATCTGCAGGTTCTCTCGTTCGGCCTCGCCGGTGCTGATGAGCAGGCCGTCGACGGTGAGGCGTTCGAAGCCGCCCTCGACGAAGTCGTAATCGAGCAGTTCGGCCGCGGTGACCGGGTTGACGGTGCTGGCGAAGGCGCCACCCGGGCGGTCGGCGTACTGCAGCACGGTGAAGCCGAGGCCCGTCGCGGCACCCACCTCGGGCAGCGCGTTCACCTGGTCGACGAACTCCTGGCCGAAGCTCAGCGAGCCGCCGTTGGTGGAGTTGATGACGTAGTCGCCGATGAACTGGTCGCCGATGGTGTCGCGCAGTTGGGCCTTGATGGAGGTGGCGAACACCGACGCACCGGTGACCAGCGCGACGCCGATGAGCACGGGCGCAGCGGTGCGGGCCGCACGCGACGGGTTGCGCTGCATGTTGCCGCGGGCCATCGTGCCCGTCACCCCGCGGAACCGCTCGATGGGTGCGCCGAGCACACGGGCGACGGGCGCCGACATCACCGGGCCCAGCAGCAGCACGCCCACCACGATCAGCAGCACGGCAGCACCCAGCAGCAGCGCGTCGGCACCGGAGATGACCGCCACGATGGCACCGACGCCGAGCACGATGCACACCAGCGCCAGGGCGATACGCCGGCCCATCGGCCGCTGGCGCTCGAAGGCGGTTTCGGCCATGGCGGCAACCGGCGAGATGCGGCCGGCGGCGAGCGCGGGGACCAGTGCGGCGACGAATGTGGTGACGAGCCCGGCGGTGAGCGTGATGACCACCGTGGACTGCTCGACCGCTAGGCCGCGGGCGGGGATGCCGAACCCGAGCACCTCGAGCAGTTCGCGAATGCCGATGGCGAGGCCGATGCCACCCACCAGACCGAGCAGCGAACCCACCACACCCACGGCGAGTGCTTCGCCCAGCATCAGCCGCGTGACCTGGCGCCGGCTGGCACCGACGGCGCGCAGCAAGGCGTGCTCGCGGCGGCGCTGGGCGGCGGTGATGGAGAACACGTTGTAGATGACGAAGCTGCCCACCCCGAGGGCGATCATCGAGAAGATCGCCAGGAACAGGGTGAAGAACTGCAGCCCCTGCTCGATGTCGGTCTGGGTCTGCTCGGTGATGCCGGCGCCCGTGAGCGTCTCGAACGATGTGTCGGGCTGCGCCGCGGTGAGTTCCTGTTGCACTCGGGCGGCCAGTTCGTCGTCGCTCAGCGTGCCGTCGCCCAGCACCAGCACCGCATCGACGAAGCCGGGCTTGGCCACGAACTCCGAGGCGGTGGCACCGTCGAACAGGGCCCAGGTGGCGTTGCCGGGTGAGGCGATGTCGTCGTAGACCGCGATGCCGACGAGGGTGAAGGTGCGCGAGCCGCCCTCGGCGTTCACCTTCACCTGGTCGCCCACCCGGTAGCCGGCGTCGTCGGCCGTCGCTCGGTCGAGCACGACGTCGGCGGGCCCGGTGGGGGCGCGGCCCTCGGCGATGCGCCACACCGAGAGGGCACCGCTGTTGATGGTGCTGCCGAAGTTGGGCGAGGTGCGCGGCGCCACCGGCTCGCCGTCGCGGTCGATGACCACGGCGTCGCCCTGCACGAACGCCTGGGCGTCGGCCACACCGGGCACGGTGGCCACCAGGTCGACGGTGTCGAGGGCGATCTTGCCGCGCACCTCGAAGCCGAACGCCGTCTCGATGGTGTCGCCGCTCTGCACATAGGCGTCGACGTCGTCGTACACCTGGGCGAACAGCGCGTCGAAGGTGCGCCCGACGGTGTCTTTGAAGATGAACGTGCCCGACAGGAACGCAGTGCTGGCGATGATGGCGAGCGCCGTCAGCAGGATGCGTCCGAATCGAGCGATGACGCCGCGCCAGGCGAGTCGGAACATCCGCACAGGGTATCGGCGCCTCAGCCGCCCGAACTCAGCCGCCGAACTCAGCCGCCTCACTCAGGTCGTGGCGATGGCCTGCAGGATGTCGCTCTTGGCGGCGCGGGTGGCCGGCCACCAAGCGGCGATGATGGCGAACACGATGGCCAGTGCGGCGAACAGGCTGATCGACAGCACCGACACGCTGAACGACTCGAGCCCCTGGTCGGCCAGCGCCTTCACCACGATCCAGCCGAGCGACACACCGAGACCGACGCCCATCACCACACCGAGCACAGCGGTGACGAAGGCTTCCCAGCGGATGCTGCTGCGCACCTGCGGGCGGGTCATGCCGATGGCGCGCACCAGGCCCAGTTCGCGGCGCCGCTCGTACACGGCCAGCAGCAGGGTGATGACGATGCCCAGCACAGCGATGAACACCGACATGAGCAGCAGCGCGTAGATGAAGTTCAAGAAG
>JBIKLX010000186.1:0-6059 GCA_044359565.1 Ilumatobacteraceae bacterium
GCTGGTGGCGAGCGACGTGGTGGTCGACGTGCCGCCCGAGAGCCAGGTGCACCGCCCCGTGGTGCGCAAGGCTCTGGCACTCGACGACGTGGTGCTCGACCCGGCGGTGTCGCTGGCCTACATCGAGCTGCAGCCCAGCGTGCTCGGCGACGCCGAGAGCATGAGCGACCTCGTCATCGAACAACTCGCGACCGTGTACCAGCGCCGCGCCGACCGGCTCTCGCCGGCGGCCCTGCGCCAGGTGCACCGGGCGTTCGCCGGACAAGATCGGGCCGCCACCGTTGCAGTACGGCGCAGCGACGACGACACC
Source organism: Ilumatobacteraceae bacterium (assembly GCA_044359565.1). Taxonomy (GTDB): domain Bacteria; phylum Actinomycetota; class Acidimicrobiia; order Acidimicrobiales; family Ilumatobacteraceae; genus VFMC01. Next base: position 311 of record JBIKLX010000186.1, read on the forward strand.
GAACCGGGCGAGGTCGTGGCGGTGTGGCCGGGGTTCGTCGACCGCATCGGTGGCATCGCCGTCGACATCGGCTCCACCACCATCGCCGGGCACCTGTGCGACCTGGCCAGCGGTGAGGTGCTCGCGTCGGCCGGGCGGATGAACCCGCAGATCCGCTTCGGCGAAGACCTGATGAGCCGGGTGTCGTACGTGATGATGAACCCGGGTGGCGACGAGCAGCTCACCCAGTCGGTGCGCGGCGCACTGGTCGACCTCATCGCCGAACTCGTCGATGTGTCGGGCGTCGACCACGGCCATGTGCTCGAAGTGGTGTTGGTCGGCAACCCGATCATGCACCACCTGCTGCTGGGCATCGACCCCACACCGCTCGGCCAGGCGCCGTTCACGCTCGCCACTGCCGAAGCGGTGCAGGTGCCGGCACTCGATCTCGACCTGCCCCTCCCCCACGCCCGCGTCTACGTCGGCCCGTGCATCGCCGGTCACGTCGGCGCCGACACCGCCGCGGTGGTGCTTGCCGAAGGGCCGCATCGTTCCGCGACCACCCAGTTGGTCGTCGATGTGGGCACCAACGCCGAGATCGTGCTGGGCGACCACATCCGGCAGTTCGCCGCATCCAGCCCCACCGGCCCGGCGTTCGAAGGAGCCCAGCTGAGCTGTGGTCAGCGGGCCACCGCAGGCGCCATCGAACGGGTGCGCATCGACCGGGCCACCCTCGAACCCCGCTTCAAGGTCATCGGCAGCGACCTGTGGAGCGACGACCCCGCGTTCGCCGAGTCGGTGGCCCACCTCGACATCTCGGGCATTTGCGGCTCGGGCATCATCGAGGTGATCGGCGAGATGTACCTCGCTGGCGTCATCGACACCGACGGCGTGGTGCAGGGCTCGCTCGCCGAGCGCACCCCACGCGTCGTGCCCGACGGGCGCACCTTCCGCTACATCGTCCACCACACCGACGCCGTCACGCTCAGCATCACCCAGAACGACGTGCGCGCCATCCAGTTGGCCAAGGCTGCCCTACGGGCAGGCATCGACCTGCTCATCGGTCACGCCGGCCTCACCGAAGTACACGACATCCGCCTGGCCGGTGCGTTCGGTGCGCACATCGACCCGCTGTACGCGTTGGTGCTGGGCCTCGTGCCCGACTGTCCGGTCGAGTCGGTGCGCTCGGTCGGCAACGCCGCTGGTGTCGGTGCAGCACGGGCGCTGCTGTCACTCGCCGCCCGGCGCGAGATGGAGACCGCCGTGCGCGGCGTGGTGAAGATCGAGACCGCCACCGAGCCGCAGTTCCAGCAACTGTTCGTCGAGGCAATGGCGTTCCCGCACAAGACCGCGCCCAGCACGTATCTCGGCGCCGTCGTCACCCTGCCCGAGCGCATCGAGTCGGCAGGTGGCGATCAGGCCGACCGGGGTCGCCGTCGGCGCCGTGCGAGCGCCGGACCTGTCGACGACACCAGCAGCACCGTCACCGTAGGAGGCCAACCATGAGTGAGCCCACCACTTCGCGTCGCAGCGGAGGCCGCGCCGCTCGCCAGGCGATGCGCGCCGCCCACGCGGTCGACCGCGTCACCTATCTCACCCGCACGATGCAGCCCTACGAGATCGTCAGCGAAGAGGGCCTCGCCACCATCGAGGCCAACGCCGAGACGATCCTCGCCGAGATCGGTGTCGAGATCCGCGACTACCCGTCGGCGCTGCCCGTGTTCGCCGCGGCGGGCGCCGATGTGCAAGGCACCCGGGTGCGCTTCCCACGCGGGCTGTGCCGCAGCATCGTGCAGGCATCGGCCCCTGCGCAGTACACCCAGCACGCCCGCAATCCCGAGAACAACGTCGAGATCGGCGGCAAGCACACCGTGTTCGCCCCGAACTACGGCTCGCCGTTCGTGCACGACCTCGACCAGGGCCGCCGCTACGCCACGTTGGCCGACTTCCAGAACTTCGTGAAGCTCGCCTACGTGTCGCCCTACCTGCACCACTCGGGCGGCACCGTGTGCGAACCGGTGGATGTGCCCGTCAGCAAGCGCCACCTCGACATGGTGTACGCCCACATCCGCTACAGCGACAAACCGTTCATGGGCTCGGTCACCGCGGGCGAACGAGCCCAGGACAGCGTCGACCTGGCCCGTATCGCATTTGGCGGCGACCTGAACGACCGCACGGTGATGACCAGCCTCATCAACGCCTCGTCGCCGCTCGTGTGGGACGGCACCATGCTGGCCGCCGCCGAGTGCTACGCCCGCAACAACCAGGCCACCATCATCACCCCGTTCATCCTGGCCGGGGCGATGGCGCCCAGCACATCGGCCGGTGTGTGCGCGCAGACCCTGGCCGAGGCGCTGGCCGGGATGACCTTCACTCAGCTCATCCGGCCCGGGGCACCCGTCATCCTCGGCTCGTTTGCCAGTTCGATGAGCATGCAGACCGGGGCACCCACCTTCGGCACCCCCGAGCCTGCCATCGTCCTGTACACGATGGCAGCGCTGGCCCGCCGCCTCGGTGTGCCGTTCCGCTCCGGCGGGTCGCTCACCGCATCGAAGCTGCCCGACGCGCAGGCCGCGTACGAGAGCGCCGCCACCTTGCTGCCGACGGTGATGGGCGGGGTGAACTTTGTGCTCCACGCAGCCGGCTGGCTGGAGGGTGGCCTCGCCATCGGCTACGAGAAGTTCATCCTCGACCACGACCAGTTGGGCATGATGACCACCTTCGCTCGCGGCCTCGACATCAGCGAGAACGCACAGGCCATGTCGGCGTTCCGCGAGAACGAACCAGGCCAGCACTTCCTCGGTACCAGCCACACGCTGCAGAACTTCGAGACCGCCTTCTACCGCAGCGACACGGCCGACAACGCCAGCTACGAACAGTGGATCGAAGAGGGCGGTCTCGATGCGGCCCAGCGAGCCAACGCGCTGTGGAAGCGACGCCTCGCCGAGTACGAGGCACCCGCCATCGACGACGCCATCGACGCCGAGCTCCTCGACTTCATCGCCCGGCGCAAGGCCGAGCTGCCCGACGAATTCGCCTGACCCGCCGACCACCCCTATCGACCACCCGTCTCGACCATCACCGAACAGGATCCGCCATGTCGACCGCCCCGCTCCCCCAGACCGCACCCGCCCTGCAGCGCCACCTCGTCGCCGAGGCCCGCTACGAGGTCATCCCGATGAAGAACCTCGAGGCGCAGATCGACTTCCTGCCCGCAGGTTGCTCGGTGTCGGTCACCTGCTCGCCCGCCAAGGGCATCGCCGCCACCCAAGAGCTCACCCTGCGCCTGCAGGCCAAGGGACACCTGGCCGTGCCGCACTTCTCGGCACGTCTCACCACCGGCCCCGATCATGTGGCCGAACTGGCGGCGTGGTGCAAGGCCAATGGCCTCACCGAGATCTTCCTCGTCGCCGGCGACGCCCCCGAGGCCGCCGGCCCCTACGAGGGTGCGGTCGACTGGCTGCGCGACTTCCTCGGCACCGACTCGGGCGTCACCCGCATCGGCGTCACCTCGTACCCGGACGGCCACGCGATGTTCGACCCGTCGGTGATGCACGAGGCGCTGCACACCAAGCAGGCACTGCTTGCCGAGGCCGGCGTGGAGGGCTTCGCCAGCACGCAGATGTGCTTCGACGCCGACCAGATCAAGCGCTGGCTGGCCGACGAGCGCAAGGCCGGCCTCACCCTGCCGGTGCACATCGGCGTGCCGGGTGTGATCGACCGCACCAAGCTCATCACGATGAGCGTTCGGCTGGGCATCGGTTCGTCGGTGCGCTACGTGAAGAAGAACAAGGGCATCATGGGCCGCTTCTTCACCCCCGGCGGCTACGACCCCACCAAGCTCATCGCCCCGCTCAGCAAGGCAGGCGCCGAGCTGGGCATCGAGGGCCTGCACGTGTTCACGTTCAACAACGTCGACGCCACCGCCCAGTGGCAGCAGACCCAACTCGCCCGCCTCGCCTGATCCCACCCCCAACCCCCTGCGTTTGTGAGCAGCCCCCGGTACAGCAGGGCTGCGCTCACAAACGCAGCATCGGTAGCCCCCTCGCCCCCGGCGTTTGTGAGCAAACCGCGGTTCTAGTGGCAGAGCGCTCACAAACGCTCGGGTCTGCGCACCAACCGCTGCGATTGTGAGCGGAACCCTGTCCAGCAGGGGGCAGCTCACAAACGCACCAAGCTACGGGCACCGGCACACCGGCGATTGTGAGCAGAACCCTGTCCAGCAGGGGGCAGCTCACAAACGCGGCTAGGGGTGGGGGTGGCGAGGGCGGCGGCGGTGGATGCCCATCGACACGATGTTGGCGGGGACGAAGAACGCCCGGGCCGGCACCGATGCCTCGCTCCAGGGCCGCTTGGTGAGCGGCGCGTGCCAGGCACGGATGCGGTACGCGAGGAACACGGCGATGACGCCGTGCAGCACGATGATCGACCACAGGTAGCCCTGCGTGCCGAGCACCTCGATGAACGCAGCACCGACGAACGGGCCGATCATCGCCCCGATGCCGTACAGGGTGACGAGTTGGCTGGCCGCGGCGCTGAGCTGGTCGGGGTCGAGCCAGTCGTTGGTGTACGCCGAGGCGATGGAATACAGCGGATAGCTGAACCCGCCCACGAGGATCATCAGCACCACGGCCATCGGGCTGGAAGCCGGGCCGAGCAATAGCAGGCCGCCGGCGACCATGGCACCGAGGCAGGCGACGACGCCCACCACGCGGCGGTCGATCTCGTCGGATGCAGCCGACACCGGGAACGTCATCACCATGCCGCCCAACTGCAGGGCGGCCAGCAGCAGACCGGTGCGGCCCACGCTGAGGCCCTCACGGGTGGCGTAGACAGCAGCCATGCCCATCATCGACCCGTGCGCCAGGCCGACGAGCAGGTTGGTGGCCATGCCGGTGGGCACGATGCGGGCCAACTCGCGCATCGACAACCGCGAGTGCTCCTGCGCCTCGGGCACCGTGGCCTGCTCGGACATCGCCACCGGCACCACGGCCAACGAGGCGACGACGGCCGCGATGGCGTAGCCCGTCAGCGACCGGGCATCGAAGTCGAACACCGCCAACTGGCCGGCGCCGTACGCCGCAGCGACGATGACCGAGTAGGTGGCCAGGAGGCGGCCGCGGAACTCGTTGCTCGCCAAGCCGTTCAGCCACGACTCGGCCACCACGTACACACCGGCGAAGCACAGCCCGGTGACCGCCCGCAGTACGAGCCACATCACCGGAACCCCGAGGAGACCGATGCCCAGCACGGCGGCCGACAGCATGGCCGTGAGGGCGGCGAACACCCGGATGTGGCCCACCTTGCCCAGCGCCCGCAGCGCGAACCGCGAGCCCACCAGGAACCCGGCGTAGTAGGCGCCGCTGATGGCACCGCTGAGCACCGTGGGCAGGCCATCCAACTCGGCGCGCACACCGAGCAGGGTGCTGAACATGCCGCCCGACAGCAGCACCATGCCCACCGCAGCCATCAGGCCCCAGGTGGCCAGCATCAGCGAACGCCGCGACGACGGCGATGCGACCGGATCGGCGACGGGTGCGGCACTCACCCGATCAGTCAACCACCGTCAGCCGCGGCGGCGGCGGATCTCGGCGCTGATGGCGGGGATGACCTGATGCAGATCGCCGATGACGGCGTAGTCGGCCTTGGTGACCATGTTCGCCTCGGCATCGGTGTTGATGGCGAGGATCTTCTTCGACGCCATCGCGCCCACCCAGTGCTGGATCGCACCGGAGATGCCACACGCGAAGTACAGGTCGGGCGCGATGCG
>JBIKLX010000187.1:0-6035 GCA_044359565.1 Ilumatobacteraceae bacterium
GTTCGTCGCCCGGCCCGAGGCCGACGACGGTGATGACGGGCAGGTTCACCTGCTCAGCCCAGCGGCACCACGGCCCCAGCGTCGAGGCTCCAGCGGCCGTACCGCGGATCGATCGCTACCGATGCCGCCTTGGCGAAGTCGAGCAGCGCCCCGTCCTGTTGGGTGGAGCTGAAGGCGAGGCGCAGTGCGGTGCTGTCGATGAGGAACGACCGGGTCGCGTCGCTGACCTGGAGCTGTTGGCCCATCAACCCGGACTCGACCTGGGTGGTGGCCTGAGTGATCGTGACATCGTCGACGGCAACGTTCTGGTCGGCGAGGTATTGGCGGATGAGTTCGTCGATCACCCAGTTCGACAGCACCTCACGCGGTTGGTCGGCCAGGATCGTGCCGCCCTGCACTGCGTACAGTTCGCGGGTGTACAGCTCGAGGTCGCTGCGGTCGAGGGCGACGCCGTTCACCGAGGCTGCCTCGTGGTTGTTGGAGAAGGTGCCGCACGAGGTGAGGGTGGCGAGGGCGACGAGCGACAGGGCGAGCGGGAGCAGGCGGCGGATCACGGCAGCCGACCCTAGTTGCCGCGGGCCGATTCCGCATCGGCGGTGGGGACGAGCTCGCGCAGGAATCCCACCAGGAACGTGGCGGGCTCGACACCGCGGGCGATGGGCACCACGAGTTGGCCGGCGTCCTCTTTGTAGATGGCGGTGCGGCTGAGGCGCTTCAGGCGCATCATCTCGCTCACCTTCAACTGCAGCGGACCGAGGCGGGCTGCGCCGCCGATGATCTGCACATCGCGCAGGCCCAGGCGGTGGCACTCGCCACGCAGCGCCGCAACGGTGAGCAACTCGTCGGCCGGTGTGGGCACCGGGCCGTAGCGGTCTTCCCACTCGGCGCGGATGTCGTCGACCTCGCTCTGGCTGGTGACCGCCGCGAGGCGGCGGTAGGCCTCGAGCCGCGACTCTTCCTTCGTCACGTAGTCGGCCGGCAGGTACGCGTCGGTGGGCACGTCGAGCTTCACCTCGGCCGGCGGCTTCGGCGCTGCTTCGCCCTTCATCTCGCCCACGGCCTCGGTGACCATCTGGCAGTAGAGGTCGTAGCCGACGGCGGCGATGTGGCCGCTCTGCGATTCGCCCAGCAGGTTGCCGGCGCCGCGGATCTCGAGGTCGCGCATGGCGATCTTGAACCCACTGCCCAGTTCGGTGGCCTCGCCGATGGTGCGCAGGCGTTCGTAGGCCTCTTCGGTGAGGCGAGCGTCGCGAGGGTGGAACAGGTAGGCGTAGGCGCGCGACCCGCTGCGGCCCACGCGGCCGCGCAACTGGTGCAACTGGCCGAGGCCCAGCAGGTCGGCACGCTCGACCACCAGCGTGTTCACCGTGGGCATGTCGATGCCGCTCTCGATGATGGTGGTGCACACCAGCACGTCGAAGCGGCCCTCCCAGAAGTCGAGCACGATCTGCTCGAGCGACCCTTCGTCCATCTGGCCGTGGGCGATGGCGATACGTGCTTCAGGTACGAGTTCGCGCAGTCGGCTGGCGCACTGATCGATGGTGCCGACGCGGTTGTGCACCCAGAACACCTGGCCCTCGCGCAGCAGTTCGCGGCGGATGGCTTCGACCGCGACGCGTTCGTCGTACTCGCCCACGAACGTGAGGATGGGCTGGCGGTCGGCGGGCGGGGTGTTCAGCAGCGACAGGTCGCGAATGCCCACCAGGCTCATCTCGAGCGTGCGCGGGATGGGCGTGGCGCTGAGGGTGAGCACGTCGACGTTCACCTTCAGTTTCTTCATCGCCTCCTTCGCCTGCACACCGAAGCGTTGTTCCTCGTCGACGACGAGCAGGCCGAGGTCTTTGAAGCGCACCCCTTCCTGCAGCAGACGGTGGGTGCCGATGACGCAGTCGATCTCGCCGCTGGCGAGGCCTTCCATCACCTGCTTGGCCTCTTTGTTGGTGAGGAAGCGGCTGAGCGTCTCGACCCGCACGGGGAATCCGGCGAACCGGTCGGCGAAGGTGTTGCCGTGCTGGGTGGCGAGCAGGGTGGTGGGGCACAGCACGGCCACCTGCTTGCCGTCCTGGATGGCCTTGAACGCGGCGCGCACAGCCACTTCTGTCTTGCCGAAGCCGACATCGCCGCACACCAGGCGGTCCATCGGGTAGCGCCGCTCCATGTCGGCCTTCACCTCGTCGATCGCCACCTTCTGGTCGGGCGTCTCGGCGAAGGGGAAGGCGTCTTCCATCTCGTGCTGCCACGGGGTGTCGTTGCCGAAGGCATAGCCCTCGGCGTTCACCCGGCGCTGGTACAGCACGACGAGTTCCTGCGCGATCTCGCGCACGGCGCTGCGCACCCGCGACTTGGCCTTGGCGAAATCGGCGCCGCCGAGGCGGTGGAGGCTGGGGGTCTCGCCGCCCACGTACTGGCGCAGCGCGTCGATCTGGTCGCTGGGCACGTACAGCTTGTCGCCGCCCTTGTACGACAGCAGCAGGTAGTCGCGCTCGACCCCGCCGATGGTGCGCTTCACCATGCCCTCGTACTGGCCCACGCCGTGCTGGTGGTGCACCACGTAGTTGCCGGGCCGCAGGTCTTCGAAGAAGCCGGCGCTCTGGCGTTTGCGGGGGCGGGCCTGGCGGTGGCTGCGGCGGCGGCCGGTGAGGTCGCCCTCGGCCACGACGGCCAGTTGGGCGGCGGGCAGCAGGAAGCCGCGGTGCAGCGGGGCCACCGTCACGTAGCCGCCGGGTCGGGTGAGATCGGTGTCGGGGCCGGCCACGCGGAACTCGAGACCGCGGTCGCGCAGCAGCTGGGCGAGGCGTTGGGCCGAGCCCTCGCCGTCGGCGGCCACCACCACCCGGTAGCGCTCGGCCAGCAGGCCGCTCAGGCGGTTGGCCAGCGCCTCGCCGTCGCCGACCACGGGGCCCCAGCCCGTGGCCTGCACCATCGGGGCGTCGGGGTGCGCGGGTGTGCTGCCCACCGTCCACATCGGCTGATCGCTGGCGAGCAGGCGGTCGGTGCCGGCGTGCAGGCGCGGGAAGGCCCTGTCGGCGTCGCGGGCCCAGGTGCTGGCGAGGCTGCGGGCGAGGTCGTCCTCCTCGGCCAGCAGATCGTCGGCGCGGTCGCGCATACGGCGGGGTTCGACCAGGACCACCTTGCCGGTGGCGGGCAGGAGGTCGGTGATCAACTGGTCGCGCTCGACCAGCCAGGGCAGCCAGCTCTCCATGCCGTCGAACACGGTGCCCTCGGCGAGGCGTTCCCACTGCTCGCGACCCCACGGTTCGTCGGCCAGCAACCGGCTGGCGCGTTCGCGCACGGCGGGTGAGGGCAGCAGTTCGCGGGCGGGGAAGATGTGGGCCTCGGCGAGGTCGACGGTGCTGCGTTGGTCGCTGACCGAGAACTCGGTGAGCCGGTCGATCTCGTCGCCCCAGAGGTCGATGCGGATGGGGGCGTCGGCGGTGCTGGGGAAGACGTCGATGATGGCGCCGCGTCGGGCCACCTCGCCGCGGTGCTCGACGAGTTCCTCGCGTCGGTAGCCGTAGCCCACCAGCGTGGCGAGCAGGTGGTCGGCATCGAGTGTGGCCCCGGGCCGCACGGTGATGGGCTCGATGGCGAGCGCGTCGGGCCCGATCTTCTGCAGCAGGGCACGCACGCCGGTGACCACCACGGCCGGCATCCGCTCGGGGCTGCGTAGGCGCCACAGCACTTCGAGGCGGCGCCCCATCGTCTCGACGCTCGGGCTCACCCGCTCGAACGGCAGCGTCTCCCAGGCCGGGAACAGCACCACCTGTTCGTGACCGTCGATTGCCGGGAGGAACTGACGCAGGTCGTCGAACAACTGCCCGGCATCGCTGCCGGTGGGGCAGGCGACCAGCAGTGGCTTGCGGCCACCGAGCCGGCTGAGGGCTGCGATGGAGACCGCTCGCGCCGCTTCGCCCACGGCCACGACGGCCTGCTGGTCGCCGAAGGCATGGGTGAGGCCCGCATCGGAGCGCAACAGGGGAGCGAGATCGGCGAGCGACATGGCGACCCTGCAGGGTACCGACCCCCTCCCCTCGTCAGCGATTGTGAGCGGAGCCGACCCCTGGTGCGGGTCCGCTCACAATCGCCGCCCCCCGACGTCCCGCCGCATGTCCGCGTCTGTGAGCGGGATCGGGTCCTGGTGGGGGTTTGCTCACAAACGCAACCGCGCACCTCCAGCGTCTGTGAGCTGCGCCCCGTCCTGCATGGGTTTGCTCACAAACGCGGTGGGGGAGGTGGGTGGGTGGGGCAGGATGGGTGGGCGATGGTGGCGTCGATCCATGCTCGATCGCTCCGGCTGGCGCTGGGGCCGACGGTGCTGTTCGACGACGTCGAGTTGCAGGTGTCGCCCGGTTGGCGGATGGGCCTGGTGGGGCCGAACGGTGTGGGCAAGTCGACACTGTTGCGCGTGCTGGCCGGGTTGCAGCCCATCGACAGCGGCTCGGTGGCCGTGATGCCGGCGACCTCGAGCGTGGGATACCTGCCCCAAGAGCCCGAGCGCAGCCACGACGAGACGGCGGCCGAGTTCCTGGCCCGACGCACCGGCGTGGGCCCGGCCAGCGCCGAACTCGATGCCGCCACGGCTGCACTGGCCACCGGCGAACCGGGCAGCGACGATCGCTACTCCGACGCGCTCGACCGCTGGTTGGCGCTCGGTGGCGCCGATCTCGAGGCACGCATCGGCGCGGTGTGGGCCGACCTCGGCCTCGCCGATCGCCTGCTCGCCCAGTCGATGGCATCGCTGTCGGGTGGTGAGGCAGCGCGGGTGAGCCTCGCCGCGCTGCTGCTGGCGCGCTTCGACGTCTTCCTGCTCGACGAGCCGACCAACGACCTCGACCTCGACGGCCTGGCCCGGCTGGAGGAGTGGGTGGTTGGTCAATCGGCTCCGCTGGTGGTGGTGAGCCACGACCGCGAGTTCCTGCGCCGCACCGTCACCCACGTGGCCGAGTTCGACGAGTTCAGCCATCGCCTCACCGTGTTCGCCGGTGGGTGGGAGGCGTTCCTCACCGAACGCGAGGTGGCGGCCCGGCACGCTCGTGAGCGATACGACGAGTACGCCACGAAGAAGGACGCGCTGCTCGGCAGGGCACAGCGCGAGCGCGAATGGGCGTCGATCGGGTTGAGCAAGGCGAAGAAGAAGCCGAGCGACAACGACAAGAACGTGAAGGCGTTCAAGGTGAACCAGACCGAGCAGTTGGCGGCCCGGGCGGCGCGTACCGAGCGGGCGATGGAGCGGCTCGAAGAGGTCGACGAACCGCGTGAAGCCTGGGAGTTGCGCCTCACCTTCGGCGAAACGGCCCGCAGCGGCGAGGTGGTTCGGCTCACCGGTGCCGTCGCACAGCACGGCGACTTCACGCTCGGCCCGATCGACCTCACCATCGGTGCCGGCGAACGGGTGGCCATCGTGGGCCACAACGGCAGCGGCAAGAGCACGCTGCTCGATGTGATGCTCGGCCGGCGCGATCTCGACGCCGGCGAGCGGTGGTTCGGACCCGGGGTGGTGGTGGGCGAGCTCGAGCAGCGTCGCGGTCAGTTGTCGGACGAGGGCACCGTGCTCGAGTCGTTCATGGCGGCCACGTCGATGACGGTGCCAGAGGCGCGCACTCTCCTCGCGAAGTTCGGGATCGGTGCCGGTGAGGTGCACCGGCCCACGGCATCGCTGTCGCCCGGCGAACGTACCCGGGCCGTGCTGGCGCTGCTGATGGCCACAGGCACCAACTGCCTCGTGCTCGACGAGCCGACCAACCACCTCGACCTTCCCGCCATCGAACAACTCGAGCAGGCGCTCGAGCAGTTCCGCGGCACGGTGCTGCTGGTCACCCACGACCGGGCACTGCTCGAGGCGGTGCGGCTGACCCGGCGGGTGGAACTTGCGGGTGGCCGCGTGGTGGCTGACCAGCCGGTCTGAGGCGCTCCCCGAGGGTTGTTCGCGCACCCGTGTGAACGCAATGAACTCGGGTGCGCGGCTGCGACTCGGGTGCGCGGGAGCGACTCGGGTCAGCGGGGCGGGTCGAGGGTGGGGGAGTTGTAGATGCGCT
>JBIKLX010000034.1:0-21012 GCA_044359565.1 Ilumatobacteraceae bacterium
GACGAGCTCGTAGAGGTCGTCGGCTTGCGCGGCGGTGAAGTCGCGCATGGCGAAGTCTGGAGTTCCCCCTGAATGACGGACACCTAATCTGAGGCGGGCGAAGGCCCGTCCGGAAGGAGTCCTGATGCCTCGTCCACACCCACCGGAGTTCCGTCGCCGTGCTGTCGAGTTGGCACGGTTGCGCGAGAAGCCGGTCTCGAAGATTGCCGAGGATCTCGGTATCTCTGACAGCTGCCTGCGCGGCTGGATGGCCCAGGCCGACATCGATGACGGTGCCAAGCCGGGCCTGTCGAGCGATGAGCGTGCCGAGCTGGTGAAGCTCCGCCGAGCGAACCGTGTACTCGAGATGGAAGTCGAGATCCTCAAGCGGGCCGCCGCGTTCTTCGCTCGGGAGAACGTCCTCCCAAAATGATGTTCACCTTCATCGCTGACGACTGCGCTGATCTGCCGATCGAGGCGTGTTGTCGAACGATGAAGGTGTCCCGATCGGCGTTCTTCGCGTGGCGGCAGCGACGCGCGAACCCGACCCCGAAGATGGTCGACGACATCGATCTCGGCGAGTTGATCGTCAAGATTCACGACCAGTCCCACGGCACCTACGGGGCTCCGAGAGTGACCGCAGAGTTGCGGCTCGGCCTGGGCCGGCAGGTCAACCACAAACGTGTGGAGCGGTTGATGCGTGAACATGGCCTGCAAGGCGTTACCCGTCGCCAACGCGGGAAACGGTGCACACGCGCCGAACGAGGCCCGATCTCGGATGATCTCGTGCACCGCCAGTTCCGCCCCGACCGGCCCGACCGGCTATGGGTGCAGGACATCACCCAACATCGCACCGCCGAAGGCTGGGTCTACATGGCGGTCGTGATCGACGCCTGGTCCCGTTGTGTCATCGGCTGGTCGATCGCTGATCACCTCCGTGCTGAGCTCGTGGTCGACGCGTTGGAGATGGCCCGCCTGCGCCGCCGCCCCGAAGGCACCACGGTCCACTCGGACCATGGAGCCCAATACACGTCATGGGTGTTCGGCCAACGACTCCGTCACGCCGGCCTGCTCGGCTCGATGGGGACCGTCGGCGATGCCCTTGACAACGCTGTCGCCGAGTCGTTCTTCGCGTCACTGCAATGCGAACTCCTCGACCGCCACCACTGGCCAACCAGAGCCGGACTCGCCCAAGCGATGTTCCACTACGTCGAAGCGTTCTACAACCCCACCCGCCGCCACTCGACCCTCGGCTACCTCAGCCCAGTCGACTACGAAGCCACACACGCGGCATGATCACACCACACCAACCCCGTCCGTGATCCGGGGGGAACTCCAGGTGACAACCCTGAACACCGTGTTCGACAGCGCCCATCGCGAAGTCTTCCAATCCGCTGGCAAGACCGACATCTTCGTTCAGGCCGACACTGGCTACTACGAGAAGGCCGCACATGTTGGCGAAGCCAAGATCTGGAGCGGGAAAGGTGAGGTTCCGACTGACGTCGGGCAGTTGCTTGGCTACGGGACAGCAAGCACATTCACCCAGCTGCTGTTGTACTACGTGCGCCAGGGGCAGTTGCCACTGATAGTCCAGCGCTGCAGGGATGCTGTCATGCAGAGTTCGAGCGACGGCGAGCTTGAGGAGCTTGGTCCGTACGACTTCGCCACCAACGTCACGCATCCATTGTTCGGGACGACTGTGCGGATCATGGCCATGTTCGTGCACATCCCAAGGGCAGGTGAAGTCGACCCAGACGAGCCCTTGGCACCAACCGAGCAATGACGGCTCAGCGCCGACTCGTCAGCAGCTCAGCCGTGGACTGCGCGATCTCCAACATCGATGGAGTCCGACTCTTCGGCTCAGCCGGGCGGCACCAACCGATCCGCCCAACTTTCCCACTCGTCGAGATAGCCGGTCACTGCATGTTCGTAAGCCCGGACGCCCCTGACACGCAAGGTTGGATACCAATCGTCCGGCGGCATCTGTTCCGGATCCTCCTCGTACTCCAGGTCGGGTAGCCGGAAGCGTCGGTCACCTGCGAGAACGTTCGTCACCTCTGCGAACAATACCTCAAGCGCCGCGAGTCGCTCCGAGAAGCGGTCGCTCTCCGGACCTGTCGGAAAGTGCTGTTCGAATCCTCGACGAAAGGGTGACCCTGGCGCGCGCGAGCCACGTACCTGCATCGACTCAAGTCGACGGATTAGGGCGTCCAGCCTCGGGCGCGCCCTTCGAAGGCTCGCCCATGCAATCTCGTCGCCCAGGAACTCCTCGAGCTGGGAAGTCACCAGGAGGTGAACGCTTCTGTTCTCGACGGCCGCCCAGCACCCGGATTGATATCCGGAAGTACTGACCATGATCCCCTTGTCAGCACCAATGTTCTCAACCCGGCCGCAGAACCCGACCACGACGTCCTTCTTGACCTTCGCTGACGTGTCCTTGCACTCAATCACCCATTTGCTCGAAAGGCCAAGCGACGTGATGTCGACGACGACATCGAACTCATCGAGATGCCGCGCTCCTCTGATCTTCTGACGCCGTTGTGGCTCCAACCCGGCTGAGCGAAGAAGCGACTCGACATGCAGCTCGAGAGCTGTGCCGTCGTTCACGATCTGCAGCTTTGCACGATCACATGCACCGACCTCAGCTTGCACTGCGATCCGGGCAGCGCCTTCATGAGAACGTGACCCGTCGGCGACAGCCTCGTCAACGTGCATTGCGAACCACGGGATGTACACAGAACGCAACGTGTGCGGTGCCTGCCGCCGAATCGACGTTAGAAGTTCCGTTAGAAGTCGGGCCCGGAGAACGGCGAAGGCCCTGGCGGATCGTGCGATCTACCAGGGCCTTCCTTCGTGGCGGGGACAGGATTTGAACCTGTGACCTTCGGGTTATGAGCCCGACGAGCTACCGAGCTGCTCCACCCCGCGTCGTGAAACCCAAACCCTACCCACCGAACCGACGGGTTCACAACGCCCGATGGCACGCCGCAGTACGGTGGTGCCTGCCCCGAGGATCGACCCGATGACCCAGACATCACACCGCATCTTCACCACCAGCGTCGCCAGCGTGTATCCGCACTACGTGGCCAAGGCCGAGCGCAAGGGCCGCACCCGGGCCGAGGTCGACGAGATCTTCCGCTGGCTCACCGGCTACGACCAGTCGGGCCTCGAATCGTGTCTGGCTGACGGCACCGACTTCCGCTCCTTCTTCGACCGGGCACCTGCGTTGAACCCGACACGCACGCTGATCACCGGCTCGGTGTGCGGCGTGAAGGTGCAGGAACTCGAACCCGGCCTGATGCAGGAGATCCGTTTCCTCGACAAGCTGGTCGACGAGCTGGCCAAGGGTCGACCGATGGAGAAGATCCTGCGGACGCCTCCGGTCGGCGGCAACGGTTCCTGACGGTACGTTGCGGCGCTTGCCCACCCGGCGGCATCTTCCGCACCGTGATGTGCTCGCCCGAGGGTGACCGCAACGAGGGCAACGGCTGCTACCTCGAGGTGGTGCCTCATAGCCGCCTGGTGTGGACCGCAGCGCTCGGGCCCGGGTTCCGGCCGAACGACTTCTCGCAGGGCGGCTCTCCGTCGACGGCGGCGCTCACCTTCGAGCCGGTCGAGGGCGGCACGAAGTACACCGCCAGGTCAGCGGCGGCGGTGGCGCGCGACGACCTCGCCGTACAGCGCCTGCGTTCGCTCGATCGCCTGCCCGATGTCGACGAACTGACCCTTTGCGGCAGCCGCTTCCGACATCTGCGCCCGCAACTCGTGGTTCTCGACCAGTTCGAGGATCGCGTCGGCCAGCATCTGTGGTCGCTGCGTCGGCAGCACTCGGCCCTCGACACCGTCGACGATCACCTCGGGTACCCCACCGGCATCGGTGGCAACCACCGGCTTGCCTGCCGCCAACGCCTCCATCACGGCGATGGGAAACCCTTCGAACAACGATGCCAGCACGAACACATCGGAGGCCACCAGGATGCCCAATGCATCGCGTCGGAAGCCGAGCAACTGGAACCGGTCGCCGAGACCGAGTTCGGCGTGTGCGGCACGGATCTCGGCCTCGAGCGGACCCTGACCGACCGCAAGGAAGAGTGCATCGTCGTTCCGGGCAATCACCGATGCTGCAGCGGCGAGCAGATCGGGGTAACCCTTCTCACGGCGCAGGTTGGCAATGGTGCACACCACGACCTGGTGCGGCGCGATTCCCAAATCGGCGCGCAGCGAATCGCGGGACTTCGAGATGAGGGCGATCTGATCGGTGTGGACCCCGTAGACGATCACCTCGCAGTTCTTCCGCAGTCGCTCGGGAATCGAACGCAGTGCCCGGTTCGACACCGCGATGTGCGCGTCGTCGAGCCGGAATGTGAGCTGATTCAGCAGACGTGTCGGCGTGCGGTACATCTGCCAGGAGTTGTGCTCGGTCGACATCAGCCTCGGCCGCGAACGGACCGTCAACGCAACCAATCGCGCAAGGCCGGCGACGTACGGGGAATGCACGTGCACGACGTCGAAGCGGCCCCGTTTGAGCAGTTGCCGCAATCGCCACAGCCAACCCAGATCGAAGCCCCGACGCGAGCCGAGATCGGTGACCGGCACACCGGCATCGCGCAACGCCGGTGCGAGCAGGTTCTTGTGAGACAGGACGTACGCCGCCTCGTAGCTGACGAGATCGGGGTCGGCCCCCTCAGCCAGCGACACGAGCAGGGACTCGGCGCCGCCGTGGCCAAGGCCCTTGATGAGCCACAGCACCCTGACAGGTGCTCGATGTGCAGAGACCGCCGATGACACTGGGCGCAGTGTAGGGGGGCGGCTGACCTGACGGGACGGACTAGCCTCGGCTCGTGCATCAGGCCGACGCAGCCATCATCGGCGTCGCTCGCATCGGGCTCGAACCGTCGCCGGCACCCATCATCAGCACTCCGCTCAGCGGACCGGCGTGGGACCGGTTCGTCGACGGTGTCTGGCACCATCGACTCGGAGGATTCCTGCTCGAGGGCATCCGCCAGGGGCTTGTCGCCGTCTCGGACGATCAGCATGCGGCGGTGGTCCACCTGCAGCGCAATCGGATGGTGCGTTCGCTGCACCTCGACCACCTCCTCGCCACAACGCTGCACGAACTCGACAACGCCGGCGTCGACGTGATGGTGGTGAAAGGACCCACCCACGCGGCGCTGCTCTACACCGATCCGTCGCTGCGCCCCTACAGCGACATCGATCTGCTCGTGCGCGGCGCGCAGTTCGCCGACGCGGTAGCCGCCCTCGGGGCAGTCGGCATCACCCGGCCGGATGGTGAACTTGCCGACGGATTCGACGAGCACTTCGGCAAGGGAGCCACGCTGCATGCTCCATCCGGGTTCTGCATCGACCTGCACCGCACGTTCCTGAGCGGACCGTTCGCGTTCACCGTCGATGCCGACGGCCTGTTCGCCACCACTGCGACGGTGGAGTTGGTGGGGCGCACGGTACGAACGCTGCCACCCGAAGAGCGCCTACTGCACTGCGCGTTCCACGCCGCACTCAGCGACTTCGAGCCTCGGCTGATCACCGTGCGCGACGTCGTGCAGGCCGCGCTGGTCGACGATCTCGACATCGACCGTCTCCACTCCGTCGCCAGCGCCTGGCAGGCTCGCGGAGCTCTGGCCCTTGCCCTCACCGACGCCTGGTCCACGCTCAGGCCCGCGGCCTCGCCAGCCCTCGTCGACTGGGCCCGCACCTACCGACCTGGACCACGCGAACGGATCGCCATCGCCTCGTATCGCACCCGGAGCCACCGCTGGTGGTGGCAGTCGCTCGCCGGCGTACCGTATGTCGACGGTTGGCGACGGCGAGCGACCTATGTGCGTGCGATTGCTCCGGGCGGCCGGCGAGGCCCCGGTCGATCAGCGGACCGGTAGAACAACGACCGATCCACCGGTGGCCACGCGACGAGCCCTGGCCTCGAACCAGCGGAGATAGCGGCTCACGGCGAGCGCCCGGCTGAGTGCGCACTGGTAATCGCGCATGGTCGCCTCGTCGGCTGAGGTCGAGCGATCGGGCCACTCGCGAATGAGCCGATCGAGTTTGGCCGTGTCGATCACGCTGCGCGACGCAGGATGGTCGCGCAACTGCTCGAACTCGTCGACCACCTCCTGACGGCGATCAGTGAGCCGGTCGAACCAGTCGGGCATCTGCGCCCCGAACTCGTGCCGTTCGACGATCTCGGGGGGCAACAGGTCGCGCAGCGCAGCACGACAGGTCGCACGCGCGATGCCGTCGTGACGGCGCCACCACTCGGGTTGACGCAACGCCTCCTCGAGGACCCGCC
Organism: Ilumatobacteraceae bacterium; assembly: GCA_044359565.1. Lineage (GTDB taxonomy): Bacteria > Actinomycetota > Acidimicrobiia > Acidimicrobiales > Ilumatobacteraceae > VFMC01. The sequence goes on from JBIKLX010000034.1 coordinate 6,284, forward strand.
GGTCGGCGAGAGGATCGCGGGTCTCGACACCGAGCAGGCATTGGAACGCCTTCCACGCCTCGCCCTGCGCGCCGCTGTAGTCGAACATCCGGTGGACGTCGCGGTTCCACCCATCTGGGTGTGGCTTTGCTTCAGGAGCGAGGACGGCTTCGAGATCGAGCGTTGCCAGACGCTCGGGCTCGATGGCCGTGGCTTGGATGAAGCCCGACAACAGATCGACACCTTTCACCTTGGCACGCCGATGGCGATACGCGGCGGGCAGCATCGGCCAGATCACATCGCCGCGGACGATCTTGCTCATCGGCTTGCCACGCACCTCCGACCACCGTCGCGCCTCGCGCGCTGCGGTCAGCACCCGGCCGCGACGGAGCAACCTCGAGATCCACAGCGGGCCGTCGGCGCTGAAACCGAAGTTGCCGTGCCCTCCGTTCAAGAGCACGTCGACACCGTCGGCCGCAGCGTCCTGATAGATCGAATCCACCCAGATCGAGTTGAGAGCGTTCGCGCTGGGTGTTGCCCCGAGTTCCCACAGCGACTCGTGATGCTCGAACAGCGACAGGCCACGAACATGGATGAACCGGGGTGCGAGTTGCGGCAGTTGCGAGGCGAGCAACTCGACCAACGGGCGCTCGTCGTTCACCCATCCGCGCGCCTGCGCGCCCGACCACCCTGGCGGCGGCACGCTTGTGTAGGTGGGCAGCCGCTGATCGCCGCGAAGTCTCGCCGCAACAGCGGTGATCGCTGTCGAGTCGAGCCCTCCGCTGAGCATCGTGCCCGGCGTACGCGCCCGATCGAGCGAGTCGGCGACGGAGAGTTCGAGGGCTCCGCGCAACCGCTCCGCATGCCGGTCGAGTGATCCGAGATCCTCGACCTCGATGCCGCCGGGCAACCACCACCGCCAGTCGTGGCGGCCGGTCCGGTCGATGGTCGCTGCAGTTCCCGGCAGCAGCGAGCGCACACCGGTGACGAAGGTGCGCGTCGTGCCGTAGCCGAGTGCAACCACCTCGGCCGCACGGTCGACATCGAGTTCGTGCCCGACACCGGGAAAGCCGGTCAGGGCCAACGCCGTGCTGGCGAAGGCAACCAGATCGTCCTGCTGATGCAGGGCGACATACCGCAGGCCGACATGATCGCGGGCCACCAGCACCCGCTGGTGGTGCAGGTCGACCACGACAAGCGCGAAGACACCGTTGAGGCGCTCGACCACATCGCGACCCCATCGCTCGTAGCCGGCCAGGATCAACTCGGCGTCGGGGCGGGTCGACGAATGGTCGACGCCGAGGGCTGCGACGAGGTCGCGTCTGGCATGGAGGTGCGAGTCGATCGCCACGGCAACCTGCCCGTCGGCACTCACCGCGAGGCCCGAGGGGTCGCCGAGTCGGTCGTGAACGATCAGCGCAGCAGCACAACCGTTCAGGTCGCCGCGCCACGTGCGTCGCACCCCGTACGGATCGAGCGAATCGGCCACTCGAGTCAGGTCGCCGAGATCCGCCGGCCGTCCCGCCCAGCCGACCACACCCGACAACGCCGTCATCGGAGGCCACCGACGAGGGACGGATCACTCAACACGACGGCAGCGACTTCGGCGGCGGTGCCGACACCCAGTTTGCGGAACACGGTCGACCGGTGGGCCTCGACCGTCTTCTGCGAGATACCGAGCGCCGTTGCGGTGCCCTTAGCAGTCGCGCCCTGGGCCAGATGACGAGCTACCTCTGCCTCGCGGGCCGTGAGCCGCACCACCCGTGTTCGCCGGGGCGACGAATGCTCGCTGCGAAACAGATCGAACAACAGCCGCGCCGCGCCGCTCGACACATACGCCTCGCCAGCGACGGCATGCTGCAGCGCCCTGTCGAGTTCGACCGGTTGGTCGTGGACGCAGATCACGGCATCGACTGTGTCGCCTCGACCTCGATTGTCCACGAGCAAGGCGGTCATCGCTGCCCGCGATCCGTCGTCGCAGATGAGTACACGGCGCACGGCGCCAACTGTCCCAGCAGGCGGGGCCATGCTCTCGATCAACCCCCGATCACCGTTGTCGGCGATGTCGACGACCAAGACGAGCGGTTGTGCAACGGAGGGCTGCGTGCCTGGCAGGCCGGGCCGACCGAATCCGAGTCGCACACAACTCGACTCGACGGCGCGGCCGACAAGCGGACGGCGGGTGGCGACCGCGATCAACGGCCCAATCTGTCCGGCTCGCACATTTCCCCTAAGGGTATTGCGACTTGCTGGCACGCCCAGCATGATACAGGTCATGACTTCAGACAAGCAGCCCTACGAAGCCCCGACCCTCGAGGTTGTCGGCGCCATCCACGAGATCACCAAGGCCGGCAGCAAGTATAATTCCGACATCCTGCCCTTCAAGAACAACACGGCGTACGGCCCGAGCGACGGCTGAACCGCCACCTCGGTCTCGTTGCAGATAATCTCTCTGCGTGACCAACCAGGACGACGCGGTACTCAAGCTCCGCAGCAACGAACTCACATGGCGTGAGGTCGACGGCGAGATCATCGCTCTCGATCTCACGTCATCGTTGTATTTCACGGCAAATCGTACGGGCACACTGCTGTGGTCGAGTCTCGTCGACGGCGCCAGGCTTGGCGAGTTGACCTCGCTGCTCATCGAGAACTTCGAGATCGTCGACGCCGATGCACGGCGCGACGTGTCGAACTTCATCGCCCTGCTCGACTCGCACTCGCTGCTCGAACGTCACTGAGCGTCATGGCCGGCAGGGGGCGTGGCCCGAAGGTCACCCACTGGCTGAGACTCATCCTGCGCATGCCATGGCGACGCAAGGTCGAGTTCATCGTCGTGCTGTCACTCGCTGCAGCCAGTGAGGTGACGATCCGGATGCTCACCCTGCCCCGGGCTGCTCGGCTGTTCGCTGTTCGCCTCGACTCCGGGGGCGAGCCGCAGGTGGCGCCCGAGTGCTCGTCGACCGCCACCCTGCCGCCGTGGGCCGTTCGACGCCTTGCCGTCGTCCAGGCGGTGATGCGGCACTGGCCAATCGACGGTGTGTGCCTTCGTGAAAGCCTCGTGGCCGGTCAGAGGCTCCGTCGCCTCGACCCCGTGATGAAAGTGGGGGTGAGACGGGGTACAGACGGCGTGACGGCGCACGCCTGGCTGCAGGTGGGCGGCGTCGACCTCGACCCCTCAGCGATCAAGTTCGGCGAACTGGTGCTGGACGGGCGATGAGCGAGATCTATCTGGTGAACGGGTGGGTGGTGTCGGCCCCCTTCGACCTCGGTCACCACGCACCTGCCGATGCACAACCGGACGTGGTCGTCGGCATACGGCCCGGGGCCCTCGATCCCGGTGCGGCGCAGCAGCCGCTCGCCGGACGGGTGATCGCCCATCTCGGCAATCAGGCCCGCTACCACGAACTGGTGATGCACGACCCCGACCACGCCACCCTGCGTTTCGGTGATCTCGTCGACTTCGCCATCGACCTGTCGGGCCACCGCAGCGAGACGGGGCCGACCGTGATCGAGGCACGGGTGGTCGACGGCGCCGACCAGAGCCTGATCCCGCTGCTCGTGGCCGGCACGCTGTTGTCGGCACTGCTGATGCTCGATGGGCACATGGTGCTGCACGCCAGCGCAGTCGAGGTCGAAGGCCGAACCGTAGCGTTCGTCGGCACCTCGGGCAGTGGCAAGTCGACGCTCGCGACGATGGCATGTCTCGCCGGGGCCCGCCTCGTGAGCGACGACGTGCTGCGCGTGGGGGTGATCGACGGCGTGGCGGTATGCCATCGCGGATCGACCCACCTGCGGTTGCGGCAGGGTGCGGCTGTCCTGCTCGACGGCTCGGATCACCCCGACGAGCGAACGGCCGACGGCCGACGCGCATTCGCCCCGGCCACACCCGACCGGCCGGTCGTGCCACTCGACGCCGTCGTCCTCCCGCTGCTGTGTGGGGCTGAGGCCGCGATCACGCCCACCCGGCTGAGCACCAAACAGGCGCTGTTCGCGCTGCTGGGCGCACCGCGCGTGAGCAACTGGTCCGACCCCGCTACGTCTGCCCAGCATCTGGCAGCCCTGATCGACCTCGTCGAACGGGTACCGGTCTACGCGGTCGAGATCCCGTGGGGGATCGGTGCCGGCAACACGACTATCGATCAGATCATGGCCATCCTCTGGGCGGCCGACGAGCCGACAGACGACACGGCGCCGACCCTTACTCCCTAGCCGTCGACGCGCCTCGATCCCCGGTCAGTCGTCGTCTGTCGTTCGTACCGAGACATCGATCCCTGCTCGCGCCGCGAACACCGCCGCCTGGGTCTGCGATTGGATCCCGAGTTTCGCGAACACGCGGCGTTTGTGCGAGGAAGCCGTGTGCGGGGTGATCGCGAGTCGCTCGGCCAGATCGTGCAGCGATGTCCCGGCTCCGAGCAGCGTGAGCACTTCGAGTTCGCGCGGCGACAGGGTGCTCAAACGCAGCAGGTCGTCGCGGCTCGCGCCTGCTGCTGCGGTGACGACCGAACTCGGCCGATCACCCGACGCCGATCCGAGCACCGCCGCAACCACCGCATCGACCGGCGCGGTGAGCGCCACCAGACCGGTCACACCGAGGTCGAAGGCCATGCGGGCATGGTGGCCGGTGAATGTGTCGAACACCGCCACCCTGCGGACCCGCTCGAACGAGGCCATCGCGGTCTGCGCGATGGCCTGGTGCCCGACGGCATCGTCGAGGTCGATCACCACACAGGTCGATGCCTGCTCGACGCGTCGATCGCCGGCGCCCAGGGCTTCGAGCGTCGACAGCCACACATCGACGCCCGGCACTGCGGCGAGCGACTCGGCCAGGGCGTGGGCGATCAGCGATCGCGACGAGACCACGGCGATCCGCGTCACGGCGACGGATCAGACCCTGGCTCGACGAAACCTGCCGCCTGCAGGGAGAACAGTTCGGCGTACATCCCCTTCCGACGCATCAGCTCGTCGTGGTTGCCGTGCTCGGCAACCTGGCCGTGGTCGAGCACGTAGATGTGGTCGGCGTTGCGCACCGTCGAGAAGCGGTGCGAGATCAGCAGCACCGCGCGGTCGTGGTAGAGCTGGCGGACGCGGTCGAAGAACTCGGCCTCCGTGCGCGCATCGAGCGCCGCTGTGGGTTCGTCGAGGATGAGCAACGGCGCATCGCGATAGAAGGCCCGGGCCAGGGCCACCCGCTGCCACTGCCCGATCGACAACTCGGTGCCATACGAGTACTCGGTACCGAGCAGCGTGTCGTAACCATCGACGAGCGCCGCAAGGAAACTGTCGGCCGAGGCACGCTCGGCCGCCTCACGGAGCGCAACCGGATCGTTGCGTTCCGATCGACCCACGGCGATGTTGTCGTACGCACTGAGCGTGTAGCGCACGAAGTCCTGAAAAATGATGCCCACGTTGTTTCGCAGCGCACCGCTATCGAGATCCAGCAGCGACACACCGTTCCACTGCACCGATCCGTGGGAGGGGTCGTACAAGCCGGCCAACAACTTCGCCAACGTGGTCTTGCCCGAACCGTTCTCACCCACCAGCGCCACGACCTGCCCGCGCTCGACACGCACCGAGACATCGCGCAGCACCGGTTCGGTGCGACTGGGATACGAGAAGGTGACGTGATCGGCTACCAGTGACTGCAAGGGAGGAACCGCCGCCCCGGCACCGGCACGCCGCTGGAGTTCGGGAAGCTCGGCGACGAACGCGGTGTAGTCCTCGATGAACAGCGAACTCTCGTAGACGCTTCCAGCGCTGCCGGCGAGCGCGTCGAGCCTGCCCGCCAACAACACCATTGCACCAGCAACAGCGCCTGCATCGGCGACGCCGATCCTGCCGTTGCTCACCAGCCAGACCAACAGCGTGATCGCGGCCCCGTTGAGGACGACGGTGACCGCGGCGGCCGCCACCCCCAAGCGAGTGCGGTTGGCGGCAAGCACGCGCACATCATCGATGCGCTCCTGCAGCAACGCATCGTGGCGACGACGCAAGAAGCCCGACAACGAAAAGGCGCGCACCTCGGCGGCTTCCTCGCGGCGCGAGAGCACGAGCGAGAGATACAACCGGCGACGGTCGCGTTCGGCCTGGGCAACCGAGAACCGGTACGCCACTCGACTCGCGCGAGCGGTGGCGAGCCATACCGGTACGTATGCGACAAGGATCAGGGCGAAGAAGAGTGGCTCGATCAACAGCAATGCCAGCGAGATCCCCGCCAGGGTGAACAGCGCGCTGAGCACCCCGAGCACACCGTTGCCGAGCTGCAACGGACGCGACAGTGCGTTCGATCGGGCCCGCTCGAGCCGATCATGGAACTCGGGGGAGTCGAACGCGAGAAGATCGACGGCAGCCGCTACCTCGTGCACCCGCGTGATCGACGATCGGCTCACCAACTCGGCGAGCACCCGCTGCTGCTCGCTGCGCACCACGGTGCAGACCGAGGCCACGGCCGACGCAACTGACAGCAGGATCAGAGGCCCCACGACCACGCCGAACGATTCGCCTTCGCCAACGGTGATCAGCCGATCGAGCAGCCGCTTACCCGCCAAGACCTGGCCCGTGACGGCAAGGGCCACCACCAGCTGCAACACCGCGTTGATCGTCATCTCGCGCGGTGCCGCCTGCCACACCAGACGCAGGCCGATGACCATCGTCCTCGGCAGTCGACGGATGCTCGCCTTCCCGCCGGGTTGCGAGCCGGCAGGAGGAGAATCGTCTCGAGCGTCGCTCACGGTTGTCTGTATACCGGATCCGGCACGTGCTGGTGCTGCTCCGATCGATCATCGGAGTCGTCCAGGCTGCTCATGGCGGTGGTTCCACCACCCACCGCGGCACAGGCTGTACCCTGACCGCGTTTCCATTACTCGGCATGAGTGAGGCCATCGGCACCATGGGTTTGTTCAGGAAGAAAAACGCGATCGACCCGGTCGACTTCCTGGTGCTGCAGAACGAGATCGCGCAGCTGAAAGAGCGGCTCGACGCCTCCGAGCAGTCCAAGGCGTTGCTCGAGGATCAACTCAGTTCACTCGCCGCCACCACCATGGTGCTCAGCACCAACAACCGCACCGACGCGTCCGACATCGTCGACCAACTCGACCTCATCCAGCGCCGCCTCGACGCGAACGAAGCGGTCGGCACCAAGGTCGACGCGCTCCACCGCCGCGTCATCGACGTCGAGTCGCGTCAGGCCACCGCCGTCGACCAGGACCAGATCGCCCAGTTGGCACTGTTCCGTCCGGCCAACGGCAAGGCCCAGGAGATGGACCAGGCCCTTATCACCCAGCTCGCCGAGCGGGTCGAGCAGGTGGCGCAGTTGGCGGCCTCGCCCGCCCAGCCCGACGAGGAGCTCACCGCCCGACTGCTGCAACTCGAGCGCACTGCCACCAGCGTCGAGTCGTTGAACCGCCAGGTGGCCGTCCTCACCACCACGCTCAGCGCGCAGACGGCCGTGGCCGAACAGTTGGGCCAGCTCACCGAGCGGGTCGAGCAGGTGGCGGCACTTGCCGAGGCCCCAGTGCAGCTCGACGAGTCGTTCACCGAGCGGCTCATGCTGCTGGAAGACCATGCTCGCCAGACCGAACTGCTGCATCACCAGTTCGCCCAGTTGAGCGAGCGCATCGCTGCGCACACCGAGATGAGCGATCAGCTGGTCGCGCTGAACGACCGCATCGCCGAACTCGAGTCGCAACCGGCGCAAGCACCCGCCACACCCGCGGGCACCGACCCCGAACTGCTCGAGCGTCTGGCGATCACCGAGGCCGAGGCACACCAGGCCCGCCTACTGGCCGGCCAGATCGAGCAGCGCCTCGGTCACATGGGCACCGAGCTCACCAACCAGTTGGGCGAGTTGAGCCGTGAGATCGATGGCCTCGCCACCCGCCAGCCCAGCGGGCCCGCCCTCAGCGATGCCACGGTCGAGTCGCTACGCGCCGGGCAGGTGAAGCTGGCTGCCGAGCAGGCCCGCCACGAGATCTCGTTCCGCGAAGACCTCGCCGCCATCGCCGAACAACTGCGCCAGCTCCGCACCCGCGCCTGACACACCAGGCGCCACCCGGCTGGCCATCAGCCGCCGGGTGGTTCGAGCGGAGCGACCTCAGCCCTGGGCGAGCAGGTCGAGCGCCTGCTTCACCAAGGCCCGTGCCTGCGCGTTGAGTTCGGCGTACTTGGCGAAGTCGGGCAGTGCGGCGTCGGCCTGGGCGAACAACTCGTCGGCCTGGGCCAGCAGTTCGGCCGGGTCTTGCGACGTGCTCGGGTCGGTGGGTTGGACGGGATCGGTGGGATCGGTGGGCTCGGTGGGATCGGTCGGCTCGGTGGTGGCGCCCACCACATCGCCGAGGTCGGTGGCGAAGCCCGGGAACAACTTGCCCAGCGCCTGCTGCAGCGACGTACCGAACGCCGCCTTGCCCTGATACGACACCAACACGAAGCGGTACGACACCTGCTTCGAGGTGTCGGATTCCACATAGAGCGGCCGAACGTACAGCAGACCGTCGCCCAGCGGCACCAACTGCAGGTCGCCGTAGTAGACGGACGAGCCCCTCTGGTCGAGCAGTGTGATCTGCTGCGAGATGGCCGGGTCGCTCTCGATGGTGGCGGCCACGGTGGAGGGGCCGTCGACCTCGCCCTGCACCAGGTACGCCGACAACTGGCCGTAGGTCTCGGGTTCGCTGCTGGCCACCATGAACGCCTGCAGTTCGGTGCGGTTGTCGTTGGTGCTGAACGGCACGAACGGCCGCAGCAACTGGAACGACGCCTCGGTCTGCCCCGGTGCCCGGAACATCGAGTAGTACGGCACGAAGCGCGCCGTACCGGCCTCGCTGGCGAATGCGTCGGCAGCCGTCGACACCGCACCGGTGTCGGTACCGGTGGCGAGCGGCGCCGTGCCCGACTCGATGAGCCGGGGCTGGATGCTCGGACCCTGCGACACCGACCAGGCTCCGTCACGCCCGTAGAAGGCCGACGGCGCCAGGCGATACTTCGAGTAGTGCGCGGTCTGCACCCGGAACAGGTCTTCGGGGTAGCGGAGGTGGCTGCGCAGATCGCCCGGCATCGCGTCCATCGGCGTGAACAGATCGGGGAACGCCGACTCCCACGCCTGCACGATGGGGTCGGACGGATCGCTGATGTACAGCGCCACCGAGCCGTCGTAGGCATCGACGGTGGCCTTTACGCTGTTGCGGATGTAGTTGAACGGGAAGCCCAACCCGCTGGTGGCGGTGAGCTGGCTGAGGTCGGCGTTCTGCGCATACGGATAGCGGTTGCTGGTGGTGTACGCGTCGACCAGCCACTTCACCCGACCGTCGACGGCCACCGGATACGGGTCGCCCTCGAGCGACAGGAACGGTGCCACCGTGCTCACCCGTTCGCGAACATCGCGGATGGTGAGCAGCTGCGATGCATCGGTGATGGCACTGGAGCCGAGCAGGTTGTAGTCGAGGAAGTGCAGGGCGAAGGCCACTCGGCGCACGAACGAGCTGAGCTTCACGCCACCGTCGCCCTCGTACTCGCCGGCGTTGGTCTGGTCGGGGCAGACGTCTTCGCTGACCGTGGTGTTCACCACGGCGTAGCCGCTGAGGCTTTCACTGAAGTACAGCTCGGGCCGGTCGAGCGGCACCGACACATAGTCGGGTCGGCCGCTGGTCTCGACCCTCGACGCCGATGCCTGCACCAGGCCACACCCGTGGGTGAAGATGAGGTGCGTGCCCTGCCACGACTTGGTGGCGATGTTGCCCTGATCGAGTTCGCGGGCGGCCATGAGCACCTGCTGCTCGCGCCCATCGACCACGTAGCGGTCGACGTCGAGGTCGCGGATGGTGAGCCCCGAGCGCTGACCCTGGTCGATGCGGAACCGGTCGACCAGCCGCCCCGGGTTGAGGAGGCGCACATCGCGCAGCGGTGACGCATCGGCCGTGATCTCGGCCGCCGACAGGGTGCCGAACGAGATGGTCTGTTCGCTCACGTTGTCGATGCCGAACGCCTGGCGAGTGGCCAGCACGTTGCGCTCGATGAACGGCGCCTCGCGTTCTTGCTGGTTGGGGTTCACGACCAGCGCCTGCACCACCGCCGGATACACCACACCGCCCAGCAGGGCGACCACGACCCACAGGCCCGACGCCGCCAGCGGCAGACGCCACGAGTCGGTCTTCAGCGAGAACAGGAACAGGCCGGCCACGAGCAGAGCGATGAGCGCCAGCAGCACCACGGCCGGCAGCTGGGCATTCACCACCGAGTAGGTGGCGCCCTGCACGAAGCCGCGCTGTTCGGTGGTGAGCTCGTAGCGGGTGACCCAGTAGTCGGCGGCCTTCACCACGGCCAGCAGCGCGAGCAGTACCGCGAGGTGTGCCTTCGTGGCGCGGCGCACCTTCGGCCGCGGTGGCTGCAGCACCACACCACCGTTGAGGATGTGGGTGAGCAGCACGAGCAAGGTGACGAACACCAGGGCCGCGTAGAACCAGTCGAGCGCGAACGTGATGAACGGCAGCCGGAACACATAGAAGCCGATGTCGTTGCCGAACTGGGCATCGGTGATGCCGAACGACTTGCTGTTGCGGAACAGCAGCCAGTCCTGCCAGTACGACGTGGCGGGCAGCGCGAACAGCAATCCGAAGAATACCGCCGCTGCGAACCGCACCAGGCGCAGGCGACGGCCGAACACCTCGTGGAACCGCTCGACGACCGGATGCATGTTGGCCGAGAAAGTGGCCGGGGCAAGCCGGTCGGCGATGATGAGGTTCAGCACCGCCACCGCGATGAACACTGCACCGAACAACCCGAACAGCAGGGCCTTACTGCCCAGCACACCCCAGAACACGTCGCCGCGGCCGACGCTGATGTGCCAGAGGTAGTCGACGTAGAAACCCGACAGGAACCGGGCCGACACCAACAACACCATCACGACCACAGCGATGGAGATGATGACGACTCGGCCACGGTCGCTGAGGCGGCGGGCCCCGCGCTCGGGCCGGGGAAGATCGGAGGGCGACCGCATGAAAGCGGAGGCTATCGGCGTCAACGCTCGAGCGGGATGCAGCCCGGGGCGGCGTCGGCCGCTGCGCGAGCAGTGCCGTGCGTCAGTTGGCGGGGGCGATCAGTCGGCGGGGGCGATCATGCAGCGGCAGCCGCTGTGCGCCGGGGCGCAGACATGATCGGTGGGGAAGGCCTCGCCCGCCTTGACGACACCCTGCAGGCAGTTGTCCTCGGCATCGGCGCACTCGGGACCGTTCGGGTCGACCGTCCACGTGATGGCGGCGCCCGGGGCCACCCCGGCGAGGGCGCCCTTGCCGAAGGCGATGCGGGCCACGTCGTCGAGACGCTCGTCGATGCGCTGGTTCTTCCATTCGCGGTACACGATGCGCACCAGCGACGACAGCTCGTCGTTGTCGCCATCGGCCTCGGCCACACAGCGGCTGAGGCGGTCGCGCAACGGTCGGACCACATCGACCGCGAGGGCATCGGCCGCAGCCGCGATGGCGTGGGCCTTCTTCACGTCGCGCTGTGCTGCTGCCGCCGTGGCACCCATCGACACCGCGCCGGCCACGGCTGCCGCGGTGAGATCGCCGGCAACAGAGTCGGTGTAGCGGGCTGCGTGCTCGCCGTCGCCCGACACGAGATCGTCGACCGAACGCACCGGCTCTTTCCGACGCAGAGTGTGCAGCACATCGTTCTGTTCGTCGGCCAGCACCCGCTTCAACTTGCGCGAGGCGGCGACGATGAGCGGCGTGAGGGCTTCGTCGCGCCGAGCGAAGGGCGTGTCGTCGACCTCCTCGGCCACCACAGGGGCAACCGGTGTGGTGGCGAACACCGAGTCGCCCAGCGGGGGCACCACGGTGAGTACCGGCGGTGTCGCCGGCTCGAGCGTCGCGTCCACGACGGGCGCTGCCTCGGTGACGGCAGGGGTGGCCTCGTCGACGGCCACGCGCTCGGCCACCGAGTGGGTGCGGGCGGCGCGCAGGCGGGCGAACAGGTCGTCGGCCGAGGAACGACCATCGGCGGCGGGCGGCAGGGTGAGCGGCTCGTCGTGGTCGTCGTCGAACTCGTCGTCGCCGTCGAGGTCGTCGTCGATGTGGGTCGGGGGCTCGGCGGGGGCCGGGATGTCGAGTTCGATCAGTTCGGCCAGAGTTTCGGCCTGGGTCTCGGCGGGGGTATCGATCTGTGGCTCGTCGACAGGTTCGGCGACGACAGGTTCGATGACGACAGGTTCGATGACGACAGGTTCGGCGACTGGCAGGATCTCGTCGTCGAGTTCCACCGCCGGCGCGGTAGGGACGGCCACGGTGCCGGGGCGCGGGGTGTTCGGCTTCATCACCGGCACAGGGCCGGTGGTGGGCGACAGGTCGACGTACTCGTCGGGCTCGACCAGTGGAACCAGTTCGCCGATCACGTCGACCGCCACCAGACGCGAACGCTCGAACGCCTGCAGCAGGCGATCGCGGCCATGCACCAACTGCTCGATCTGCTGGCGGGCCATCTCGCGCCGACGGGCCACATCGCTGAGCACCCGCTCGCGGTAGGCACGCGCCTCGTTCACCATCTCGCGGCCCTGCTGCTTGGCCATCTCCAACTCGGCCTCGGCGTCGGACGCCGCGTCGCTGCGGCGGCGGGCCGATTCGATCTCGGCCTCCTCACGCATTCGCTGGGCCTCGTCGGTGGCCTCGCGCAGCAGACGACCAGCGCCTTCCTCGGCTCGGATCTTGATCTGCGACGCCGCTTCGCGCGCCGCCTGCAAGATGCGCGCCGCCTCTTCACCCAGCATGCGGGTGACGACATCTTCATCGAGCGCCGCTGCCGACACCGCGCCGCGCTGGTTGGTGCGCACTTCGCGTTCGAGGAACCGTTCACGTTCCTGCAGGCGCGCCAGTTCGGCGGCAACCATGCGCAGAAACTCGCGAACCTCGGCGGGTTCGAAGCCCTTGCGGGCATTGGTGAACGTCGCCGCGGCTACGGCACTCGGCGACGAGGGATCGGGGCGCGAGAACGACAAAGCCATCAGTCGCACATCGTAGGTGGCCGGTCGCGCCGCGTAGCGGCATACCCACCACCTGCGACTCGTGGCATTCCGGTCACGACGTCGGCTGGTAGTCGGCGCCGGGGGTGCCCAGCTCCAAACCGTTACCGCCGTACTCCGCCAGCGCGGCGAGCGCCTCGTCGAGGGAAGCGACGTCGACCACCATCAGGTCGTCGCCCGCCACGAGCCGCGCCCGGGCCAGATCATCGGGGCCCTGTTCGGTGGGCACGATGAACACCTTGGCACCCATCTGCTTCACCGCCGAGGCCTTCTGCGCCAACCCGCCGATCGGCCCCACCGACCCATCGGTACGGATGGTGCCGGTGACGGCCACGGCGTTGTCGCCGGTGAGTTCGCCTGGCGTGAGTTCGTCGATGAGGGTGAGCGTGAACGCCAGTCCGGCCGACGGGCCACCGATGGCCGCCGTGTCGATGTCGACCTCGAAGGGCAGGTCGGCGCGCGCCGTGTCGAACGGCACGAAGCCGATGATGGTGCGATCGGGGTTGTCGGGGTCGGAGGTGAGTTCGATCTCGCCCGACTGCTCGCCCTCGCCGGGCCGGTCGAACTCGACCGTGATGACGTCGCCCGGTGCGTGGCGGTCGAGGATGGGGCCGAGGTCGTCGACGGTGGCGAGTTCGTCGCCGTCGACCACCAGCAGCTTGTCGCCCGGGTCGAGCAACTCGTCTGACGGTGCGCGCTCGGCACACGAGCCGTCGTCGGCCACCCGCAGGCACACCAACTCGTCGATGATGACGTCGCCCGGCACCAGAGTTGCCGGGTAGCCGAGATGGCTGAGCGCCACGTACTCGGCGGTCTCTTTCGCCGTGCGCATCATCTGCAGGTTCGCCTGCTGTTGCTGCGACGGGGTCTGCGTGCCGTACTTGTCTTCGTAGCTGTAGAAGCCGACCTCGGGCTCGCGTTCGCCCGCCCACCAGTCGAGCAGCGATATCTCGGGCAGCCGCACCGTCACGAACAGCAGCGTGCCGTCGGCCGGGTAGCGCTCGACAGCATCGAACGACAGCCGCGGTGCCACCGGTTCGGCATCGGACGGCACCAGGGCATACGGCGCCTCGACCTGGTCGCGGTTCTCGGCGCGCAGCGTGCCGGGTAGCAGCGCCGCCAACAGCACCGCCGTGATGGTCGCCAGCGACACCACTGCCAGGGGCACGGCCCACAGCAGGTGGCGCCGACCGAGCGTGTTCGGGCGCGCCTGGCCCGGCGACACCGGTGCCGGTACCATCTCTGACTGCGTGTCGCTCACGGAACTCACCACTGCCTCGGCCTGGATCGCCGCTCTCGCCATCGTGGCGCTCATCGCCACCGGGTGGCGCAAGCCTGCCAGAGCCACGGTGCCCGTCGCACGCGGGCGGCGCACATCGCGTCCCGGCGTTCCGGTGCACACGGTGCCCAGCACCCCCTACCGAGGCGCCCCGCTGTGGCGCCGCATCTGGGCCGTGCTCGCCGCGAGCACCCTCGCCATGATCACCGGTGCCATCATCGCCATCCTCCTGGCGGCCGGCATCGCCTACATCGTGGTCACCCTCACCGACATGCTGCGCCGCTGAACGCGGCCTCACCGATGGACCCGCACACGCGCCTCCGCTGGCGACACATCGCAGCAGCAGGCCACACGGGCGACATCGACAGCGCGTCGGTCGCCCTCCACGACGCCGACCCCACCACGCGCCTGTTGGCCCTCGGCGCGCTGCAGCGGCTGGGCCGCCTCGACGATGCCCAGCTCCTGGCAGCG
>JBIKLX010000188.1:0-6019 GCA_044359565.1 Ilumatobacteraceae bacterium
CGGCTTCCTCCCCTTCCAGTTCACCTACCTGCAGGTGGTGGAGGAACCGGCGATGGTGATGGCAACCGTGGCCTCCGCACTGGGTCTCCACCCCACGCCACCCTTCTCCCCCATCTCTGTGTCGTGACACAGAGCGCACGCTCGTTCTGTGTCACGACACAGAACTCCGGGGCGGGCAGGAGTGCGGGGCCGGGGGCGTTCAGGCGGTGATGGCGAGGGACTGCACGGCGCGAGCGGCAAGGGGGTCGACGGTGACCGTGCCGCCTTCGATGGCCCGGGCGAGGTCGACGCGCATCTCGTGCTCCCAGAAGCTGTCGAGGTGCTTGGCGACGGCGGCCACGGCCACATCGTCGGGTTCATGGGCGAACTGCCGGGCGATCTGATTGGCCATGCGCACCAGCGCGCCGAGGCGGTGCTCGGGGTGCTCGACCTCGACGGTGGCTGCCGAACGACCGGGCGACACCTGCACCGCGGTGACCTTGTACTCAGGGCAGTTGGTGGCCCAGTCGGAGTTCTCGGTGGTGACCACGTTGGCGCCGCTGACCGGGTAGTGGAAGGTGGTGTAGACGACGCCCTGGGGCATGCGGTCGGACACGACGACGTGCATCGTGGTGGCGCCGATGCGGCTGGCGAGCGTGACCTCGTCGCCGTCGGCGATACCCCGCTCGGCCGCGTCGTGCGGGTGGATCTCGAGCACGTCCTCGGTGTGCCAGCGAAC
Organism: Ilumatobacteraceae bacterium; assembly: GCA_044359565.1. Classification (GTDB taxonomy): domain Bacteria; phylum Actinomycetota; class Acidimicrobiia; order Acidimicrobiales; family Ilumatobacteraceae; genus VFMC01. Next base: position 719 of record JBIKLX010000188.1, read on the forward strand.
GTTCTCGGTTCGGCGGGTCTGCGCGCCCACGTTGTACTGGCTGAGGATGCGGCCGGTGGTGAGCAGCAGCGGGTACCGGCTGGTGGAACGCTCGGCGGTGGGCACGTACGGGGTGTCGGTGAACTTGCCGAGGCCGCGCACGAACCCGGTCTGGTGCATGATCGGCGTGCCGAGCGGTTGGGCGTCGTTGCAGGGCCACTGCACGCTGCCCACCTCGTCGAGCTTGGCGAAGCTGACCCCGGCGAACGTGGGCGTGAGGGCGGCGATCTCGTCCATGATCTGCGCGCTCGACTCGTAGTGCATGGGGGCACCGAGGGCGGCGGCGAGGTCGCAGATCACCTCCCACTCCTGCTTGCCGGTCTTCGCGCGCATCGCCGGGCGCACCCGGTTGATGCGGCGCTCGGCGTTGGTGAAGGTGCCGTCCTTTTCGAGGAAGCTGGTGCCCGGCAGGAACACATGGGCCAGCTTGGCGGTCTCGTTGATGAACAGGTCCTGCACCACGACCAGTTCCATGCTGCGCAGCGCGGTCATCACGTGCACCGTGTTGGGGTCGCTCTGGGCGATGTCTTCGCCCTGTACGAAGATGCCCTTGAAGTGGCCGTCGATGGCGTCGTCGAGCATGTTGGGGATGCGCAGGCCCGGCTCGGCCTCGATGGCGTGGCCCCACAGCGTCTCGAACATCGAGCGGGTGGCGTCGTCGCTGACGTGGCGGTAGCCGGGCAGTTCGTGCGGGAACGAACCCATGTCGCAGCTGCCCTGCACGTTGTTCTGGCCGCGCAGCGGGTTCACGCCCACACCGTCGCGGCCGAGGTTGCCGGTGGCCATGGCGAGGTTGGCCATGCCCATCACCATCGTGCTGCCCTGGCTGTGCTCGGTGACGCCGAGGCCGTAGTAGATGGCGGCGTTGGGGGCCGTGGCGTAGAGGCGGGCTCCGGCGCGCACCTCGGCGGCGGGCACACCGGTGTGCAGCTCCATCGCCTCGGGGCTGTTCTCGGGGCGGCTGACGAACTCGGCCCAGTGGGCGAAGTCGGTGGGTTCGCAGCGCTCGCTGACGAAGCGCTCGTCGACGAGGCCTTCGGTGACGATGACGTGCGCCATCGCGTTGATGACAGCGACGTTGGTGCCGGGGCGCAACTGCAGGAAGTGCTCGGCCTGCACGTGCGGGCTGCGCACCAGGTCGATGCGGCGCGGGTCGACCACGACGAGTTGCGCGCCGTCGCGCAGGCGGCGCTTCATCCGCGACGCGAACACCGGGTGGGCGTCGGTGGGGTTGGCGCCGATGAGCAGGATGAGGTCGGCATGCTCGACCGACTTGAAGTCTTGCGTGCCGGCCGAGGTGCCGAACGCGTTCTTCAGGCCGAAGCCCGTGGGCGAGTGGCAGACGCGGGCGCAGGTGTCGACGTTGTTGTTGCCGAAGGCGGTGCGCACCATCTTCTGCACCACGAACACCTCTTCGTTGGTGCAGCGCGATGAGGTGATGCCACCGATGGCGTGCTTGCCGTGACGGGCCTGGATGTCCTTGAACTTGGCCGCGGTGTAGGCGATGGCCTCGTCCCAGCTGACGACGCGCCATTTGTCGTCGATGCTCTCGCGGATCATCGGCTCGGTGACGCGGTCGGTGTGCGTGGCGTAGCCCCAGGCAAAGCGGCCCTTCACGCACGAGTGGCCCTCGTTCGCGCCGCCGCCCTTGTAGGGGGTCATGCGTACGACGGTCTCGCCCTGCATCTCGGCCTTGAACGAGCAGCCCACCCCGCAGTACGCGCAGGTGGTGAGCACCTCGCGCCGCGGCTGGCCGAACTCGATGACCGAGTTCTCGGTGAGCGTTGCAGTGGGGCACGCCTGCACGCAGGCGCCGCAACTGACGCAGTCGCTGTCGAAGAAGCTGCCGCCGGCGCCGGCGTTCACCCGGCTGTCGAACCCGCGGCCGGCGATGGTGAGGGCGAACGTGCCCTGGATCTCTTCACAGGCGCGCACGCAGCGCGAGCACACGATGCACTTCGACGAATCGAAGGTGAAGTACGGGTTCGAGGTGTCCTTGGCGAGGTCGAGGTGGTTCTCGCCGGCGTAGCCATAGCGAACCTCGCGCAGGCCCACGGCGCCGGCCATGTCCTGCAGTTCGCAGTCGCCGTTGGCGGCGCAGGTGAGGCAGTCGAGCGGGTGGTCACTGATGTACAGCTCCATCACGCCGCGGCGCACGCGCTCCAACTTGGGCGACTGGGTGGTCACGTTCATGCCCGGTGTGCACGGCGTGGTGCAGCTGGCGGGGGTGCCCTTGCGGCCGTCGATCTCCACCAGGCACAGGCGGCAGCTGCCGAACGCGTCGAGGCTGTCGGTGGCGCACAACTTGGGCACGTCGACACCGGCGAGCGCGGCGGCGCGCATCACCGAGGTGCCCTCGGCGACGGCGATCGTCTGGCCGTCGATGGTGACCTCGACGGTGGCGGGCGCGGGCGTGCGTTCGGCGCGGTCGGGGGCGGGGGTGCCGAGATCGCGGTCGATCAGCGTCATCGGAGGTCTCCTTGGTGGCCGGCACCGACGGGCGCGGGCGTGCGGTGGAAATCGGCCGGGAAGTGGAACAGGGCGCTGCGCACCGGCATGGGGGTGAGGCCGCCCATCGCGCACAGCGATCCGTCGGCCAGCACCTCGCACAGGTCGAGCAGGGTGGTGATGTTGTCGTCGCGGTCGATGCCGGCGGTGATCTTGTCGATCAGCTCCACGCCGCGGGTGCTGCCGATGCGGCACGGGGTGCACTTGCCGCAGCTCTCGTGGGCGCAGAACTCCATCGCGAAGCGGGCCTGGGCGGCCATGTCGACGGTGTCGTCGAACACGACGATGCCGCCGTGGCCCACCAGCGCGTCGGCGGCGGCGAACGCCTCGTAGTCCATCGGCAGGTCGAACCCGTCGGCCGGCAGGTAGGCGCCCAGCGGGCCACCCACCTGGGCGGTGCGCAGCGGGCGGCCGCTGGCGGTGCCGCCGCCGAGGTCGTGCACCAGGTCGGCCAGGGTGATGCCGAACGCGGTCTCGACGATGCCGCCGCGGGCGATGTTGCCGGCCAACTGGAACACCTGGGTGCCACGGCTGCGGGCGGTGCCGAGGGCCGCGTAGGTGTCGGCGCCGTCGGCCAGGATGGCGGGCACGGTGCCGAGCGTGAGCACGTTGTTCACCACGGTGGGCTTGCCGAACAGGCCCACCAGGGCAGGCAGCGGCGGCTTGGCGCGCACCACACCCCGGCGGCCTTCGAGGCTTTCCAGCAGCGCCGTCTCCTCACCGCAGATGTAGGCGCCTGCGCCGACCCGCATGTGCATGCGGAACGTGAACCCGCTGCCCAGCACGTCGTCGCCCAGCCAGCCGGCCCGTTCGGCGGCGGCGATGGCGGCGTGCAGCGCCTCGATGGCGTCGGGGTACTCGCTGCGCACGTAGATGTAGCCGTCGTTCGCGCCGGTGGCCCAGCCGGCGATGACCATGCCCTCGAGGAGCATGAACGGGTCGCCCTCCATCAGCATGCGGTCGGCGAAGGTGCCGCTGTCGCCCTCGTCGGCGTTGCACACGATGTACTTCGTGGTGCCCGGCGCGTCGAGCACGGTGCGCCACTTGATGCCCGTGGGGAACGCCGCACCGCCGCGGCCGCGCAGGCCCGAGTCGGTGACGGTAGCCACCACGTCGGCAGGCCTCATGGCGAGGGCGCGACGCAGACCGGCCACGCCGCCGTGGGCCTCGTAGTCGGCGGCTGAACGGGGGTCGATCACACCCACCCGCTGGAAGGTGACGCGCTGCTGGCGTTGCATCCACGGCAGTTCGTGCGTGGGGCCGAGGCGCAGCGGATGGTCGCCGCCGTGCAGCACGTCGGCGGCCAGCAGGCCGGGCACATCGGCTGGGGCGACGGGGCCATAGGCGATGCGGGTGCCGGCCACCACCACCTCGACCAGCGGCTCGAGCCACAGCATGCCGCGGCTGCCGTTGCGCACCACGTGCACACCGGGTTGGGCGGCGAAGGCAGCGGCCACCTCGTCGGCACCGACGCTGCGGGCAGCGGCATCGCGCGGCACGTACACGGTGATGCCGGCGTGGCCGTTCGGGTGCGTGCCTTCAGCGGCCGCGTTGCGGACCGTGACGGGTGTGGTCGCGGCGGCCTCGGCGATGATGGCCGCCACGCCGTCGGGGTCGACGTTGCTGTGCAGGCGACCGTCGGCGAGCACGGCGGGGCCGAGCGCGCAGTTGCCGAGGCAGAACACCTCGTCGAGTTCCACGGCCTGCCCGGCGACGGCCCTCACCGCTGCGGCGTGGACGGCGTTGGCGCCCCGGCTCTGGCACGCCTCGGCGCGGCACACCTGCACCAACGGGCCCTGGGGCGGCGTGGTGCGGAAGTCCTTGTAGAAGGTGATGACGCCGTGCACTTCGGCGGCGGAGAGGTTGAACACCTCGGCCAGCAGCGACACCAGGCCGGTGTCGATGTAGCCGGCACGGTGCTGCACAGCGTGGAGCGCGGGCATCAACCCGCCCGGCACGTCGGCGAATCCACGCACGAGCAACTCGATTTCGGGGGTTGCAGCTAACACGTCCAATGCCGTTCATCGTAGGCACTCCGGCCCGCCGGGAACCGTGGCTTTGGTCCCAATCCCAGTACGAATGTCTCGTGAATCCCCGGCGCCCCGGGGCCGCCCGCCTGCCGCCGCAGCCCCCGCTGACCCGTCCCGCCCCGCCCTCGCCCCGCAGCGTTTGTGAGCTCGACCCGGATCCACAGCGATCCGCTCACAAACGCACGCCGACCCGGCAGACGTTTGTGAGCAGACTCCTGTGGAGCAGCGGTCTGCTCACAATCGCAGCGGTGGCACAGGCCGGCAGCACCGGACGAGGCGCCGGGCGAACGCCTGGGGCGCTACTGGAAGTTCTCGAAGTAGCGGCTGGGAGTGGGGCCGCGCTGGCCCTGGTACTTGCTGCCGCGGGCGCCCTTGCCGTAGGGCTGCTCGGCCGGGGTGGTCATGTGCATGAAGCTGACCTGGCCGATCTTCATGCCCGGGTAGAGGGTGATGGGCAGTGTGGCGATGTTGGTGAGTTCGAGCGTGACGTGGCCGTCGAAGCCGGCGTCGATGAACCCGGCGGTGGAGTGGATGATGAGGCCGAGGCGCCCGAGCGAGCTCTTGCCCTCGATGCGGGCGACCAGGTCGTCGGGTACGGCGATGCGCTCGAGCGTGCTGCCCAGCACGAACTCGCCGGGGTGGAGCATGAACACACCGTCGTCGGGGATGGTGATGAGTTCGGTGAGGTTCTCCTGGTTCTCCTTCACGTCGATGACCGCCGCCG
>JBIKLX010000190.1:0-6018 GCA_044359565.1 Ilumatobacteraceae bacterium
AGGCGTGCGACTGGTGTGCACCAGTCGCGAAGCCCTCGGGTTGCGCGGCGAGCAGATCCTGCCGATCGGCTCGCTGCCCGCCGACGACGGGGTGACGCTGTTCTGTGAGCGCGCCGTCACGGTGCGGCCCGACATCGACCTCGACGCCTACCGCTCGGTGATCGAGCGCATCTGCGCCCGTCTCGACGGGATCCCGTTGGCGATCGAGCTCGCGGCGGCCCGCTGCCGCAGCATGACACCGGCCGAGATCGACAGCCGTCTCGACGACCGGTTCCGGTTGTTGCGAGGTGGACGCGACGGAGCCGAGCGGCACCGCACACTGCAGGCCGCGGTCGCGTGGTCGTGCTCGTTGCTCGACCCCGACGAGCAGACCGTGTTCGACCAGATGGCCGTGTTCGCCGGCGGCACCCTCATCGACGGCCTCGCGGCCGTGACCGGGCTCGACGAGTTCGACGCGCTCGACATCCTCGACCGCCTCGTGGCCCGCTCGATGGTGGTGGCCACCACCACCCGGCTCGGCACCCGCTATCACCAACTCGAGACGCTCCGCCAGTTCGGAGAGGACCGGCTGGTGGAGGCAGGCACCATCGGCGACGTGCGCGATCGACACCTCGGCTGGGTGCACCGACTGGCGGCGCAACTGTTCTTCGCCAAGGGGCTCGAGGCCGAAGCAACGGCTCTCGCCCGGTTCGCTGCCGACATCGACAACCTGCGCGTGGGGGTGGGCCACGCCATCGCCACCGACCGGCACCCGACCGCCCACGAGGTGGTGGCCATGATCGGGACTCATGCGGTGGCGCTCCCGTCGTTCGAGCCGACCGACTGGGTGCAGCCCATTCAGCTCGACAACGGCTGGACCGAGGCTGCGGCCACGTGCGAAGCGTTCGCTTCGTGGTTCGCACATCAACGCAACCCTCAGTCGGGGTGCCTCGAGTCGGCCGACGAGTTGCCCGACTGGTTCCATCTGGCGCCCGAAGCCGGACTCGTCGGGGTGCTGGGGGTGCACCTCATTTCGGGTGGGTCGTGGCGCGTTGCAGTCGACGTGCTCGAACGCTGCGAACCGACCAGCGAGCGCCACCGAGTTCACATCGATGCCTACCGCATGTTGGCGTCGTTCGTTCGCCAGCTCGACGAACGGCCCAGCGAGGAAGAAGTCGACCACCTCCTCGCCTTGGCGGCCTCGATCGCCGACCGGGCTCGTGCGTCCGGGTCTGCGCTCTTCGTCAGCAACATGCTGCTGTTCGCAGCGATGGGGCTGCAACAGCCCCGGCCCGCCCGGGCGGCCGACTATGCCCGTGAGGCGCTCGATCTGGGAGAGCGGCTCGGGTCGGGGTTCAACTCATCCCTGGCGCTGGCCCTACTGGTGGGCACGGCCGATTCGGTGGAACCCTCGCTCGACCTGCTCATCCGTGTGCGCCACGACCTTGCCCGAGCTCTCGACGCCCACCTCGTGGGAGCAGCTGATTCGTTGGCGTGGATGGTGCTGCCGTTGATCGCCCCCACTCACCCCGACACGGTGGTGCGCTTCGTCGCCGTGGAACAACGCGAGTTCCCCGGTGTAGCGCAGGGACTGCTCACGCTGCTCGACCGGGTGGACATTGCGGTACCCGACGACCTGGAGTCGATCCGCGAACAGATGGCCGACGTGTCGCTGGCCGATGCCATGCGAGGTGTGCTCGCGGCGCTCGACCGGGTGATCGCAGCCGCCGAGGCAGCGGCGGCCGGAGCAGGTGATTCCTGATGGGGTCGTTGGTGTCGTTGGTGATGAGCGACATCGTGGATTCGACGCGTCGGTGGAATGCGGCCGAGGGGGCGATGGCTGCCGATCTGGAGTTGCACGACCGGTTGATCCGCGAGGTGGTGGAGGGCGCGGGCGGCAGTGTGTTCAAGCACACCGGTGACGGGATGATCGCCGTGTTCGACGATCCGGTTGCTGCGGTGAGTGCCGCGGCCGGTGTGCAGCAGGCGATCGGTTCGGCGCAGTGGCAGCAGCCCGAGGGGTTGCGGGTGCGGGCTGGGGTGCACACCGGTGTGGTGTATCCGCGTGACGGTGACCTGTTCGGCACGGCGGTGAACAAGGTGGCCCGCCTGCTCGGTGTGTGCCCGCCGGGTGCAGTGTTGGTGTCGGGTGCCACCACCGGGTTGCTGACGGACCGGGCGCCCGAAGGGCTTGCGTTGCAGCCGATCGGTCCGGTGCCACTCGCCGGGTTCGCCACTCCCGACGACACGCACGCGCTGGCGGGCGCAGGGCTGGCCGAGGTGGCCTCGGTGATGGCCGAGCCGGTGCCGACGCGCGTTGAGATCCCGTCGATCGACGACGAGTTGGTCGGCCGCACCGAGGAATTGTCGGCGATCTGGGAGGCGCTGTTGCGCACCCGGTTGGTGACGCTGGTGGGAGTTGGTGGGATGGGCAAGACCCGCCTTGCGCTCGAGTTGGCGGCGGGCGGGGTTGCGGCTCTGGACGGGGCGGTCTGGTGGATCGATCTCGCCAACGCAACCAGCGCCCGTGCGGTGGTACCGGTGGCGATGGCTGCGACCGGGGCTCGCGAGACACCGGGTCGCACGGCACTGCAATCGATCTGCGATCGCCTGTCGGGAGTGGACGGCATCGTGGTGGTCGACAACTGCGAACACGTGCTGCGTGCTGCTCGCGACCTCGTGGGCGCGATTCGCAGCGCCGCCACCGGGGTACGGGTGGTGTGCACCAGCCGGGAGGCGCTCGGCCTGCGCGGCGAGCAGATCGTGGCGATCGGATCGCTGCCGGTCGACGACGGAACCACACTGTTTCGCGAACGCGCCCGTGCCGTGCGGCCCGACCTCGACCTCGATGCGAACCGGGCGGTGATCGAACGGATCTGCATCCGTCTCGACGGCATCCCGTTGGCGATCGAACTCGCGGCGGCCCGGTGCCGGTCGATGACGCCGGCGGAAATCGACACACGACTCGACGACCGGTTCCGGCTCCTTCGTGGCGGCCGTGACGGGGCCGAACGTCACCGCACCCTGCACGCTGCGGTGGCGTGGTCGTATTCGTTGCTCGATCACGACGAGCGAACCGTGTTCGATCAGTTGGCCGTGTTCGCCGGTGGCACACTCATCGACGGCATCGCTGCCGTCGGCGAGCTCGACGAGTTCGACGCACTCGACATCGTCGACCGCCTCGTTGCCCGCTCGATGGTGGTCGCCACCGCCACCCCGCTCGGCACCCGCTACCACCAGCTCGAGACGCTGCGCCAGTTCGCCGAGGACCGCCTCGTCGAGGCGGGCGTGATCGACGAAGTGCGTGATCGGCACCTCGCCTGGGTGCATCGGCTGGCCGAGTGGATCGACGCGTGCAACGGCACGCCACGGGCAGCCGACGGGTTCCGCCGGTTCTGCGGCGAGGTCGACAACGTTCGCCTGGCGGTGGCCCATGCGCGCGGCACCGGCCGGCACCATGTGAGCCACGAGATCGTCGCCGCGGTGGGCAGTGCCGCCTATGAGCGGCCCGTGTTCGAGGTGTTCGACTGGGCGCGCCCGGTCGAGCTCGAGGGTGACTGGACCGACGTCGCCGCCATCTGCGCGGCGTTGGGAGCTGTGGCCGATGTGGTGCGCGGCAGCCGAGCCGACCAGGTAACGGTGGGCGATGTGCCGGAACGGTTCGTCGCCTCCAACCCGGTCGTGGCCCGCTACGCCGCCACCGTCGAGTGCGTCCCGTTCGGCCGTTGGAGCCATGCGCTGGCACTGCTCGCACCGCTGCCCGAACGAACCGACCACCTCGGGGTGGCCGTCGACGGTGCCTGGTTCCTTGCGCAGTACGTCCGGCAGATCTACGGGGGTCCCGGCGCCGACATCGACGACGAGGAGTGGGATGTGATCCGTCGTCGTGGGGAAGCGGCGATCGCCACGGCTCGCCGCCTCGGCGACGAGCTCGCGCTCGGTTTGCTGGCCTACCGGCTGTCGTGGGCGATCGCTGCGCACGATCCGTCGCGGGCGATGGAACTGGCCGACACCACAGAGGAAATCGCACAACGACTCGGTGCCCGAATGCTCTCCGACGGCGCCCGCTTCGCCCGCCTCAGTGCGATCGACCGCCTCGCCGCGTCGGATGCACCCGACCCGGCAACCCTTGCCGGGCTGCTCCGCGCGAGCCTCGTCGAAGCCGTCGACAACGGCAACATGCTTGTAGCCCGCGCGATCATCTGGCCGGGTTCACGATTGATCACCGCCATCGACCGAGCGGCATTCCTCACCTACGTTGCCCGCACGCGTTCAACGGATCCAGAGGCGATGTTCGCGCAAGTCCCGGTGTGGGCTCGCCGTTACGACGTGGTGCTGCCCGACGACTGGACCGAGTGGGAACAGCGGGCAGCTCGACTGTCGGAGGCCGAGGTGATCGGTCTCGTGATCGCTGCGCTCGACCGGTTCATGGTCGAACAGTCGGGAGGTGAGTCCTGATGGGGTCGTTGGTGTCGTTGGTGATGACCGACATCGTCGGTTCGACGCGTCGTTGGAGTGCGGCTGAGGGGGCGATGGCGGCCGACTTGGAGACCCATGACCGGTTGGTGGCCGAGGTGGTCGCCGTGGCGGGTGGTCGGGTGCTCAAGCACACCGGCGACGGGATGATCGCGGTGTTCGATGATCCGGTGGCGGCGGTGAGCGCGGCGGCGGGTGTGCAGCGGGCGGTGGGTGACACGTCGTGGTTGCAAGCCGATGGGTTGCAGGTGCGCGCCGCGGTGCATTCGGGTGTGGTGTACGAGCGTGATGGCGACATGTTCGGCACGGCGGTGAACAAGGTGGCGCGGATCCTGGGCGTGTGTCCGCCGGGTGCGGTGTTGGTGTCGAATGCGGTGGCGGGGTTGTTGGCCGAACGTTCGCCGGAGGGTTTGGGTGTGCGGCCCGTCGGTGAGGTGAGCCTGGTGGGGTTCAGTGCACCCGAGGCGGTGCACGCCGTCACCGGGGTGGGTGTGGCGGAGGTGAATGCGCCTGCTGCGGCGCCGGTGCGGCGGCGGGGTGGGGTGCTGCCGCCGATCGACGACGAGCTGGTGGGCAGGTCGGCGGAGATGGCGTCGATCTGGGACGGGTTGATGCGTGCCCGGTTGGTCACCTTGGTGGGTGTTGGTGGGATGGGCAAGACCCGCCTGGCGCTCGAGGTGGCTGCGGGTTCGACGGACTCGTTCGAGGGTGGGGTGTGGTGGGTCGACCTGGCTGCGGCGACGTCGGCTGAGGCGGTGGGTCCGGTGGCGATGGCTGCGGTGGAGGCTCGTGAGAGCGCGGGGCGATCGCCGCTGGAGTCGGTGTGCGATCGGTTCGGTGGTGGCCGTGGTGCGCTGGTGGTGGTGGACAACTGCGAGCACGTGCTGGGCGCGGCGCGTGAGCTGGTGAGGGCGCTGCGAGTGGCTGCACCGGAGGTGCGGGTGCTGGCAACGAGCCGCGAGGCGCTCGGCGTGCGCGGCGAGCACTTGGTGGCGGTCGGGTCGTTGCCCACCGGCGACGGAGAGACGCTGTTCATCGAACGGGCGCTCGCGGTGCGGCCCGATCTCGACATCGGCGCCAACGACGCGGCGATCGAACGGATCTGCAGCCGGCTCGATGGCATCCCGTTGGCGATCGAGCTGGCCGCTGCCCGCTGCCGCTCGATGAACCCGGCCGAGATCGACGAACTGCTCGGCGACCGGTTCCGTCTGTTGCGCGGTGGCCGCGACGGTGTCGAACGGCACCGCACCCTGCAGGCGGCGGTGGCCTGGTCGTATGAGCAACTCGACCCCGTCGAGCGTGCCGTGTTCGACCAGATGGCGGTGTTCGCCGCCGGCACCCTGATCGACGGGATCGTCGCCGTCACCGGGTTGGACCGCTTCGACGCGCTCGACATCGTCGACCGGCTCGTTGCCCGATCGATGGTGGTCGCCACCGACACCCCGCTCGGCACGCGCTATCACCAGCTCGAGACGCTGCGCCAGTTCGCCGAGGACCGCCTCGTCGAGGCGGGCGTGATCGACGAAGTGCGTGATCGGCACCTCGCCTGGGTGCATCGGCTGG
>JBIKLX010000189.1:0-6018 GCA_044359565.1 Ilumatobacteraceae bacterium
GGCTCGCCCGCCATGGACACCGGTGCACCACTGCTGGTGCTGGGCGCCGAAGCCGAACTCGCCTCCACCCGCGGTACCCGTCGCGTCTCGCTCAGCGACCTGTGGGTGGGGCCTGGCCGCACCAGCGCAGCGGCCGACGAACTGTGCGTCGCCCTGCACCTGCCGCGTCCGGCACCGCGGTCGAGCAGCGCCTACGTGCGCCTCGAGTACCGCCGGGCGATGGAGATCGCCGTGGTGGGCGCCGGTGCCGCCGTCACCCTCGCCGACGACGGCACGGTGGCATCGCTGTCGGTGGCTCTCACCGCCGTGGCCCCGGTCATCCTCGCCGTGCACAGCCTCGATGCGTTGGTGGGTCGCCCGGTCGACGATGCGCTGCTGGCCGCCGTGGCCGACGCCGCCTCCACCCAGGCCACACCCATCACAGACCTGCGGGCCACCGACCGCTATCGCCGCCACACCATCGGCGTCATGGCCCGCCGCGCCGTGCACGCCGCCGCCCGCCGCGCTGCGGGCGAAGCCATCGCCATCCCTGTCAACCGCGCCCTCGGCATCGGAGCCGCATCATGAGCGACATCGTCGCCCTCACCCTCACCGTCAACGATGTCGACTACCCCGTCGCTGTCGACCCGCGCCGCAACCTGCTCAGCGTCATCCGCACCGAGGTGGGCCTCACCGGCACCAAGGAGGGCTGCGACGACTGCGAGTGCGGCGCCTGCATGGTGCTGGTCGACGGCCGTCCGGTGAACTCGTGCTCGTACCTGGCCGCACAGGCGCAGGGCAGGCGCATCACCACCATCGAGGGCGTGATGCAGGGCGACGAATTGCACCCCCTGCAGCGCAACCTGCTGGAGGAGGGCGGTGTGCAATGCGGGTTCTGCACCCCCGGCATGATCATGTCGGCCACCGCCCTGCTCGACGCCAACCCGTCACCCTCCGACGACGAGATCCGCATCGGCCTGTCGGGCAACCTGTGCCGCTGCACGGGCTACGCGAAGATCATCGCTGCGGTCAGGCGCACCTCTACTGAAGTAATCTGAACGGACGTTCAGCCACAAGGAGCGACATGAACTGGGACGTCTTCATCACCTGTGCCGTCACCGGCGCCGGCGCCACGGTGGGCAAGAGCCCGCACGTGCCCGTCACCCCCGAGCAGATCGCCAACTCGGCCATCGACGCCGCCAAGGCCGGTGCCGCCGTGGTGCACATCCACGTGCGCGATCCGCAGACCGGCGTGGGCTCGCGTGATGTGGGCCTGTATGCCGAGGTGGCCGAGCGCATCCGTGCCAGCGATGTCGACGTGGTGCTGAACTTCACCGCCGGTATGGGCGGCGACCTGGTGCTGGGTGGCACCGAGAACGTGCTGCCCATCAACCCCGACGGCACCGACATGGTGGGCGCCACCGAACGCCTCGCCCATGTACGCGAGGTGATGCCCGAGATCTGCACGCTCGACTGCGGCACGATGAACTTCGCCTCGGGTGGCGACTACATCATGGTGAACACCCCCGGTGTGCTCGACTCGATGGCCAAGCAGGTGCAGGCGTTGGGCGTGCGCCCCGAGTTGGAGGTGTTCGACTTCGGCCACCTGGTGTACGTGCACGAGATGATCAGCAAGGGCCTGCTCGACGACCCGGTGATGATCCAGTTGTGCATGGGCATCGCCTACGGCGCCCCCGACGACCCGAACACGTTCATGGCGATGGTGAACCAGTTGCCGCGCGGCAGCGTGTTCTCGGCGTTCTCGATCGGGCGCATGCAGATCCCGTTCGTCGCCATGGCGGCCCTGGCCGGTGGCAACGTGCGCGTCGGTCTGGAGGACAACCTCTACCTCGGGCCCGGCCACAAGGCCACCAACGCCGAGCTCGTCGCCCGCGCCAAGCAGGTGCTCGAGAACATGAACGTGCGCGTGAAGGGTCCGCAGGAAGTGCGCGACCAGTTGCAGCTCGTGAAGCACGGCTGACGCGATGAGCCCCATCCCTGGTCTGTCCCGCGTCGGCCTGCTGGGCGGCGGTGTCATCGGCGGCGGCTGGGCCGCCCGTTTCGTGCTGAACGGCATCGACGTGCAGTTGTACGACCCCGACCCCGAAGCCCCGCGCAAGGTGGGCGAGGTGATGGCCAACGCCCGCCGGGCGATGGGCAAGCTCGTGATGGCGCAACTACCACCCGAGGGCACCCTCACGTTCGTGGCGACCCCCGAGGAAGCTGCCACTGGTGTCGACTTCGTGCAGGAGAGCGCCCCCGAGCGCATCGCCCTGAAGCAGGAACTGCTCACCCGGGCCAGCCGTGTGGCCGGTCCCGAGGTGGTGTTCGGTTCCAGCACCTCGGGCCTGCTGCCCACCGAGATGCAGCAGGGCATGACCCACCCCGAGCGCCTGGTGGTGGGCCACCCGTTCAACCCGGTGTACCTCATGCCGCTGGTGGAAATCGTCGGCGGCGACCTCACATCGCAGGCCGCCAAGGACCGCGCCGCCGAGGTGTACGCCGCGCTGGGCATGCACCCGCTGCGCCTCAACAAGGAGATCGACGGCTTCGTCGCCGACCGCCTGATGGAGGCGCTGTGGCGCGAGGCGCTGTGGCTGGTGCACGACGGTGTGGCCACCGCCGAGGAGATCGACGACGCGATGCGCTTCGGCCCCGGCCTGCGCTGGAGCTTCATGGGCACCTTCCTCGTGTACCGCATCGCCGGTGGCGAGGCAGGTATGCGCCACTTCATGGCTCAGTTCGGCCCGTCGCTGAAGTGGCCGTGGACGAAGTTGATGGACGTGCCCGAACTGACCGACGAGTTGCTCGACCTCATCGTCAGCCAGAGCGACGACCAGGCCGCCGGCGAGTCGATCCGCGACCTCGAGCGATTGCGCGACGACTGTCTGGTGTCGGTCATCCAGGGCCTGCGTACCCGCGACTACGCGGCCGGCCGCGACCTGGCCGCCTACGAACGCGCGCTGTACGACCGGTCGGGCGCGGCGAAGAACACCAGCATCGTGCTGGGCGACGGCCCGCTGCGGGTGCACGAGCGCACCGTGCCCACCGAGTGGGTCGACTACAACGGCCACACCAACGACAGCCGCTACTTCCAGTTGGCCAGCGAGGCCGGCGACGCGTTCCTTCGCTACATCGGCATGGACGCCGACTACCTCGCCGGTGGCCACAGCTTCTTCACCGTCGAGAGCCACATCGGCTTCGCCGCGCAGACCCGGGCGGGCGACCACCTCTACGTGACGGCGCAGTTGCTGTCGCACGACGAGAAGCGCTTCCGGCTGTTCACCAGCATCCACCGCGCCGACGACGACAGCGTGGTGTCCACCAGCGAACACATGCTGCTGCACGTCGACACCCGCATCGACAAGTCGTGCCCGGCCGACCCGGCCATCGTGGCCCGCCTCGACGAGATCGCCCGGGTGCACAACACCCTGCCACACCCGCCACAGGCCGGGCGCGCCGTGGGCCAGAAGAAGTAGCCCGCCTCAGCGCACCAACATGCCGACGGTGGCGAAGTGGCACGCGCCCGCGCACACCGTGAACGAGTGCCAGATCTCGTGGTACCCGAACGTACGCGGCCACGGGTTCGGCCGTTCGCGCACCAGCACGGGGATACCCGCCGTATACAGCAGACCGCCCGCGCACAGCAGCACCAGTTCGGGCGTGGTGAGCCGGTCGATCAGCACCGGTGCGGCGATGACGATGATCCAGCCGAGCAGCGGGTAGAGCGCGTACTCCAGGAACGCCAGTCGCTCGAACGCGAACTGCTTCATCACCACACCGAGCAGGGCACCGGTCCAGGCCACGCACAGAATGGGGATGCCCCAGGCCGGCGGCATCGCCAGCAGGCACACCGGCGTGTAGGTGGCAGCGATGAGCACGAAGATCATCGAGTGGTCGAGGCGCTGCATGATGGTGAGCGCCCGCGGCGTGTGCGCCAGGCGGTGGTAGGCCGCGGAGGTACCGAAGCCCAGCAGCAACCCTGCGGTGTAGACGGATGCCCCCACCACCGCCGCCGCGCTCTGCGCCGCCACGATGAGCAGCACCCCGCCCGGGATGGCAGCGAAGAAGGCGACCGCATGGATCCACCCTCGCCACGTCGGCCGGTCGGCCGGCAGGGTGAACGACGGCGAGGCCATGCGGCACCCTAACGGGCGGGTCGCGCTCGTTTCGGTCGCGCGTCGGGCCGCAGCGGTGAGGCGTCGAACCCGGGGCCCAGCAGTCGACTCGCCTCGGCCAGCCAGGTGCGCTCCACCCGGTCGCGGGTGACGCCCTTGGCCCGCACCGCCAGCAGCGGCGCCATGCCGTCGAGCAGCGCGGCGAGCACGAACATCATCTGGTCGGCATCGCCAGCAATGAACTCGCCCCGCTCCTGCCCGTTGCGGATCTCGGCCCGCAACGCCGCGCGCCACCGCCGGTCCATCCGGTCGCGTTCGGCCGCCGCGGCGTTGTCGCGCAGCGCCAGTACGCACAGTTCCATCCACAGCACCCAGTCGTAGTGGCGCAGCATCGCCGCAATGAGGGCCCGCAGCCGATCGCTGGCCGACGACAGGTCGGTGAGGTGCGCCGTGTAGCGATCGTGGAACTCCTGCTCGCGCAGCGCCAGCGCCTGGGCGAGCAGGCCGTCCTTGCCCTCGAACCAGTACAGGATGGCCGCCGGGCTGGTGCCCGCCGCCTTGGCGATGTCGACCACCCGGGTGTTCGCGTAGCCGCGTTCCGACAGCACCTCGGCGGCGGCCGCCAAGATCTGTGCCTGGCGCACCTGATCGAGTCGCGGTCGCGGCATCGTGCTTCACCCCAATCCTGAACTATTGTTCAGTTCATGTCGTCGGACACCGTCGTCGTCGTCGGCTCGGGCAGCCGTGCAGCCGAATGGGCCACCCGCCTGCTCGCCTCTGGCTTCGATGTGGTGGCCGATGATCGCACACTGCCGCAGGCGGTGCAGCACTGCTGGCCTGCGGCAGAGCGCATGGGCCTGTTCCCCGGCGCCTCACCCGATCGCCTCGTCATCGGCATCACTGCGCAGCACCTCGCCGACGCCCGCCTGGTGCAGGTGGTGGGCGACGCGGCGGTGCCCGCCACCACCGCACCCGTCGCCACCGACGCCACGGCTCGGGCGTTGTCGCCCATCCACCTCGTGCCACTGGTCGACCTCGCCGACGGCCCGCACACCGCGTTCCTCGCCGAGTTCTACGCCGGCATCGGCATGGCCCCGTGTCTGCCCGGCACCTCGACCGACGAACTGCACCGCCTCGGCCAGGCACTCGTCGACGTCACTGGCGGCCACCCCGATTCGATCATCGCTGTCATGCGCGCCCTACGCGCCACGGGCGTGGGCGCGGGTCCGTCGATGGCCGCGCACGAAGGCCGCCGCTACGCCGCCGCCGCCACCCCGCCGTGGGAACCGGGCGATGTGCCCGGCGCGCCACTCGACCTCTACCGCGACCGGGTCGAGCCCGACTGGGTGGATTACAACGGCCACATGACCGAGGCGGCCTACCTCACGGCCGCCGGCTGGGCCAGCGACCGCATGTTCCGCTACATCGGCGACGACGAGGCCTACCGCGCCGCAGGCAACAGCTTCTACACCGTCGAGACACACATCCTGTACATGCAGGAAGTGGCGGTGCACGAGCCGTTGCGCATCACCACCCAGATCCTCGGCGTCGACGCCAAGCGGGTGCATTTGGTGCACGACATGCGCCACGGCGACACCGATGTGCAGTTGGCCGTCGTCGAGCAGATGCTCGTGCACGTCGACATGAACGCCGGCCGCTCGGCACCCATCCTCCCCCACGTGGCCGCTGCGCTCACCGCCATCGCCGCCGCCCACGCCCATCTCCCCGTACCCCCGCAGGTGGGCAGCGTGATGCGCCTCCCACCGGCCAAGTCCTGAACCGGCCAATCCCTGAACCGGCCAACCCCTGAACTGGAGCCCACCATGATGTTCGAACTCACCGACGAGCAGCAGATGATCGTCGACACGGTGCGCGCGTTCACCGTGAACGAGCTGTACCCGCACGAAGACGCGGTCGAGAA
>JBIKLX010000035.1:0-20856 GCA_044359565.1 Ilumatobacteraceae bacterium
AGATGGTGTGCCAGTCGGTGTTCCAGTCGAGCAGTTCGCCAGCCTGACGCGCCCAGAAACCCTGGTAGTCGGCGTCGGCCTGGTCGTACAGGAACGTGCCGGTGACCAGTGCCTCGCGCTTGAACGCGTCGGACGGTGGGAACCGCCGGTTCTCCCACTGCAGTGCATCGATCGCGTTGGCGTCGCTCATGTCGTCGTCCCCTTCGGTTGATCCGCAGGGGTGAACGTAGCAAAGCCGGACGGGCGCACCGCAGGGTCGGCGATCCCGGGTGCGCTCAGATCTCGACGCGCGAACCCACCTCGAACACGCGATCGGTGGGCAGGTTGAAGAAGCGGCTGGCGCTGTCGGCGCCGCGGTTCAACAACACGAACAGATGCTCGCGCAGTGGATGCATGCCGGGTGCCTTGCCGGCGATGATCGATTCGCGACCGATGAAGTAGGTGACGTCGTCGGAGTCGAACTCGAGGCCGCGGTGCTCGATCTGGGCCAGCGCCGCCGGCACATCGGGGTCTTCCATGAAGCCGAAGGTGAGCAGCACCTGGAACACACCCGGCTCGACCTTGGTGACCTCATAGCGATCGTGCGGGTCGACGCGGGGCGCGTCGTCGGTGTCGACCGAGACGATGAGCGTGGTCTTGTGCAGCACTTTGTTGTGGCGCAGGTTGTTCACCAGAGCCGGCGGCGCCTTGCCGAGGTCTTTGAACATGAACACGGCCGTACCAGCGACTCGCTTGATGTCGGTAGCGCTGTCGAGCACCTCGACGATCGGTCGTTCGCCGCGGTGGATACGTTCGGCCACCAGTTGGCGACCGCGGCGCCAGGTCTGCATCTGCACGTACAAGACGATGGCCACGGCCAGGGCGAACCAGCCGCCGCTGGGGATCTTCACCAGATTGGCGGCGACGAACCCGGTCTCGATGACCAGCAGCGGCACGCACACCAGGTACGCCTTCCAGTAGGGCCAGTTCCAGCGGTCGACCAGCACCTTGAAGAAGACGAGCGTGGTGATGGCCATGGTCATCGTGACCGCGATGCCGTATGCCGCGGCGAGGTTCGACGCGGTTCGGAAGCCGAGCACCAGGCCGATGCACGCCACCATCAGCAGCCAGTTCACCAGCGGCACGTAGATCTGACCCATGTGCTGGTGGCTGGTGTGGCGGATCTCGATGCGCGGCAGGTAGTCGAGTTGCACCGCCTGGGCCGTGAGTGAGAACACGCCCGAGATGAGCGCTTGCGACGCGATGACGGTGGCTGCCGTGGCCAGCAGCACGAGCGGCAGTCGGAGCGCCTCGGGTGCCATGAGGAAGAAGAACTTCTCCTCCACCAGCTCGGGGTTGGCCAGCAGGAAGGCGCTCTGGCCCCAGTAGTTCAGTACGAGCGACGGCAGCACCATGCCGTACCAGCCCCACATGATGGGTTTGCGGCCGAAGTGCCCCATGTCGGCATAGAGGGCTTCGCCACCGGTGACCACGAGGAAGATGGAACCGAGCGACAGGAACGCCTTCAGCGGTTCGTGGGTGAAGTAGCGGATCGCATTCACCGGATTCACCGAGCTGATGATCTCGGGATGGTCGAGCACCTGGCGCAGACCGAGCACTGCGAGGGTGGCGAACCACACGATCATCACCGGGCCGAACACCTTGCCCACCGCCCCGGTGCCCTTGCTCTGCACCAGGAACAGCACCACGAGGATGACGATGGCGATGGGGACGATCCAACTGTCGAACCCAGGAGAGACCAGGGTGAGCCCATCCACGGCCGCCAGCACCGAGATGGCCGGGGTGATGGCACCATCGCCGTAGAGCAGCGCCGTACCGAAGATGCCGAGTGCCACCAGGAGGCTGGACTTGGCCACCGTGCGCTGCCGACGGCGCATCACCAGCGAGGTGAGCGACAAGATGCCACCCTCGCCCTTGTTGTCGGCGCGCATCACGAACGCGAGGTACTTGATGGAGATGACGATGATGAGCGACCAGAACGCCAACGACGCCACGCCGTACACGTTCACCTTGTCGACCACCATCGTGTGGTGCTCTTCGGTGAACGCCTCGCGCAGTGCGTACAGCGGGCTGGTGCCGATGTCGCCGTACACCACGCCGAGCGCACCCATGGCGAGCGCGATGGTGCCCACTTTGCCGTGCTCGTGGTGGTCGTGGTCGTGGCCGGGCTCGGAGATCGCCGCGAGGTAGTCGTCGTCGGACGCAATCGCCTCGGCGGGAACCTCGGTTCCTTCGGACGCGGTTTCAGCAGCGTGCTGCTTGGCGAGTTCTACCGACTCGGGTCCGGCGGTCTTGTCGGATGACACAGGTTGGAACGCTACTGGTCGCTCGAGGCGACCCGGAAGGTCAGGGACAGAAAACCGCCGAGTCCTGCCGGGTCGAGCAACGCTTCGGCCTCACGTACCCTGCTGCGCATCGCGAGAGCTGCCACCGTGGGAGCCGACGCCGCAGCCGCCCACGCGGCACGTCCCTCGTCGACCAGTTCCTCGATGCCCCACCGCTGCAGGAACTGGGCCTGGGTACGCACCTCGTCGGGTTCGGGGAGTTGGTCGAGCGCCACATCGGTAGTGATGTCCTGCAGACCTGCATCGCGCAGATAGTGCGCACCGCGTTCGTGGCCCCGATAGGTGCGCAGCCAGTCGCGCCAGGGCCGGGCGGCGAGTTCGGCTGTGGTGGCGACGCCGTAGTCGAACACCAGCACGCTGCCGGCCACCAGCCGAGACCGCATGTCGTCGACCCAGGCTGCGGCCTGCTGCTGCCAGGGAGCCCGGGCACCGTGCGGCGCCGCCGGAAGCAGTGCTGCCGGCACCGTGTCGAAGGGCTGCAGCACCTCGACGAACCGGTCGTCGGGCGCCGCGGCCACGAAGGCCTCGCGCCAACCGTCGTCGAACACGGCGAGGCGGAACGGCAGGTTGTCGAGCAGTTCGTTCGCCACGACGACGCCCGTGAAGCGCCCCTCTGGCACGGCGGCCACCGACTCGACGGCCTCGGGGTGCTGGGCACGCTGCACCGCCGACGACTCGATCGCGAGGTAACGGTGCCGCTGCAGGCTCGGGTTCGCCGCCCAGTGAGCGGCCACCGATCGAGCCAGGGTGCCCGGGCCCGCCCCCACCTCCACCACCGTGAAGTCGTCGGGGCGGCCGAGGCGCTGCCACTCGGCGTCGATCCAGCGCGCCAGCACCGCACCGAACAGCGGCCCCACCTCGGGCGAGGTGATGAAGTCGCCGCGGCGGCCGGCCCGGCCGACCTCGGTGTAGAAGCCGTGGGCGCCGTACAGCGCCATCGACATGAACTCGTCGAACCTGATCATCCCGCCTGCGGCGGCGATGGCCTGGGCGATGTCGTCAGCGGCCGAACGCACCGGTGAGATCGGCCAGGTCGCCGTAGCGCGCCACCAGGTCGGGCAGCACGCCGAGCACCACGGTGACACCGCAGGTGATGATGAGCGCCGTCTGCAACGACATCGGGGTGCGGATGGGCGTGATGTCGCCATCGGGCACCGGCTTCATCCAGATCTCGCGCATCACGGTGATGTAGTACGCCGCCGCGATGACCGCGTTGACGGCTCCGATGATGGCGATGGAGTAGCCCCAGCCGTTACCGGCGTCGAGTGCTGCCTTGAAGGCACCGAACTTGGCGTACCAGCCGCCCAGCGGCGGGATGCCGGCGAGCGAGGCCATGAACACGGTCATCAGCACACCGAGGGCAGGTGCGTAGCTGAACAGACCCCCGTAGCTGCTGATCTCGCCGCTGCGGGTCTTGCGTGCCACAGCGATGACCACGGCGAAGGCACCGAGGTTGGTGGCGGCGTAGATGACCAGGTACACGACCACGGCCTTCAGCGAGGTCTCGGCGGTGGTGCCGGCGCCTGCCACGGCGAGCGGCATGAGGATGAAGCCGCCCTGGCTGATGCTCGAGTAGGCGAGCATGCGCACGATGTTGGTCTGGCGCAGCGCCAGCAGGTTGCCCACCGTCATCGACAGCACCGCGAGCACCCACAGCAGCGGCTGGTAGACGTCGGAGGCGTTGGGGAAGGCGAGGTAGACGAGCGTGACGAGGGCGACGAAGCCGGCGGCCTTCGAGGCCACGCTCAAGAACGCCGTGACAGGTGTGGGTGCACCCTCGTACACATCGGGTGCCCATTGGTGGAACGGTACGGCGCTCACCTTGAACGCGAAGCCGATGAGCACGAAGGCCACCGCCACCACTTCCACACCACCGATGTTGCCGTCGAGGGTGATGGCCGGGCCGATGTCGGTGAGCAGCGTGGTACCGGTGACGCCGTAGAGCAGGCTCATGCCGTACAGCATCACCGCGCTGGCGAACACGCCGAGCAGGTAGTACTTCACGCCGGCTTCGTTGCTCTTGCGGTCGCGCTTGCGCCAGGCGGCCAGCATGTAGGCGGGGATCGACAGGAACTCGAGCGCCACGAAGATGCTCACGAGGTCGCGGGCCGAGCCCATCATCACCATGCCGGTGATGCTGGTGAGCAGCAAGACGTAGTACTCGCCCTGGTGGTAGTGACCCTCTTCCACCTCATTGCTGCTGAGGAGCACCACCACGTATCCGGCGAGCAGGAACAGGGCCTTCACCACGAGGGCGAATTCGTCGATGACGTAGCGCCCATCGAACAGCGAGCGCACGTCGCCGCCGATGACGCTGAGCGTGACCACGGGGATGAAGGCGGCGAGCAGCACCATGCCGGTGAGGGTGCTGGTGATCCAACGTTGACGCTCCTCGACGAACAGGTCGACCAGCAGCACGAGGCAGATACCCGCAGCGAGGATGATCTCGGGCGCGAGTGCGTGGTAGTCGATCGTCGGTGCCGTGAATTCGGCGGCAGCGGCGAGGAGCGAGGCGATCACGGGTTGAACACCTTCACCAGTTCGGTGACCGCCGGGTCCATCACCTCGAACATCAGTTGCGGGTACACACCGAACACCACGATGGCGACGAGCAGCGGGGCCCACGCCATCCACTCGAGGCGGGTGACATCGTGGATGTCGCTGTGATGCTCGTCATGGCCGGCTGCACCCACACTGTGGGCGTGCCCGTCGCCCGAGAACTCGGCCGTCGGGTTGCCGAAGGCGGTGCGCTGGTACAGCCACAGCAGGTAGGCAGCGGCCAGCACGGTACCCAGGGCGGCGATGACCATGAGCGTGCGGAACAGGCCGGTGCTCAGCTGCGGTGCCGGGCTGTAGGCGCTGAGGATGGCGGGGAACTCGCCCCAGAACCCGGCCAGGCCGGGCAGACCGAGTGATGCCATGGCGCAGAAGCCCATGATCCAACCGAGCTTGGGCACCTGCTGCAGCATGCCGCTGAGACGGCTGATCTCGAGGGTGTGGTAGCGCTCCTTCACCGAACCGGCGACGAAGAACAACATGCCGGTGATGAGGCCGTGGGCCACCATGCCGAACAGCGCAGCGTTGATTCCCATCGAGGTGAGCGTGCTGATGCCCAGCATGACGAAGCCCATGTGAGCAACCGAGCTGAAGGCGATGAGCCGCTTCATGTCGGTCTGAGCCAGACAGCCGAGCGCGCCGTAGATGATGCCGATGACGGCCAGGATGCCGATGAACGGGGCCCACTTCACCGCCGCCTGCGGCAAGATGGGGATGGCGATACGCACGAAGCCATAGGTGCCGAGCTTCAGCAAGATGGCAGCCAGGATGACCGAACCCTGGGTGGGGGCCTGGGTGTGGGCATCGGGCAGCCAGGTGTGGAACGGGAACATCGGCACCTTCACGGCGAAGCCGATGAACATGCCGGCGAAGATCCAGATGGCTACGTCTTTGGAGATACCGACGCCGTTCTCGACGAGGTACGGGATGGAGAAGCTCTCTGCTCCCGTCTTGTAGAAGAGCGCCAGGAACGACACCAGCATCAGCGCCGAACCGAACATCGTGTAGAGGAAGAACTTCAGCGACGCGTACTGGCGGTTCTCGCCGCCCCACACGCCGATCATGAAGTACATCGGCAGCAGCACGACTTCGAAGAACACGAAGAACAAGATGAGGTCTTGGGCGACGAAGGTGCCGGCCATGCCGGTCTGCAGCACCAGCATCAAGATGAGGAAGGCCTTCGGGTTGCCCGGCGAGGGAACGTGGTCCCACGAGTAGATCATCACCAGCACGGTGATGACCATCGACAGGAAGTACAGCGGCAGGCTGATGCCGTCGAGGCCGATCGTGTACCCGCTCTTGATGACCGTGATCCACTTCGTGTCGGCGAAGAACTGCAACTTCTCCGACTGGTCGTAGTCGAACTGGATGAGCGTGTACACACCCACGGCCATGGTGGCCACGGCGGTGAGCATGGCCACCTGCTTGTGCAGCAGTTCCTGTGCCTTGGGGATGAAGAGCATCACCAGCACACCGGCCAACGGCAGGAATGTGCCGAGGCTCAGCAGCCAGTTCTGGTCGCGGAGGACGTCCATGGTCGTTGTGCTCCCTAGCTGTTCACGATGACGAGTACGAGCGCTACGACTGCTGCGGCACCGAACAGCAACGCTCCGTACTGGTTGACCTTGCCTGATTGCAGCGGGCGCAATGCGCCACCTGAGCCGCGTGCTGCGGCACCGCTGCCATTCACCGCGCCGTCGACCACACGCTGGTCGATGTTGCGGTACACCCATTCACCCGTCTTGCGGCCACCGATGCCGGCACCATTGACGATGCCGTCGAGCACATGCTGGTTCACCCAGTACGCAGCCTTCGAGATCGGGTAGGCGACGGCCTTGATGATGACGCCGTAGAGGGCGTCGAGGTAGTACTTGTTCGCCAGGAACGCGTATCCGGCGCGGGCCGGGGCGAAGCGCTGGGTGAGGCCCTTCAGCGGGAACCGCTCGCTGTTGTACAGGCCACGGCAGATGGCGAGGCTGACCACGAAGCCGAGCGCCACGAGCACGATCGACGGCACGGCGTTGATCCACTTGAACACGGCGTGCTCGAGTGCAGGCGCCCACTCGCTGCCCCGTGGTTCGACCCACTCGAGGAACTTCTCGATGTGGAACGGTGCGGCGTTGATGTAGCCGCTGACCACCGCCAGCACGGCGAGGATGACGATGGGGCCGGTGATGAGCCAGGGCGACTCGTGTGGGCCGGCGTGCGCACCGTGACCGTGATCGTCGTGGGCATGGGCGTCGGCACCGTGGGCGTCGTGTACGTCGTGGCCGTGGGCCGCGTGCACGTCGACCGCGTGATCGTCGAGCGCCGCATGGGCGTCGGCGTGCTCGTCGTGGTGCTCGCCGGCGGCCGCACCGCGTGCCGCACCGAAGAAGGTGAGATACGTGGCCCGGGTCATGTAGGCCGTGGTCATGAACGCACCCGCCAGGCCGACGATCCAGAAGATCGTGTAGCCCTGGTAGTGGGCGTTGTCGATGATCTCGTCCTTGGAGAAGAAGCCGCTGAAGAACGGCACACCGCACAGCGCCAGGGTGGACAGGATCCAGGCGGTGGCCGTGATGGGCATCTTCTTGGCCAGGCCGCCCATGTCTTTCTTCATGTCGAAGCTGTGATGCGAGCCCGAGTGCGCCACCGAACCGGCGCAGAGGAACAAGCAGCACTTGAAGAAGGCGTGGGTGAAGATGTGGAACACCGCAGGTGTCCAGGCACCCACACCGAGGCCCATCATCATGTAGCCGAGCTGGCTGACGGTGGAGTAGGCGAGCACTTTTTTGATGTCGTTCTGCACGAACGCCAGGGCCGCCGCAATGACGATGGTGATGCCACCGATGATGGCGATGAAGTTGGCCGTGTTGCCGTCTTGGGCGATGGACAACCCGTTGTAGAACACCGGGTAGAGGCGGGCTACCAGGAACACACCGGCCACCACCATGGTGCTCGAGTGCAGCAGCGAACTGACGGGTGTGGGGCCAGCCATGGCGTCGGGCAGCCAGGTGTGCAGCGGGAACTGGCCCGACTTGCCGATGGCCGCGATGAACAGCGCAACGGAGGCCCACAGCAGCACGGTGTGGCTGGTGCTCGGGTCCATCGCCCACTTGCTGGTGTCGTGGATGCTGAACGTGCCCGAGGCGCCGAACAAGATGGCGACGCCCACGAGCAGGCCCACGTCGCCGGTGCGTACGGTCCAGAACGCCTTCAGCGCCGCCTCGCTGTTGGCTCGCTCTTCCCACCAGTGGCCGATGAGCATGAACGAGCAGAGGCCCATGATCTCCCAGCCGAGCACCAACTGCACGGTGTTCTCGGCAAGGACCATCACCAACATGCCGGCGCTGAACAGCGTGAGGCTGGCGAAGAAGTGTGTGTAGCGGCGGTCGCCGCGCACGTACTCGAGCGAGTAGATCTGCACCAGGGTGGAGATGAAGGTGACGATCAGCAGCAGCATCACGGCCAGGCCGTCGATGTGCTGGCCGAAGCCAAACTCCGTGTTGCCGCTGCTCCACCACGTCCACGAGCGGATGACCGGCTGCACGTAGGGCTCGGCCTCGCCACCTCCGGCCAGGAGGCCGCGGGTGAAGCCGAAGAAGCCCCTGCTCAGCGCACTGGCCTCTTCACCGCCGACGGAGTTGACCCGCTGCACCCACTGCACGGTGGTGCCGACGGCCAGCACGAGCGAGGCCACCATGCTGGCGATGCCCACCTCGCTGCCCTTCATGGGCAGGCGCTTGCCGAAGAAGATGATGATGACGAACGCGACCGCCGGGATGATGGGGATCAGGAACGCGTGATCGAGGAACCACCCGGAGGATGCGGCGACGGCTTCGTTCGCAAGCATGGGTCAGCCCTTCATTTCCGACAGCTCGTCGAGCGCGATGCTCTTGCGGTTGCGGTAGACGAGCAGCACCATCGCCAGGCCCACGCCCACCTCGGCGGCGGCTACGGCGATGATGTACAGCGCGAAGGTGTGGCCGTCGACGTTGCCGTTCATCTGGCTGAAGGCGAGCAGGTTGAGGTTCACCGAGTTGAGGATGAGCTCGACGCTCATCAGCACCATCACCGCGTTCTTGCGGGCGATGACGCCGTAGACACCGATACAGAACAGCACCGCACCGAGGATGAGGAAGTTGTTGACCAACATCGGTGCTCAGTCCTTCCTGGCCAGCACGATGGCGCCGATGACGGCGGCGAGCAGGACGAACGAGAGCGCCCAGAACGGCAGCAGGTAGGGCGAGAAGATGCTGTCGCTGACCTGCTGCACCGACACGGGCTCGGCGTCGGCGCCCTGGGGCAACTTGGTGTCGCGGAAGCCGTCGACGAGCACCCACACCATCACACCGAACAACAGCAGTGCCACCGGAACGCCCAAGAGGTGGTGCTTGTTGTTGAGGTCGGTCTCGGCACCCAACTTGGCGCGGGTGAGCATGACACCGAAGAGGAACAGCACCATTACGGCGCCCACGTACACGAGCACCTGGGTGACCGCGACGAACTCGGCGGCGAGCAGCAGATACTGGGCCGCTGCGCCTGCCAGCACGAGCACCAGTGCCAGCGCAGCGTGCACCACGTTGCTGCTCGTGACCACCTTCAGGGCGCCCACCACCATGATCGCGGCGATGATGCCGAACCCGATGTTCTGTGCCACCTGGATCTCGGACGCCAACACGACGGCGCTCATTTCTTCTTCTTCTCCGCGCCGGCCTCGAGCTCGGGGGCTTCGGGCACCGTCTCCATCCACTCGCCGAGCTTGGTCTTGTCGTGCAGCAGATCGGCGATGTGCGGTTCGCTGTACTCGTACTCGGGGCTCCAGAACAAGGCGTCGAACGGGCACACCTCTACGCAGATGCCGCAGTACATGCACAGCGCGTAGTCGATGTCGAAGCGGTCGAGCTTGTTCACCTTGCGCGGTGCGCCGCCGGCGCGACGCGGCGGGGCCAACTCTTTGTGGCCTTCGATGTAGATGCACCAATCCGGGCAGCTACGCGCGCACAGCATGCACGAGGTGCAGTTGTCTTCGCGCAGCGCGATGACACCGCGGGCCCGCAGCGGCGGGGCCTCTTTCTCGTGCGGGTACTGCACGGTGTTGGCACCACCGCCGAGCTTCTTCGGCTTGATGGTCTGCAGCAGGGTGCTCAGCGTGACGCCGAGTCCCTTGGCAGCACCGGGCATCTTCGGGGCCATGGGCATCAGAAGACCACCTTCAAGATCGCGGTCAGCATGATGTTGACGAGCGAGACCGGGATGAGCACCTTCCAGGCGAAGCGCTGCAGCTGATCCTCACGGAGGCGAGGGAAGCTGAAGCGCACCCACATCACCAGGAACGACAGCGCCAGCATCTTGGTGACCATGATGAGCGGACCCACGACGTTCATCCAGTTGTCGACCGAGTCGATCGTGTCCCAACCGAACCAGCTGAACGGAACACCCCACCCACCGAGGAACAGCACGCTGGCGATGAGCGTGAAGATGCCCACGTTGGCGAACTCGGCGATGAAGAAGATGAGGAACCGGAAGCCCGAGTATTCGGTCATGTAGCCCGACACGAGTTCGCTCTCGGCGATGGGCATGTCGAACGGCGTCTGGGTGAGCTCGGCCTGGACAGCGATCATGAACACGAGGAAGCCGACGA
This sequence comes from Ilumatobacteraceae bacterium, assembly GCA_044359565.1. GTDB lineage: Bacteria > Actinomycetota > Acidimicrobiia > Acidimicrobiales > Ilumatobacteraceae > VFMC01. The sequence goes on from JBIKLX010000035.1 coordinate 10,528, forward strand.
ACTGGGTGAGCACGTACGGGTTGCCGAGGCCGTCCCAGCCGAACATCGACCCGGCGTTCTGGGCCACGACGATCTGCTGCAGGTTCATCGAGCCGGCCTGGATGACCACGCCGATGACGGCGAGCACCATCGGCAGTTCGTACGCGATGAGCTGGCCGGCGGCACGCAGACCACCGAGGAGCGAGTACTTGTTGGCGCTGCTCCAGCCGGCGATGAGGATGCCGAGCACGCTGACCGAGCTGACCGCCAGGGCGTAGAAGATGCCCGCCTCGAAGTCGGTGAAGTAGGCGTCGGGGCCGAACGGCACGACGGCCACGAGGATGAACGTCGACACGAGCACGATCAGCGGAGCGAGCTTGAAGATGCGCTTGTCGGCACGCTCGGGCTGGATGTCTTCCTTCTGCAGCCACTTGCCCACTTCGGCGACCAGCTGCAGCGAACCGTAGGGACCGGCTTCCATGGGACCGAGACGGCTCTGCATGAAGCTCATCATCTTGAACAGGAACAGGTACACGATCGTGCCGGCCGGCAGCAGCACGGCCACCGCGCCGCCCAGTACGCGCAACAGCGACTGCGCCCAGTAGGGGAGGTCGATGGCCAGCATCACTTGTCGATGTCTCCGAGGATGAAGTACAGCGAGGCGAGGATCGTGATGATGTCGGGCACGTACACGCCGCGCAGCACCCAGGGCACGATGGAGATGTTGTTGAAACTGGCGGTGCGGATACGCACGCGGAACGGGCCGAGGTCGCCCTTGCTGACGACGTAGTAACCCATCTCGCCGAGCGGGTTCTCGGTGCTGACGTAGGCCTCGCCCTCGGGCACCTTGATGATGCGCGGCACCTTGGCCATCACCGGGCCCGACGGGATGCCGTCGAGCAACTGGTCGACGATGCGGGTGGCCTCGCGGGTCTCCTGCAGGCGCACCCAGCAGCGGGCGAAGCTGTCGCCGTCGGGGTGGGTCCAGACCTTCCAGTCGACCTTGTCGTAGGCCAGCGGCAGGCGCTGGTCGCGCCGCAGGTCCCAGTCGACGCCGCTGGCGCGCAGGTTGGCACCCGACAGGCCGTACTGCTGGGCCACGGCCGCCGGGATGACACCGATGCCGCGGGTGCGGCTCTGGAAGATCTCGTTGCCGAACAGCAGGCCCTCGATCTCGTCGCAGAACGTGCGCAGCTTCTTCATCACCTGCTTGGTCTCGTCGATCCAGCCCTTGGGCAGGTCGTCCTTGAGGCCACCGATGCGGTCGAAGTTGGGGTGGAAGCGGCCGCCGGTGGCGCCCTCGATGAGGTTCAGCACGTACTCGCGGTCGCGGAAGGCGAAGAACACGGGCGTGATGGCGCCGAGCTGCACGCCGAGGTCGCCGAGGAACAGCGACACGTTGGCGATGCGGCTGAGCTCGAACAAGATGGTGCGGATCCACTGGGCACGCGGCGGTGCCTCGATGTCCATCAACTTCTCGGCCGCCAGGATGAACGGCACCTCGTTGGCGAAACTGCCCAGCCAATCGATGCGGTTGATGAGCGTGGTGACCTGCGGGAAGGTGCGCACCTCGGTGAGCTTCTCGTAACCACGGTGCATGTAGCCGGCGCCCGGATCGGCCCACACCACCTGCTCGCCGTCGAGGCGCACGATGATGCGCAGCGTGCCGTGCGTGGCGGGATGCTGCGGCCCGATGTTGAGGGTCATGCCCTCGGTCTCGAGTTCGACGTTCAGCCGCGCGTCGGCGGCCTGGGCCGCGATGTAGCTGAGTTTCTGGCGGTCGACGAGATCAGTCATTGGATTCGTCCTCTTCCTCGCCACCCGGCAGCGGTTCGACATCGACGATGCCCGGCCACGGCTTCACCAGCCGGGCGAGCAGGGGGAAATCCTTACGCATCGGGTGCCCTTCGAAATCGATGGGCAGGTAGATGTTGCGCAGATCGGGGTGTCCGGCGAACGAGATGCCAAACATCTCGTGCGTCTCGCGCTCGTGCCAGTTGGCGCCGGCGTACACCGATACCCAACTGTCGATGACCGGCTCGTCGTCGGGCACATCGGCCTTCACGGTGATGCTGACGTGCCGGTCGATGCTGGTGACCCGGGCGAACACCTGCAGGCGGGTGTCGCCACCGGTGTAGCCCTGGCGCACCTCGGTGTCGCGCTCGGGCGCCGGCTGGGTGGGGTCGTCTTCGCCGCGCCCGTAGGGCGACGGCATCCAGTCGATGGCCGACAGGAAGCAGAAGTAGTGGCAGCCGAGCACGTCGCGCAGTGCCAGGCCGGTGTCGCGCCAGGCGTCGGTGCGCACTCGCACCCACACGTCGTCGCCGGGCTTCACCAGGCTGTCGATGAGCGCATCGCCGATGGCGCCGCGTAGCTCGGTGACGAGTTGTTCGCGCAGGGCGTCGCCGGGCAGCGCCGGGGTGTCGCCAGCAGCAGTGTTGCCAGCAGCAGTGTTGGTGGTGGTGTCACTCAACGGGACCACCGCCCACGACGATGGGTTCGGGTGCAGTCTTCGCCGACACCATCGGCTTGGTGCCTTCGCCGCGCCACCGGGCACCCATGTCTTCGTTCTTGATGCGTTGCTGCAGCAGCACCACACCCTCGAGCAGGGCTTCGGGCCGCGGCGGGCAGCCCGGCACGTACACATCGACCGGGATGATCTGGTCGACGCCCTTGGTGACCGAGTAGCTGTCCCAGTACGGGCCGCCGCAGTTGGCGCACGAACCCATCGAGATCACGTACTTCGGCTCGGGCATCTGCTCGTACAGACGCTTGATGGCGGGCGCCATCTTGTCGGTGACAGTGCCGCTGATGACCACCAGGTCGGCCTGGCGCGGGCTGGCGGGCAGCGGGATGACGCCGAGGCGCATCACGTCGTAGCGGGGCGAGCCGAACGCCGCGCCCATCTCGATCGCGCAGCAGGCCAGGCCCCACTGGTACACCCAGAGGCTGTAGGAACGGCCCATGTTGAACAGGGACGTGAGCGGTTTGGGCATCCGCCCCTTATCGACAAGACCCATCGTCTACACCCAGCGCAGTACGCCCTTGCGCCACGCATACACGAGGCCAAGGAGCAGGACGAATACGAAGATACCCATTTCGACGAGACCGAAACCGCCATACCGCTCGAGCTGTGTGGCCCACGGGAAGATGAACACGGCCTCCACGTCGAACACGACGAAGAGCAGGGCGAAGATGTAGTAGCGAACCTGGCTCTGCGACCAGCCGTCGCCCACCGGGTCGACACCGCTCTCGTAGGCCATGAGCTTCTGTGCCGAGGGTCGGTTGGGGCGCACGAGTGCTGCCACGCCGAGCAGCAGTCCGCCCAGCAACAGCGCAAGAGCGCCGAACCAGACCACGGTGAGGTAGTCGCGAAGGAAGTCCGACATCGGGGCCGACGCTACTACGCCGCGTGAATCCGCTCACAAACTCTGTGCAACGGGCGGTGCTGAGGTGACACGTGACCGCACCAGCAGATGGTGCCCGGCACGGCGCAGGCTGACCGGTTCCACCCGCGGCGACGCGCCGGGTGCGAATCCGACGCCCTCCACCAGGCTGGGTCGGCGTGCGCCCGCGCTACTGATGCCGCCGATGAGGATCGGGGCCAGGGTGACGAACTCGTCGTCGACCGCCCCGTCGGCCACCATCGAGCCGTACAGGCTGGGGCCGCCCTCGCACAGCAGCGACGCGATCTGCCGTTCGGCCAGCAGCCAAGCACCCAGTTGGGCGGTGTCGACCCGGTCGTCGCCGAACGCGACGACCTCGGCGTTGGGTCGGCCGGCCAGACGCCGGCGGGCCTCGTCGGCACCGGCGGTGGTGGTGGCGACGAACAGCGGGAACGAGTCGTCGGCCACCACCGCCCAGTCGCGTTCGATCGCTCCGGTGAGCGAGCAGATGGCCTGGAGGGGCACCGGGGCCCGGCCCTCGGCGGCCCGCAACCACGTGAACGCGGCCGCATCGGCGCCGCCGAGGTACTCGACGGTCCAGCGGTGGTCGCTCTCGGCGCGAACCGTGCCGTCGCCGATGAGCACCGCATCACACCGGGCGCGCAGCAACTTCATCACCCAGACGTCGGCCGACGACCCCTCCGACACCGATGCACCTCCCACATTGCCGTGTTCGGCATACGAGATGCGGCCGTCGCGCGACACCACGAAGTTGATGGTGGTGTACGGACGACTGGCTGGCGCTGGCAGCACCCAGTCGCCCGCATAGGCCCGGCGGAACGGTTCGGGGAGACCGGGACCTACCGATCCGTCGTCGTCGAACAACAGCGTGAACGGCACCGCGGGACCGGAGACCACAGGACAGGGACCGAGTGTCGACATGTCCAGAGGTTACGCGAGAGCCCCCACCCCGGTGTGGTGAACGTCCCACACCTGTGTACCGCGTGCTACATCTACGTCGTGCCCGACCGCGACGTCAGCCCCCATCTCGTCGCACCCCCAAGGGTGATGCTGGTGCTCGAGCTGCTCGGGCCCTCCACCGGCGGCATCCGCGCCCACGTAGCCGAGTTGTCGCGCCGGCTCGCGGCACGGGGCTGGGGCGTGGTCGTCGCCGGTCCCGCCGGGGTGATGGACGGCGTGGGCCCACAAGACGCCGCGGTGGCTGTGCCCAGCGGCTGGAACCCGGTGGCGCTGCGACGGGCGCGCACCCAGTTGCGCGCCGTGCTGGCCGCAGCGCCGTTCGATGTCGTCCATGCCCACGGGTTGAAAGCGGCGCTCGTGGCACTCGGTGTCGGGGCTCGCCCACCGCTGGTGCTCACGGTGCACAACCTCGTCGGCGGCACCGCTGCCGGGATGAAGGCCCGGGTGCTCGGCCGGGTCGAGCGGTCGATCCTGCGCCGCAGCGATCACATCGTGGTCATCAGCGACGAGATCGAGCGGCACCTCGCCGGTCTGGTGCCGGCCGAGCGGCAGACCTTCGTGCTGCCCGTGTCGCCCCGACGCTCCCCCGGCCGCCCTGCCGCAGAAGTGCGCGCCGAGCACGGCGTGGGCGGCGACACCCCGCTGGTGGTGGTCGTGGCCCGTCACCATCCGCAGAAGGACCTCGGAATGTTCCTCCGAGCGATGGTGCAGGTACGCGCCGCCGTTCCCGGTGTTCGGGCAGTGATGGTGGGCGACGGTCCCGAGCGGACCCATCTGGAAGCCGAGTGCGCCCACCTCGGGCTGGCCGACGTCGTCTCGTTCGCCGGCTTCCGCCCGAATCCGGCCGACGAGATGCAGGCAGCCGACGTCGTGGCACTGTCGTCGCGGTGGGAGGGTTCGCCGCTGGTGGTGGCCGAGTGCCTCGCGCTGGGGCGCCCGCTCGTCACCACCGCGGTGGGCACCGTGGCACGACACCTGGTCGACGGGGTGAGCGCCCGGATCGTTCCCGTGGGCGACCACACCGCCTTCGCCGCGGCACTCGTCGAACTGCTCGGCGACCCCGCTCGGGCCGCAGCCATCGGTGCCGCGGGGCAGGCTGTGGCGGCCTCGACGTTCGATCCCGACCGCCTCGTGGAGGCCGTCGAGCAGGTCTATCGCAGGGTCGCCCCCGCCGCAGTTGCCCACTGAACCACGCCGAGCGTGCTACACCAGAGGGCATGTCGAGCGGCGCCGTGGAGGAGTTGATCGCCCGCGTCCCGCAGTGGGAGGGCCTCGAACTCGATGTTCGGCCCCTCCACGGGGGCATCACCAACCGCAACTTCGTCGTGCGCGCGAGCGGCCGCGAGTTCGTGGTCAGGCTGCCCGGCGAGCGTACCGAACTGCTCGGCATCGACCGGGCGAACGAGGCCGAGGCGGCCCGACGAGCAGCCGAGTTGGGCATCGGTCCGCCCGTGCTGGGCGACCTACCGCAGGTGGGCACGCTGATCACCGCCTACATGCCGGGGCGCCACCTCACCGACGATCAGTTCGCCGCCCGACTCGACGAGGTGGTGCCGCTGTTGAAGCGGCTGCACGACAGCGGCCCGCTGCACGGCGCCTTTCCCATTCACCGTGTGGTCGAGTGGCATGCCCGCGACGCAACAGCGCATGGTGTGATGGCCCCGTCGGCCTACGAGCGGTTGCACCAGCAGAGTCGCCGCATCGAGCGTGCCTTCCAGGCCAACCCGATGGCACCGGTTCCCTGCCACAACGACCTGCTGCCCGGCAACGTGCTGTTCGGTGACGACGCCGACGGCGACGGGTCGCGGGTGTGGCTCCTCGACTTCGAGTACGCGGGCATGAACGATGTGTTCTTCGACCTCGGCAACCTCAGCGTGAACGCCGGTCTGTCACCCGACGCCGAGGAGGAGTTGCTGCGGCTCTACTTCGGGACCGTCTCGCATGCGCACCTCGCCCGGTTGGCGTTGATGAAGGTGATGAGCGAGTTCCGCGAGGGCATGTGGGCCGTGGTGCAGCAGGCCATCAGTACCCTCGATACCGACTTCGTTGCCTATGCCGCCGAGCGCCTGGGCAACTGCGAACGACTGGTCGCGTCGCCAGCGTTCGAGCAGTGGCTCGACGACGCGGCACGCGCGAGCGACCCCGATTGAGCGACCCGATGGAGGGCCACCGATGACGACACGCGACGTCACACCGACAACGACCGGTAAGCCCGGCAGCCGGCAACGGCCGCTCGTTCGTCTGATCTCGCCCCTGCGCGACTTCCTGCACACCGAGTCGGCGGGTGCGGCACTGTTGGCAGCGGCCGCCCTGGCTGCGCTGGTGTGGGCGAACTCGCCCTGGTCGGCGTCGTACGAGCGGCTGTGGACCACCGACCTGTCGCTGTCGTGGGGCAGCCACACCCTGTCGCTCGACCTGCGCGCCTGGGTGGGCGACGCCTTGATGACCGTGTTCTTCCTGGTGGTGGGTCTCGAGATCAAGCGCGAGCTCACCGTCGGCCACCTCGCCACGCGTCGGTCGGCACTCCTGCCATTTGCGGCAGCCCTGGGCGGCATGGTGGTGCCCGCGGTCATCTACCTGGCCATCGCCGGCTCCTCGGCTCCTCGCGGCTGGGCCGTGCCGGTGGCCACCGACATCGCTCTCGCCGCGGGCGTGCTGGCCGTAGCCGGCAGCCGCCTGCCATCGTCGTTGCGGGCCTTCCTGCTGGGCCTGGCCATCGTCGACGACATCGGCGCGATCATCATCATCGCCGCCGTCTACACCTCCGACCTCCATATCGAGTGGCTCGTCGCCGCCTTCGTCGGCCTCGGCGTCACCGCCGTGGTGAAGCACTTCGGGATCCAGGCCACCTGGGTGTACGTCGTCCTCGGGGCCTTCGTGTGGTTCGCGATGCACGATGCCGGGGTGCACCCCACGCTCGCTGGTGTGGCGATGGGTCTGCTGGCACCGTCGACGCCACGTCTGCGGCAGGAACTCATCGACATCGACGAGCTCACTGATCTGTCCGACGCCGACGCAGCGCGGACCACCAGCGAACTGGCCCGCGGCTCGGTGTCGGTGGTCGAGTGGCTGCAGCACGGCCTGCACCCGTGGACGAGCTATCTCATCGTGCCGCTGTTCGCGTTGGCCAACGCCGGCATTCCGCTGTCGGGCGACATCGTGCGCGACGCCTGGGGCTCGGCCCTGGCGTGGGGCATTGTCGCCGGCTTGGTACTGGGCAAGCCGCTCGGCGTGGTGGCCGCCACCACGCTCGCCATCCGCTCCGGCGCGGGCGATCGGCCCACCGACTCGAACGGCCGGCAGTTGGTGGGCATCGGTGCGGCCGCAGGCATCGGGTTCACGGTGGCGTTGTTCATCACCGATCTCGCGTTCACCGATCCCGCCCAGCAGGCCGAGGCGAAACTCGCCGTGCTCGTGGGCTCGGTGGTGGCAGCGGGTATGTCGATCGCGCTGCTGCTCGGCGGCAAGCGCACGTCACGGAAGGCCTGAGCCGGCACGTCTGAGCTGGCACGCGAACGGGCCGGCCCGAAGGCCGGCCCGTTGCTGTTGCTTCGTCGTCGATCGGCAGTGACCGATCGGCCGGGTTTCTGTCAGAGGGTGCCGTGCTCGAGCGCGTCGAGCTCTTTCTCGATGGCCGCCAGCTCCTCCGGCGTCCCCTGCACCTTCGGCCCCGTGAACCACTTCTTGGCCGAAGCGACCCACCACAGACCAACACCCACGAACGCCAGCAGGATCATCGGGCCGGTGAAGTTTGCCGAGTTCACTTCGTCGCTGCTCCACCAACGCCACTGCGGGAACAGCGGCGAGACGAACAGGATCGAGATGAAGACCACCCACACGACCGAGATCCAGCCGATGATCTTGCTGTACCCCTTCAGGTTCCAGGGGCCCTGGACGAAGTCGGGGTTGCGCAGCCGCAGGAAGATCGGGATGACGTAGCTGATGTACAGCCCCACCACGCAGATTCCCGTCAGGGCGAAGAAGGCCACGGAGTAGCCGTCTTTCTGGATGAGTGACAGCGCACCCACGACGGCCGACACCACCACACCGAGCCAGACCGCGTTCGTTGGCGTTCGAGTCTTCGGGTTGATGCGGTGCCACAGTTTCGATCCAGGGAGACCACCGTCACGGCTGAATGCGTAGATCATCCGGCTGTTGGCGGTGACCGAGGCGAGTCCGCAGAAGAACTGGCCGACTACGGAGATCAGGACCAGCAGTTTCACCAGGGCCATGCTGATACCCGACTCGACGAAGATCGCCACAGGTGTCGTGATGAAGTTGGTGTTGGCGATCTCGCCCAGGCGGTCCTTGCCGTCGACGCTCTGCACCGCCAGCAGGAAGCCCCAGTTCAGCACCAGCGCTGCAATCGCCGAGATGTAGATCGAGCGGACGATTGCCTTGGGTGCGTTGACGCGTGCGCCGACGGTCTCCTCGCTCACGTGTGCCGAGGCGTCGAAGCCGGTGATGGTGTACTGAGCCAGCAGGAAGCCGATGAAGAACACGTAGAGCGTGCTGAAGCCGCCCGACCAGGCGCTGTTGTTCTGATACTCGAACAAGTAATCGAATCCCTGCTTCTGGTCAGGCCCTGCGAACAGCACGATGAAGATGACCACCACGCCGATGACGTGCCACCACACGCTGATGTCGCCCAGCAGCTTCACCAACCTGACGCTGAAGGTGTTGAGCAGGCCGTGCACCAGCAATACGGCCAAGAACACCATGAACAGTGGTCCAGACTTCGGTTCGATGATCGGCTTGTCGTCGGCGTACAGGTTGACGAACGCAACGATGTAGTTGGCCAGCGCGTAGTCGACCGACGCGATGACGCCGATCTGGCCGATGAAGTTGAACCACCCGGCGAACCATGCCCACAGGGCGTTGTTCTTGCGGGCCAACTTGGCCGACCAGAAGTAGAGACCGCCAGCGGTCGGATAGGCCGAGCAGATCTCGCCCATCGACATGCCGACGAACAGCGCCATCAGGCCGACGATCACCCACCCCAGGGTGATGACCAGTGGGCCTCCGTAGATGGCGCCGATCCAGAAGCTGGTGAAGCCACCGGCCAGGATCGAGATGATCGAAAAGCTGATGGCGAAGTTACTGAACGTCCCCATCCCTCGCTTGAGTTCTTGCGCGTACCCGAGCGAGTTCAGGTGTGCGCGGTCGTCGTCGACGACGTCGGACATGGTTCCCTCCTTGGAAGGCCGGTGTGTGTTTCCCCGTCGCGGCGGTCCTCCCCCGAGGCGTCGCGGCGTTGCATGTTTCTAGCACTCAGCGTGGGTCACGAATTCACATGCTCGCGAGGTACCAGTCGACGAGGTGCTCGGCGTGCTCGCGGCTCTCGACCACCGCGGCGCGCGTCTCGGCCAGCAGTTGGTCGCGCGACGAGCCGATGCGCTCGAGTTCGGCTGCGCCGCCACCGGCGGTCCACCGGGCGAGCATCGTCTCGGTGGCCTCGGGGTGGAACTGGGTGGCGAAGTTCTTCCGCAGCCGCCAGGCCTGGGGACCCACCACGCTGCGGGCGAGTTCCTCGGCTGCTGGCGGCACCGTGATCACGTCGTAGTGCCACTGCATCCACGGGCCGGGAGCGATGGCCTCGGGCAGATCGCTCACCACCTGGTACCAGCCGATCTCGGGTTCGCGTGCCCGTTCGACGGTGCCACCGAGGGCATGCGCCATGATCTGATTGCCGTAGCAGATGCCGAACTGGGGAATGCCCCGACGGTCGGCCTCCTGGATGAGCGCCGATTCGGCCGCCACCGGATGGGCCAGCTCGGGCCAGTAGACACTCCACTCGCTCCCCAGCATCAACACCAGGTCGATGCCGTCGAGACTCGGCCATTCCTCGGGGTGCTCGCGTTGGCACTCGGCGAAGGCGAAGCCGTGGTGGCGGAAGCGGTTGCCGATGAAGCCCGGGTCGGTGTCGAGAGCGTTGGCGATCAACAGGGCACGCATGCCACCACCCTAGGCCGCACGGCCGGGT
>JBIKLX010000036.1:0-20732 GCA_044359565.1 Ilumatobacteraceae bacterium
CCGAGTGGTGCCGCTACATCGAGGCCGACGGTCGCGTGTCGGTGGTGATCGACAAAGAACACGGCAAGCCCGACGAGGACAGCGGCAGTGTGGCCCAGATCCCGAAGATCATCGCCTCCGGTACTGCCGAGGTGGTCGAGCGCCCGAACGTGGGCGGCCAGTGGGTGGCGATCGCCGCCGACATGGCCCGCCGCTACCTGGGCGAGAACGGTCCGTCGTACCTCGAGTCGACCCTGCAGCAGCCGCGGTGGCTCATCCGCCTCGTGCCCGACGAAGTGAAGACCTGGAAGGGTGTCGGCTGGGCGAAGCGCTACTGGGTCGACTCGAGCGGTGGCCCCTCGTTCGAGAAGGCTCACGGTCTCGAGAGCTGAGCCTCGGCCCGGGCCGCGGGTCAGATGCTGCGAAGGAAGTTCGCCATCCCGGTCGCGACGATGCCGCGGTCGGTGGTGGCGAACAGGGTGACCCCGCGCTCGAGGTAGCCCGCGGCCAGGGTGAAGTCGGAGATGGGCACGCCCACGGCGATACCGCGTGCCCGCGCCGCGGCGATGACCCGGTCGAGCGCTGCTTCCACGTCGGGGTGACGGAACTCACCGGGCACCCCGAGGTCGACCGACAGATCGCTCAACCCGACGAACAGGCAATCGACTCCCGGTACAGCGGCCATCTCCTCCACCTCGGCCACCGCGGCGGCGGTCTCGACCTGCACGATGCAGACCACACCCTCGTTCGCAGCGGTGAGGTAGTCGGCAATGGGCATGTTCACACCCCACGCCTGGTTGCGCGTGCTGGCGGCACCGCGGGTGCCGAGCGGCGGATACCGGCACGACCGTGCCGCCACCTCGGCCTCACGGGCGTTGCTCACCTGGGGGAACATCACGCCGCGAGCCCCGGCATCGAGGGCGCGGGTGGCCAGCGAACGATCGATCGAGTGCACCCGCACGATCGGGAAGGCCCCCGAGTAGAGCCCGGCCAGGCACATCGCCGAGATGCGCTCCCAGCCCACCGGGGTGTGCTCGGTGTCGATCAGCACGTAGTCGAGCCCGACTGCACCGCAGATCTCGACGACCTCGGCGCCACCGACGGTGATGAACGTGCCGCGCACCACCTCCCCGCCGGTGAGGGCATCTTTGAAGCGGCGGTCGGAGCGGATGTCGGGATAACTCATCGGAGTGCCTTTCGGAAACGGGGGAGAGGTCGATCAGTGCCGGTGGAGGAAGTCGATGATGGCATCCACCGACTCGTCGGCTTGCTCCACATAGTGCCCGTGTCCGCTGCCTTCGAACACACGCAGTTCGCCACGGGGGATCATGGCTGCCACATCACGGGCACCCACGCCCGCCGGGCCGGCGTCGAGCGGGGTGAGCACATCGTCGGAGCCCACCATCACCAGCGTCGGGGCAGCGATGTCGGCGAGGCCGGCGCGCACGTCGGCGTCGATCATCACCTGGCAGGCGTCGATGAAGACATCGGTGTCGGCATTGCGACTGGCCGAGTCGATCATGCCCTCGACGAGTGCGTCGAGGCCGACGGTGTCGATGTGCTGGCGCGAGAACGCCTTGTTCACCAACTCGTCGGCCACCTCTCGCGAACCCACACCGTACGCACGGGCGAGGTGCTGCCAGACCCGGAAGTGCGACACCCCCATACCGTCGCACTTCGCCACGGCACCCGCACCCAGCAGCAGCGTGTCGACCCGCTCGGGATACTTCAACGCGAACGCGATGGCGACGAAGCTGCCCATCGAGCCACCGTGTACGTGCACCCGTTCCTTACCGAGATGGTCGAGCAGTGCCACGAGGTCGTCGCACCACACGTCGATGGTGTAGCGCTGCCGCGGGCGAGCACTCTCGCCGTAGCCGCGATGGTCGTAGTCGAGCACCTCGAAGTGCTCCGACAGCCGCGGCGTCACCGTGGCGTAGCCCTCGTGAGCGCTCACCGCGCCGCCGACCTGCACCACGCACGGTCCACTGCCGTTGAGCTCGTACCACAGCGAGGTGCCGTTCACCTCGGCAATGCTGGCCATCGCTCCTCCTTGCTCGTCGGCTCCGCCGCGGATCTCAATGGGTGGTCCAACCGCCGTCGACAGCGACGATCGAGCCCGTGACGTAACTCGATGCATCGGCGCTGAGGAACAGCAGCGGCCCGGTGATCTCGGGGATCTCGGCCCAGCGCTTCAGGGCGATCTCCTGCTGGATCACCCGCACCGAGTGCTCGGAGAACTGATGCTCGAGGTTCATGTCGGTGAGGAACGGCCCCGGTGCCAACGCGTTGACGTTGATGGGGATGTGCGCCCACTCCATGGCGAGCGCACGGGTGAGTTGGTGCACAGCACCCTTGGCCGATGTGTAGGCGGTGCGGTTCGGCGCCGCCACCGAGCCGAAGGTCGAGCCGATGTTCACCACCCGCGCCGCAGGTGAATGCTCGAGCAGTCGTTTGGCTGCACGGCACATCAACCAGGTACCGGTGACGTTCACCGACCACGAACGGGCGAAGTCGTCGAGTGGCAGTTCGTCGATGGCGCCACGGAGGTTGATGCCTGCGTTGTTCACCAACACGTCGAGCCGCCCGAACGCGTGCTCGGTCTGTTCGATCACGCGGGCGCAGTCGATCTCCGACGACACGTCGCCCGCCACACCGATCACCTCGCGGCCGGTCGCCGCAGCGATCGCGGCCGCACTGTGCTCGATCTCGGCGCGCCGAGTGCTGGTGACCACGACCCGCGCTCCGGCCTCGGCAAGTGCCGTGGCCATGGCGACTCCGAGACCGCGTGACGCCCCGGTGACGAGGGCCACGCGGCCGGAGAGATCGAACTGCTGTTGCACCGACATCAGTGATGCTCAGCTGTTGGCGGAGAGGCCGTGCGCTTCCTCGTACGACACCGACTTCTCGGTCTCGACCCAGTACCGCTTGGCCCAACCCGTGCCCTCCCATGTCTTCAACACGGTCGGCGTCACACGGAACAGCCAGCGGGGCTGGTTGAGCGAGGCGGTGATGTACTCCGGGCCGTGGGGCCCGAGGTAGCGCAGCGCCATCTTCGAAGCGATGTCGACCCACTGACCGCCGACGTTGGGTTCCTCCACCACATCGGCCAATCCCTGGGCCCACACCTTCGGCATCTCGAAGAAGCGATCGTTGGCCTCATCCTTCACCGAGCCCTCGTCGATGACGACACCCACCTTGGGGTTCTTCAGCAGCAACGTCGCCACTTCGGCGCGCTGGCGCAGGACGAACCAGAAGCTCTCCCCGTCCCAGTGGTACCAGACGGGAACGACGTGCGGGAACCCGTTCTCGTCGACCGCCGAGACACGAGCAAGCGCTGCACCCTCGAGGTAGAAGTCGCGCCGTGCCGGCTCCATCGCACCGATCTTGCCCCGCCAGTTCTCAGTCATCTGAGCCCCCTGTTGTATTCGTCCGTCGCCCGCCCCCGCGGGCAATCGTTATAACATTCGACCCTAACCACGGGTCGGCGACGTGTCAACAACGTCGCGACGCTGCACCGATCAGGTCAGCGGTGGCGGCACGATGATGTGCTGCTTCGCCACCCAGAACGTGCCCGTGGTCTTGGCGTAGTTGGCCACATCGGCCCACGCGGCTTGGCCCGCAGGAGAGTTGGTCGCCTCCTCGAGAGCGTCCTCGTCGTCGTACCACTGCTCCACGAAGCCGTCGACCTCCAACTCGCCGCCCATCTTGCGCAGCAACTCGGTGACCACATAGCCGCGCAGGCCCGGCGCCTGTCGCGAGATCGGAGCATGCACGTTCATCCAGTAGTCGAAGAACTCGTCGTGCGTGAAGTCGTCGCGCTTGTAGGCGGTGCCGATCGTCTTGATCATCGTGGTCTCCTGTTCAGTTGTCGGGAACGTCGTAGGTCTGGGCGGTGAGGGCACCGTCGACGATGAGGTTGATGCCCGACAGGTACCGCGCCTCGTCGGACGCCAGGTACAAGAAGGCGTGGGCGATGTCGTCGACCGACGCGAGCCGATTGAGTGGCACCACGGGGAATCCCTCGGCGCGCCACTTGTTCATCAACTCCAGGCTGGTGAGGTCGACCGACTGCTGTGTGTCGGCCGGGCCCGGGCTCACACAATTGGCGCGGATGTTGTACGGCGCGCACTCGACCGCGATCGCCTTGGCCAACGCCACCAGACCCGCCTTCGCCACTGCGTACGAGGTGAACCCGCGGCCGTGCCCGAGCGAGCTGATCGACGAGGTGAACAGGATCGACCCACCGCCGGTGTGCTTCATCGCATTCGCTGCACGATGGGCGAGCACGAAGTACGCGTCGAGGTCGACCGCCAGCACCCGCCGCCACGAATCATCGGTGATGTCGAGGAAGTGCTCGTTCGCCCACGCCGCCGCGTTGCTGACCATCACGTCGAGTTTCGGATCGACCGCCAGCGCCTGCTCGACCGCTGCGGCGCAGTTGGCCATGTCGCCGAGGTCGCAGCAGATCGACACCGGGTTCGCGCCGGCCGCTGCCACACGCTCAGCCGTTGCCTCCAGGCGTTCGGGAAGCCGATCGACGAGGTACACGTTGCGTGCCCCCTCGATGGCGAACAACTCGGCCGTACGCTGCCCGAACCCGCTCCCCGCACCCGTCACGAAAACGTTGCGGCCCGTGAAACGTGCCATCTCGGAGACCCCCCTCGTCGATCCGACCCACCCCCGGGTCGTCTCCGGAATATATAGCATGCGAAGCATCGAGGTGCCGACCGCCCACCAGACGGCGGCTGCGAGGGCGTTCTGACGAGGCGCAGTACGCCAGTGGCGGAAGGCGTGGGATTCGAACCCACGGAGGCCCAGAAGACCTCAACAGTTTTCGAGACTGTCCCATTCGTCCGCTCTGGCAGCCTTCCGCCCGGCAGACTATCGGTCGGTGCGCCGACCCGGACGAGATTGCTGCCAAATCGAATGCTCCTCCGGACGGTTGCAGCGGTGACCGACACCGCACCCAGTTCCAGCTCCGCTGCCGGTTCTCCCGGAAGCGGCTTGCGGCAGCTCGGCTTCGACAGCACCGCACCGCTGCCCGCCTGGGTGATCCTCAACGCAGTGCGCAATCAGGCCTTCTCGGGTGAGGTGACGCTGCACACGATGCCCGCCGTGCGCGTGTGGGCGAGCGACGGCACCGTGTACTGGGCCGAACGCGCCGGCGCCACGCCCGTGGCCGACCGACTGGTCGAGTTGGGTGCGATCTCCCCTGCGCAGATGGCGCGTGGCGCCGTGCGACTCGGTGACACCATGCACCTCGGCCGACTGTTCGAGCGGGTGCCGAACCTCGATCACGAGGAGATCGTGAACGCCCTCGGGTTCGTGCGCGACTCGCTGACCGCCGAGGTTGCCGACCTGGTGACCGACCGTGTCGACGTGGTATCCGGTCGTCACCACGCCAGCGGCATCGTGTTCTGGTTCGATGCGGCACACCACACCTGGTCCGCACCGCAACCCGCAGCGGTCGCCGAACTGTCACCACTCTGGGAGTCGCCCGCCGACCCGCCCGCCGACGTCGTGTCGGCAGTGCGCCTGGCGCTCGACGAGATCCGCGCCACCCTCGGCGTCTGTGCCGTCCCGGCCCAACCGATCGGCACGGCTCCGATCGATATCTAACCGACCGACGGTGAGCCCACCGCACCCGTGGTGCCGATCACCGAGGCGACCCAGCCGGCAAGTGGCCTACGGCGCCTCATCGGCGGCCGGCGCGGCTGACGTCCGCCGCCGCGCCGCGAAGAACGCCTTCAGCAACGCCGCCGACTCGTCGGCCAACACACCACCTTCCACCTCGGCTCGATGGTTGAGGCGCGGGTCGTCGGCCACCTGATACAGGCTGCGCACCGCGCCGGCTTTCGGGTCGGTGGCTCCGAACACCACCCGCCGGATCCGGCTGTTCACGATGGCCCCGGCGCACATGGGGCACGGCTCGAGGGTGACGTAGAGGTCGCAGTCGTCGAGGCGCCAGTGCCCCACAGCAGCCGCTGCATCGCGCAGCGCGAGCACCTCGGCATGCGCTGTGGGGTCGCCGGTGAGTTCGCGTTCGTTGTGGCGGGCGGCGATGACCTGCCCGTCGCGCACCACGACCGCGCCGACAGGCACGTCGCCGTGCACCTCGGCACGGCGAGCCTCGTCGAGCGCCTGCAGCATCGCAGCACGATCCATGGCGGAGGGGGTGGGATTTGAACCCACGGACCCCTTGCGAGGTCACAGCATTTCCAGTGCTGCCGATTCGGCCGCTCTCGCACCCCTCCTCGTCCCATCAGGGAGCAGCCGTAGGCTAGCGGCCGACCCGCTGCGATCGACCCGCTGCGATCGACCCCCTGTGATCGACCCCTGTGATCGGCCGGGCGGGCCGGGTAGCCTGACCACATCGCTCGTCGGTTCGCCCGCCGGGTGAGGTGACGGTCGGGTCCTGTGCGACGAGTAGCCGGGAATCAGGTCAGGCCCGGGAGGGAGCAGCCTTCAACGGTGTCGCTCGTGTGCCGCAGGTCGCCTGGCCGTCACCTCACTCGGCGGGCGCCGTCGTTCCGGGCCAACCGCTCGGCGCGGGCCACCAGGTTCGGCGCCCCCAGCCGCTCGGCCATCTCGGCGAACGCAGGGGTGGGCCCGTGCCAGGCCCAGTCGTCGACCACACCCACCGTCGGCAGCGGGTGGCCGGTGCCGGCGCCGATGCTGGCGATGCGCCGGAACAGCAGCGCCAGATCGCGCTGGTCGCGCAGGGTGGCGGCGAGCTTCTCGGCACCACGCAGTCCGGCCAGGCCCCACTCGGCCGCGTCGGCAGGAATGGACTCGATGTGCCCGAACGCCGCCAGCACGGTTGCGGCGCTCTTCGCGCCCCACCCGGGCAGGCCGGGAAAGCCGTCGGCAGAGTCGCCCACCAGGGCGAGATAGTCGGCAATCGATGCCGGCGACACGCCGAACCGGGCGCGCACTGCGTCTTCGTCGATCACCTCGTTCTTGCGGCGGTCGAACTGCACCACCCGGGTGCCGCGCACGCACTGGCCGAGATCTTTGTCGGGGGTGACGATCAGCACCTGCTCGACCCGCTCGTCGGCATCGGCAACCGCCGCGGCCGCACCCAGGGCGTCGTCAGCCTCGTGGTCGACCATCGGCCACACCGTGAACCCGGCCGCCACCAACGCCTCTTCCATCACCGGGATCTGCTCGAGCAGTTCGGGGGGCATCCCCTCGCTGGTCTTGTAGCCGGCCCACCAGTCGTTGCGGAAGCTCTCGACCACATGGTCGGAGGCGACACCGACGTGCGTGGCACCGTCGGCCACCAGTTGCAGCGTCGATGACACCACCCCGACCGTGGCGGCAGAGGGAGCGGGAGAGCTGTGGCGGGCCGCCTGGCCGAAGTGCTGCCGGAACAGCTCGTAGGTGCCGTCGATGAGGTGAACCTTCACCGGACCATCTTGACCGATCGGTCACTGCCCGGCCCGCCGCGCCGGATACGGGCCATCGGCAGATGGGATCGGACTGTCGAGAAGGGTTCGTGGTGTTCTCGTCACGCCTTCGTGCAGTTCTCCTCAAGAACGCTTCACGTTCTGCCGATAGACACCCGGCGTAGGTAGAAGGGATTCTTATGAACGACGCTCTCGACGAACGTACATCGACACTGTTGACCGCCGTAGAACAGCAATTGACTCGCTACTTTGCGTCGATCTCTCGACAGGTCGACACGCAGAAAGCGGCAACCACCGAGTCGCTCGATGAACAGCGACGAGCCAACGAGGAATACCAGGAGGCGCTCCGTGCCGCTCTGGAAGACCGGCTCACCTCCTTCGCCCAGCACCAGCACGACCGGTTGGTCGCCGTCGAGGAGCAGGTCGACGAGCTCGCTGCGCAACCGGCAGCCGCCACCGACACCGCCGCCACCGCGGCAATGGTTTCGCGACTCGACGCCACCGAGCGTCAACTGGTCGACCGCCTGGTCGATCTCGAGCATCGCATCAACGACGAGCAGGGTCGGCGCATCGCCGAACTCGAGGCCGTGGTCGGCCGCATCGGCTCCGGCTTCGACGAGGCGATCTCCGCCCTGTCGCAACGCCTCATGGACCTCGACGACCGGGTCGCCGACCTCACCTTGCGCACCGACGACCTGTCCGGCATGTCCAGCACCGTGAGCGCGGCGGAGATCGAATCACTGCGCAGCTTGGCCAGCGCCGCGGCCAGCGACTCGGCGATGATGCGCTTCGAACTCGACCGGCTGACG
The DNA here is from genome assembly GCA_044359565.1 of Ilumatobacteraceae bacterium. Taxonomy (GTDB): domain Bacteria; phylum Actinomycetota; class Acidimicrobiia; order Acidimicrobiales; family Ilumatobacteraceae; genus VFMC01. The sequence continues at coordinate 8,201 of JBIKLX010000036.1, forward strand.
AGCACGGCCACCAAGCACTTCGATCACCAGGCAGCCCGCCTGGCCGAGATCGAGCAGACACTCCACGAGAACCGCGACGTGGCTGCCGCAGTGCAACTCGATCGCCTCGACGAGGTCGAGCGGCAACTCATCGCCCTCGACCCCACCATGGGAGCGCGTCTGGGCGTCGGCTCGGCACCGGTCGCCACCAGTCCCGCCGCAACCGAGTTCCCTCCCGAGCCCATCATCGCACCGGTGACGATCGCCCCTCCGATCAGCCTCCCCGATCCGATCACCCTTCCCGAGCCGATCGCCGCCGCGTCGACGTTCGCACCGGAGCCGACGTTCGCACCCGAGCCCACGTTCGCACCCGAACCCACGTTCATCCCTGCGCCGGCGTTCGCCGCCGAGTCCGTCCCCGCGCCGGCGAACGACCCGCTCGGCACCGGCGTCGACCGCACGGCCGAGATGGCTCGGCCCACCCTCACCCGCCGCATGGCAGCGCCGCCTCCGATGACCCTCGTCCCCCGCCTGCCATCGGCCCGACCCTCATCGGGATCCGATACCGAGCCCCCGCTCGGCACGGCCTGAGCCGAGGCTGACGGCGATGTAGTGCACATCGCCGGGAAGGACCCCGATGGCACTGTTCCGGAGCAAGGACACGACACCGAGTGCGTCATCAGGCGTGCTTGCTGGCGCGCCCGTGCCCGGACGCAACGGCGCCGAATGCATGCGCATCGGCCAGTTCCTGATCGACGCCCAACACCTCTCGGCCGAACACCTCGCCACATCCCTCAAAGAGGCCAATGGCGACGTGCTGCAGTTCGTCGACATCGCCATCGGCCGTTTCGGTGCCGGAAGGGCAGAGACGGCCGCTGCAATCGCTGAGGTGTTCGGTGTGCAGGCTGCCGATACACGCAGCGTCGAAGTGCAGCCCTCGCTGGTGGCGGCCGTGCCCGAGGCGGTCGCTCGCCACCACTGCGTCGTAGCGGTCGCCGAGCGTGACGGCAGCCTGGTGATGCTGTCGGCAGCCCCCACCACCGCCACCGACGCCGCCGTGCGCAGCGCCATCAAGCGCACCGTCGTGTGGATGGCTTCCGACCCGGCCACCATCCGCACGATCATCGATCGCAGCTATCGCGCCAATGCCGACATCGACCGCTTGGTGCAGGCGTTCGACCAGCCCCAGGTCCATCACCGCGGGCTCGAACAGACCAGCGACATCGACCTCGACGACCAGGCCCCGGTGGTGCAGCTCGTGAACCGCGTGGTGGGCCAGGCGCTGCGCGACCGCGCCAGCGACATCCACATCGAACCGCTCGACGACCAGGTTCGTGTCCGCTTCCGCATCGACGGCAACCTCGTCGAGGCGTTCACCTTGCCGATGGGCGTGCATGCACCGCTCACCAGCCGCCTGAAGATCATGAGCGGGATGAACATCGTCGAGAAGCGTCGCCCCCAGGACGGCCAGTTCTCGACGGTGGTCGACGGCCGCGACGTCGACGTGCGCGTCGGCTCGGTGTCGACGGTGTTCGGCGAGAAGATCGTCATGCGAATCCTCGACAAGCAGCGATCGATGATCGGTCTCGACCAGTTGGGGTTCCCGCGCGAGACCTACCTGCACTATTCGAAGCTCATCCACTCGCCGTTCGGCATGGTCATCTGCGCTGGGCCCACAGGTGCCGGCAAGACCACCACCCTCTACGCCACGCTGGCCGAGATCAACTCGCTCGGCAAGAACGTCACCACCATCGAAGATCCGGTCGAGTACATCGTGCCGGGCATCAATCAGATCCAGACCAACGAACAGGCGGGCCTCACCTTCGCCACGGGCCTGAAGGCCATCTTGCGCCAAGACCCCGACGTCATCCTCGTCGGCGAGATGCGCGACGCCGATACGGCGCGCATCGCCGTGCAGTCGGCCCTCACCGGCCACTTCGTGCTGTCGTCGCTGCACGGCACCGACAGCGTGTCGGCCCTGCACCGCCTGCTCGACATGGGCATCGAGGCTTTCCTCGTTGCCTCGTCGGTGGTCGGCGTCATCGGCCAACGCCTGTTGCGCCGTATCTGCGACTCGTGCAAAGAGCCCTACAACCCGCCCGCCGACGAACTCGCCGTGTTCCGTCAGCACAGCGGCGGCAGCGACAAGGCCCAGTTCTTCCGTGGCGCCGGCTGCGCGTTCTGCGCCGGCACCGGCTACCGCGACCGCATCGGCGTGTACGAACTGCTGCGCATCACGCCCGAACTGCGCCGTCTGCTCATCGGCTGGGCCACCACTGAAGAGCTGCGCCGCCTTGCCGTTGCCCAAGGGATGCGGACGATGTTGAGAGAAGCGATGGCGCTCGTCGAGAACGACGTCACCACCGTCCCCGAAGTCGTCCGCACCCTGTTCGCCAGTTAGCTGCCCGAGGAGCACCCATGCCCAGCTTCACCTACGCGGCCATCGATGTGTCTGGCGGCACCATCGAAGGTGTCCAAAAGGCGCCCACCATCGGTGCCGCCCGCGCCCTGCTCATCGATCAGAACCTGTACCCGGTGAAGATCGAAGAGAAGCGCAGCCTCCTCCAGTTCGAGATCACCAAGGAGAAGGTCGACAAGAAGGACCTCCTCCACTTCACGCGCCAGCTCGGCGTGTTCGTGGTGGCCGGTGTGTCGATCACCGAAGCACTCGACATCATCGGCGACGAATCCACCGACGTGGCGTTGCGCCGCTCGATCGTCGAGATGGCCGACAACCTGCGCAACGGCGGCACGCTCAGCGCCTCGATGGAGCAGCACCCCAACGTCTTCCCCACCTACTACGTGGGCATCGTCCGCTCGGCCGAACTCACCGGCAGGCTCGACGAATCACTCGAGAGCCTCGGCGACTACATGCAACGCGAGATCGACACCCGGTCGAAGCTGGTGTCCTCGCTGAGCTATCCGCTGGTGGTGCTGGCGCTGGCGATGGGCACCGTGGTGCTGCTGGCCGGGTTCGTGCTGCCACGGTTCAAGCCGTTGTTCGAAGAAATGAACGCCGACCTACCGCTGGCCACCCGCATCATGCTCGGCCTCTCCAGCTTCTTCACCGGCTACTGGTACATCCCGACCGGCCTCATCCTCGGATTCGTGGTGTTGGTCATGTGGATGTTCAAGTCTGAAGGCGGCCGACCCACCCGCGACCGGGTGGTGCTGAAGATCCCCATCGTGCGGCACCTCATCGCATGCGCACTGCTCGAGCGGTTCTGCCGCATGCTGGGCGCCATGGTGGCGGCTGGCGTGCCGCTGATCGACGGGTTCCGCACCACCACCGAGGGCACCGACAACATCGTCTACCGCCGGAAGTTCGAACAGGTGGAGACCGCCATGCTGGAAGGCGCTGGATTCGCCCGGCCGCTCGCCGCGACCGGCCTGTTCCCCGGCGCTGCCCGCCAGATGTTCAAAGTGGGCGAAGAGACCGGCACGCTCGACAAACAACTCAACGTTGCCGCTGTCTACTTCGGTCGCGAACTCGAAGACCGGATGCGTCGCTTCACGGCGATGTTCGAGCCGCTGCTCATCATCTTCATCGGCAGCGTGGTCGGCTTCGTCGCCGTGGCTCTGGTGCAGGCCATGTACGGCATGCTCGGCGACATGAACCAGGGCATGTGAACGGACAGCGCCGTGAACGGCACTAGGTCACACACGCCACACGACATCGATGATCGCCTGTCCGGCGAGCACGCCCACCACGGTGCCCGCTGCCAGGAACGGACCGAATGGGATGGCCGTCTTGCGACCCGCCGAACCCACTGCCATTGCAGCCACCCCCACCACGGCGCCGAACAGGAAACCCAGGAACAGCCCCACGGGCACGAACGCCAGGCCCAGCCAGCCGAGATAGGCACCCAGCAGCGGCGACAGACGCACATCGCCATCACCCATGCCTCCGCGGCTGACGACATACAGCAGACCCATGAACGCCAACGCGATCGCAGCGCCGCCCGCCATCGTGGCGATGCGACCGGGTCGGTGCTCGACCAGCGCCGCCACCACCAGCAGCGGCACACCGATGGCCGCCACCGAGTAGGTGATCTCGCGGGGCAGCCGCTTCGTGCGGAGGTCGATCCAACTCAGGGCCAGCAGTCCGGCGCACAGCACGCTGTAGGCGACTGCGGTCCAACCGCCACCGAAGTGCAGCACCATCGCCACGAACAACGCTGCCGTGCCGAGTTCCAGCACCAGCGGCTCCACCCCGATGCGGGCCCGGCAGCGTCGGCAGCGACCCCGCAGCACCACCCAACTCACCACGGGCACCAGATCGAGCGGACCGAGTTCCAAGCCGCACGAACCACACGCCGAACCAGGGCGAACCACCGATGCACCACGCGGCACACGGTCGACCACCACGGTGAGGAACGAGCCGATCAGCACACCCATCACCGCTGCCCCAGCGATCCACGCAGCGCTCACCAACAGGTCCAGCCCCGGATCAGCTTGCCCCTACCCACCTTGCGAGGTTAGCCCGCCATGCTCGACGACTATCCCCTCCTCCACACCTTGCTCGTCGCCACCGTCGAGGCCGGCGCGAGCGACCTGCACCTCACGCCCGGACGCCCGCCCATGGCCCGACGCGACGGCACACTGGTGGCCTTCGAGGGCACCGAACACCTCACCCCAGCCGATACCGAGCGCGCTGCGCACGCACTGCTGAACGACACCCAGCTCGAGGAACTGAAGCGAAACCGGCAGGTCGACTTCTCGTTCGGCGTCCCCAGCATCGGCCGGTTCCGCGTGAACGTGTTCCGCCAACGCGGCTCGTACGCGTTGGCGCTACGAGTCATCCCCATCCGCATCCGCTCGCTCACCGAACTCGGCTGCCCTGCCACGGTGTACGAAATGCTCACCCGCCCGTACGGGCTGGTCCTGGTGGTGGGCCCCACTGGTTCGGGCAAGAGCACCACCCTGGCGGCGATGATCGACCGCATCAACGCCACCCGCTCGTGCCACATCCTCACCATCGAAGATCCGGTCGAGTACCTGCATCAGCACCAGATGGCCATGGTGAACCAGCGCGAGGTGGGCACCGACGTGGCCAGCTTCCCCGAGGGCCTGCATGCCGCGCTGCGTGAAGACCCCGATGTCATCCTGCTGGGCGAGATGCGCGATCTCGAGAGCATCGCGATCGCACTCACCCTGGCCGAGACCGGCCACCTCGTGTTCGCCACGCTGCACACCAACGACGCCGCCCAGGCACTCGACCGCGTGATCGACGTCTTCCCGTCCGACCGCCGCGACCAGATCCAGGTGCAGTTGGCCAGCACGCTGCAGGGCGTGATCAGCCAGCGCCTGGTGCCTGCAGTGGGCGGCGGCCGGGTGGCGGCCTACGAGATGCTGGTGGCCACCGAGGCCGTGCGCAACCTGGTGCGCGAGGGTAAGTCGCGCCAACTGCGCAACGTGATGATCGCCGGCCAGAACGAGGGCATGCTGACACTCGAGATGGACCTCGCCCGACTGGCCGCGAGCGGCATCATCTCCTACGACGTGGCCACCGCGTCGAGCATGTTCCCCAGGGAAGTGATGACGCTGGCTGCCACGCAGAGGGCCCAGCTGCAGGCACAGGCCACCATCCTCGCGGGCCAGAGCGCCACCATGGCCAACGCCGCCTCCGTGAACGGCCTCTGAGGCCACCGTGCCACCCCGCCTGCCATACTCCGCCATCGGCGCGGTGACGCCGTGTCCCGGTGGATGGCTCGTGCTTCCCGCACGGCTGAACGGGGTGACGGTGGTCGTGGAGGAGCCGCTCGTGCTCGGCACGCTGCTCGAGGTGCTGGAGTACAAGCCGTCGTTCGACGCGGCGGCAATCGACATCCCCATCGGCCTGTCCGACGAGCCGAGCGGGCCGTATCGGCCGTGCGACCTCGGTGCTCGCGAGTTGTTGGGATGGCCGCGTCTGGTGGCACTGCGACCGGTGCCGTCGCGGGCTGCGCTGCGAGCCGACAACTTTGCTACCGCGCAGGCGCTCGAGCCATGGCTCACACCCCACGACTGGCGTCGGTTTCGATGGCTCCGCGAGGCCGATGCCGAGATCCAGCCGTTCCACCAGCGCCATTGGTTCTCGGCGCACGCCGACCTGAGCTACGTGTCGCTGAACGGCGACCTACCGGTACGCAGTTCGCCGTACCAACACGAGGGTGTGGTCGAACGCCGGGCGCTGCTGCGCGAGCGCCTTCCGGGTGTCGACGAGGTGCTCCTCGGTATTCCTCCCGACGGTGCAGCCCCCGTGCACCTGCTGCGCGTGGCCGGCCTGCTGTGGACCGCCCGCCGGGCGATGGCCCGTGCCGCCACCCGCCTACCTGTCGACATGGAGTGGGACTCGGTCGGCCTGCGCGTCGAACTGGTCCGCTGACGCGACAAGGGCCGGACCCGAAGGCCCGGCCCCTGTCGTCGCGGTGCTGTCAGCTGACTGGTCAGACCCTGACGTCTGTCCACGCACAGGTCGTGGTACCACCGGTCTGGGGGATCACATCGCCGATGATGTACGTGTTGGGGGCAGTGCCGCCTGCAGCCGAGGCCACATCGACCCGGCTCGAGGTGTTCCTGATCCGGCCCGACGAGAGCAACTGAGCCTCGGTGGGCAACGTGCCGTTGTTCTGCGCCGCGTAGGACTCGATCGCAAGCTGGTACGCCTTGGCATCGGCCCGGCAGGCGCTGGCCTGACTGTTGTTGCTGATGCCACGCACCGACAGCACGGTGATGGTGGCAAGGACGCCGAGGATCGCGATCACGATCAGCAACTCGACGAGGGTGAAGCCCTTGTCGCGCTTGGTCAGGGTTGTCTGTAGGGGGGTGTCAACCGTCATGAGAAGTCCTCCGTGTGATGTTCCGTAAACGTCAGGTGCACCGCATCCACGGTCGTCCTGTCCGCAGTGAAGACAGTTCGGTCGGTCTCGATGCCGCGCCACGGTCCTCGGTCGAATTGCCGAACCCTTGATGAAACGATGTCGCACCGTTTCATCGAAGTCCGAACGCGGCAGGGGCCGGACCCGAAGGCCCGGCCCCTGTTGTCGCGGTACTGTCAGCTGACTGGTCAGACCCTGACGTCTGTCCACGCACAGGTCGTGGTACCACCGGTCTGGGGGATCACATCGCCGATGATGTACGTGTTGGGGGCAGTGCCGCCTGCAGCCGAGGCCACATCGACCCGGCTCGAGGTGTTCTTGATCAGGCCCGACGAGAGCAACTGAGCCTCGGTGGGCAACGTGCCGTTGTTCTGCGCCGCATAGGCCTCGATCGCAACCTGGTACACCTTGGCGTCGGCCCGGCAGGCGCTGGCCTGACTGTTGTTGCTGATGCCACGCACCGACAGCACGGTGATGGTGGCAAGGACGCCGAGGATCGCGATCACGATCAGCAACTCGACGAGGGTGAAGCCCTTGTCGCGCTTGGTCGTTGCGGTCTGCGGGGTGATGTCAGTGGTCATGGGAACCTCCGTTAGTTGCCGGAAACGTCAGGTGCACCGCATCCACAGTCGTCCTGTCCGCAGGGGGAATCGTGCGGAGCCCACCAGGGCCGTGCCACGGTCGTCGGTCGAATTGCCGAACCCTTGACGAAGACGCATCCTGGGCGTTCGCGAATCCGCGCTCAAGTGTCGGGACAGATGTGCCGATGAATCGTTGCGACCTAGTGGAGGCAACGGTGCGGCGGAACAAGCACAGCGACAATCCATGGGGTGACCTGCCCGATCCGACGGGTGAGTTCCTTCCCGATGAACCCACCGACGACTGGCGCGCGGCGGCGAACGATCTGCGCGCCCGCGTGGCGAAACTCGAGAACCAGGTGATGCAGCAGTACACCGCGATGGCTGCGTACGCCACCATCGCGCAGAAGAACATCGAGGCGATGCAGTCCGAGACGCGCAGCGATCTCGACCGCTCGCAGTCCACCACGATCGGCCTCATCGAGCGCGTGAGACGCGAGACCACCGAGCAGGTGCACGCCCTGCGAGCCCGCGAGGCAGCTACGCCCAGCGGGCTCGACAGCGTTGCGACCGAGCGTCTGCAGATGCTCGAGCAGCGCTTCGAGGCCCTGGCCACTGCGCTCGAGCGCAGCATTCAGAACCAGTGCGTGCTGGCCGAACAACTGGCCACCCTGCTCGACGAGCGGATGCAGCGCGAGGGGTGGCTGGTGTCTTCCGGCGCCGTCGCCGACCTGTCGTTGAGGTAACGCAACCCGGTCGCTCTACGGTGGTCGGTATGTCGGCCACTCAGCCCCTCGTCCCTCGCGCGCCCACCGGCAGCGTGCGCCTGCGTGAGGGACGCGAACGCACGGTGGAACGCCGGCATCCGTGGATCTTCAGCGGCGGCATCGACACGGTGCACGGTTCGCCTGAGCCGGGCGACACGGTGGTGGTCGAGTCGGCCGACGGCACGGTGCTCGGCGTCGGTGCCTACAGCCCAGCGTCGCAGATCCGCGTGCGGATGTGGTCGACCGATCCATCGACCGTCATCGACGAGGCGTTCATCACCGAACGCGTCACGGCCGCCGCGCAACGCCGGGCACACCTGCTCGACCCCGCGTCGCCGGTGCCGACCGACGGTGCGCGCCTGGTGTTCAGCGAAGCCGACGGCCTGCCCGGGCTGGTGGCCGACCGCTACGGCGACACAGTGGTGGTGCAGTGCACCTCGGTGGGCGCCGACCGCTGGCGCGACACCATCGCCGACGCGTTGGCCGCGCTGCCGGGGGTGACCAGTGTGTACGAACGCAGCGATGCCGAGGTGCGCGACCGCGAGGAGTTGCCGCCGCGCATCGGCGTGCTGCGCGGCCCGGCACCGTCGCCCGACCTCGTGGTCCACGAGGGGCACTGGCGTTTCGCCGTCGACGCCGCGGGCGGCCACAAGACCGGCTTCTACCTCGACCAGCGCAACGCCCGCGCCGCCATCACCCGGTGGGCCGACGGCGCGCGGGTACTGAACGTGTTCTCGTACACCGGCGCCTTCAGCGTGGTAGCCGCCGGCAGCGGCGCGGCCAGCGTGCTGAGCATCGACTCGTCCGGGCCGGCGCTCGAGGTGGCCCGGCGTAACGGCGACCTGAACGGCCTCGACGTCGGCGAGGTGATGGAGGCCGACGCCTTCACCGCACTGCGCGGCCTACGCGACCGGGCCCGGCAGTACGACCTCATCGCGCTCGACCCGCCGAAGTTGGCCGCCAACGAACGCCAGCTCGATCGCGCCACCCGCGCCTACAAAGACCTCAACCTGCTCGCCATCAAACTGCTCGCGCCCGGCGGCGTGCTGCTCACCTTCAGCTGCAGCGGGGCGATGAGCGCCGAGCTGTTCCAGAAGGTGGTGGCCGGCGCGGCGCACGACGCCAAGCGCACGGTGCGCATCATCGACCGCCTCGCCCAGCCTGAAGACCACCCGGTCCCGCTCGCCTTCCCCGAAGCCGAGTACCTCAAAGGCCTCGTCCTCCGCCCCGACTGACCCCCACCCAGCCGCCCAGCCGCCCAGCCGCCGCCGACCCGGCCGCGATGAGCAACCTGCGCACCGGCTGCGCACACCGCTCATCTCACCCGGCCGGGTTCCCAGCGCGATGAGCAACATGCGCACTGGCTGCGCACACTGCTCATCGCGGCCGAGTTGGGAGGCGTGTGTCAGTGGTGGGCGGCGCCGGGGTTCTCCTGCACCAGTTCGATCAGCGTGCCGAAGCTGCCCTTGGGGTGGATGAACGCCACGGTGGTGCCGCGGCTGCCCGGGCGGGGCGCTTTGTCAATGGGCGTTGCGCCGGCGGCGACCATGGCGTCGAGCGCCTCCTGGCAGTTGGCGACGCGGTAGCCCACGTGGTGCAGACCCTCGCCGCGCTTCTCGATGCTCTTCGCGATCGGGCTGTCGGGGCGGGTGGCAGCCGTGAGCTGAATGTAGCTGTCGGCCACCTTCACCAGTGCCTCCTCCACACCGTCGCTGTCGACGATCTCGCGGTGGTGCACCTCGGCACCGAAGGCCTCGGCGTAGTAAGCGATCGCGGCCTCGAGGTCGCGGACGGCAATGGCGATGTGGTCGATCTCGGTGAGCAGCATGGAACCAAGTGAAACAGACTCGCGACCAGTGACGTCAAAGCGAGCATGAAGAGCATCACACTGATGCCTGGAGCCTCACCCGTGACCCCGCCCGACGTCGACCACTTCTACCGCAGCCATCGCACCGACGCCGTGCGCTGGGCCGTGGCATTGGTGGGCGACCGGGCCGTGGCCGAGGAACTCGCCCAGGACGCACTGATCGCCGTGAGCGGTCGACTCGGGGGCCTCGACAACCCGACCGGCTACCTCCGTCGCACGGTGGTGAACCGGGCCGCCTCGTGGCACCGGTCGCACGCCCGCGAACAGCGCCGTATCCACCGGGCCGCCGCCGGGCAGCCCACCTCGTACAGCGCCGAGACCCACGAGATGCTCGGCGCACTCGCAACGCTGCCCTACAAGCAGCGTGCTGCGGTCGCCCTGCGGTACTGGGACGACTGGACCGACGAACAGATCGCCGAGGCACTCGGCTGTGCACCCACCTCGGTGCGGGTGCTCGTGCACCGTGCCCTCGCCACCTTGAAGCAGGAGATCGCCCGATGAACGACATGCTGACCGACACGATGAGCGACGACGCCGTCATCGCCCGACTGCGCAGCGCCCTCGACGAGGTCGCCACCACGGGCGGTCCGATCACGGCAGAGACGCCCGACGGGTTCGACGCCTCCGTGTTGCCTCTGCGCACCGCCTCGGCCGGCCGCCGCCCGGCCCGCACCTGGATCGGTGTGGCCGCCGCCACCGTCGTCCTGATGGGCGGGGCCGGCTGGGCGCTGTCGCAGCGCACCTCGCCCACTGCCACCGGCGCCGACACCACCCTCGATTCGACGCCCAGTGTCACCGACCCGACTGCCACCCCCTTGCCCGACACCGGCGATGCGCCCTGGTACACCGTGGGCCTTGCCGATGCCGTTCCCGGTGGCATCTCCACCGCCACGAGCGACGACCCCAGCGGCGGATTCACCCAGAGTTGGGTGATCAACGGCCCGAACGGCGACACCACGTCGCTCGGCCTGCTGATCATCGATGTGAGCTACACCGACGTCGGGCTGCCGCCGGACCAGAGCATCTACACCGAGACCGACGCGCCGCAGGGCACGGCGTGGCTGCTCACCGACCCCGGCTCACCCACCAGCGGCAGCCCCTCCCTCGTGTGGCAACGCACCGATGGCACCGCCTGGTCCGTCACCCAGGCAGGGCTGATCGGCCCTGCCGATGCGGACGGGTCGGCGTTCGCCGACTACGTGTTCCAGGTGCAGCGCGGCACGTTCAACGACCTGTTGAGCAACCCCGACGAGCGCGCCGAGTGGGTGGGCGCCAGCCCCACCAATCAGCGCACCGACTACACGCAGAGCTACGCCGTGGGTGGTGTCGATACGGCGATCGTGCTGAGGGTCGGCAACACCTCGCCGCTGAACGCCCTGGCCACCGCCACCGGCATCGCTGATACATCGGTCGCCGGTAACCGGGCCTGGCGCGGCACCCAGGCCGACGGCGAGACAACCGTCGTGTGGGTGGTCGACGGCTCGACGATCCCTGCCACGAGCGCAACGCCCCAGCAGTGGTGGGGCATCCTCCGGATCAGCCCGGTGCTCGGCGACCGGGTCGACGAGGTACTCGCCTCGGTCACCATGGCCACGCCGCCGAGCGGCCCGTCGACACCCGACTCCGCTGTCACCATCGACACCAGCGTGCCACTGATCGACCAGGCGTCCGGCAAGCCCGCCGACGCGCCGTCGTACGTGCTCGACGACCCGGCGTTCAGCGTGGAGGGGACTGACGGAGTGCTCGACCTGGGGGCCGGCACGATGCCTCGCGGTGCCGTCTGGACGGTCGACCAGACCGACCTCGGTGCTCCGCTGGGCTTCGTGTTCGCCACGGCCTTCGACTGGGGCGGCATGCCCTACCAGGCCGACGGGGTGACCTACCTCGACGTCTCACGCAACGGAGTGGAGGCGGTGCTGTACGTCGGCGATCCGACGACCGATCCGCCGAGCGACCCACAGGTGTACTTCCCGCAGGCCGACGGTGTGGTGTGGGTGTTCGAGGGCGCGAACCTCGTCAGCACTGGCGCCGACCCGTACGCGGCACTCGTCGACCTGGCGTTCGCGCTGGGGAACGAGGCCTTCCAATCGGGCTCGGGCTCCGAACCCGCGGCGCTCGACGGTGTGACGCAGTTCGGCAACGGCAGCCTCCCCTCCCGTGAGTACGACGACACGTACGCCGCGGCTGCCGGGGGCATCATCACGGTCACCGTCCACGAGGGCTTCGCCCCCGGAGCACTGCGTGACGCCACCGACATCACGTCCACCACCGTGCTCGACCGGCCGGCGCTGGTGGGCACCCTGGCCGACGGCAGCACGCAGGTGGTGTGGCAGGCGGCCGACGACAGCCCGTGGTGGGTGAGCCTCACGCTCTCCGCGGCATCCGCAGCATCCGACCCCGCGTTGGTCGACCAGGCGATCGCCGCACTACGGCCGGCCTGACGCAGTGGCCCCGGAGGGTTGGTCGTACACCCGGGTGTAC
>JBIKLX010000037.1:0-20582 GCA_044359565.1 Ilumatobacteraceae bacterium
CACGGGGGCGGTCAACGTCGCATACAGCAGACCGAGGAACCAGCCGGCCAACAGCACCGGCAGCACAGCCTCGGGGACGGCACCCCGCCGCCTGAGGCGCCATGCCATGAGGGTGACCGCCAAGCCGACCAGACATGCGACGACGAAGATCAGCCACCGCTGCCGCACCAGACCCTCGTTCGGACGACGGTAGTAGTCGGCGCTGTACGGCGTGCCCTCGAGACTCGCGCTGAGACTCCAGAACAGTGCCCCGAGCGACAGCCCGGCGAGCGTCGCCAGCACAATCCACGGGAGAACCCTGGGCGGCCGGCGATCGTCCACACCGAAACCGTACTGCGCCACCGACTGGGTGGCGAGCACGCCCAGATCACCGACAACCTGAAGCGCTACAAGGAAGCCGGCATGACCATGCCGCTGCTGTGGCCCCCGTTTGCCGGGGTGGAGGTGTCGAAGACCCTCGACGACCTGAAGCGTCTGACGAACGACATCATGCCGAAGGTGAACGCGATCTGATCTGGTCGGCCGGGCCCGGCCGGGGTCAGCCCCCGGCCGGGCTCGGATACGACGGCGGCTCCTCCCCCGGCGGCGGCGTGGTGTAGAAGGCCACGGCACCGTTGGGATCGAACAGCTTCGGCTCGCTCGGCCACTCGCCGGGCAGGTAGCGCGTGCCGCCGTCGACGTACTGCCACATGCCCTGGCCCTCCTTGCGGAGTTCGTCGGGCCCGGTGGCCTGCGCGTCCCACCAGAACACCGTGGCGTCGTCGACACCGTGGTAGTCCTGGTACGGCCAGATGCCTTTGTCGCCCCAGCTGAGGTACGGCTGACTGATCGCCTTGCGGGTACCCGTTCCCGCGAACAACCCATCGCGCCAGGTCTCGTGGGTGAGGTTCGGCCCCACGCCCTGCACCACCGCGAAGAACAGCGCCGGATTGGGCGCCATCACCGGCAGTCGGCCCGGTGCCGGCGGCTCGGCGCCGTTGAACCACTTGTAGATGGCGTACGAGCCGACCACGTTCGTGTCGGTGCGCACGGCGCCGAAGGTGACGCCGAACGCATGCTGCCACTGCTGCTGGTCGTAGGTGCGGGCGAAGGCGTTGGTGTCGACCAGGGAGGAACCGGCCACCACCCACTCGGGGAAGTACTCCTGCGCCGTCGCCTCACGGGTGAAGTCGCGCGGTGCCACCGGGTCGCCGGAGAACACGACCGTGGTCACGCCGGCCGACTTCAGCTTCGAGATGGCCTGCGATGCGGTGGCCTGGATGGTGGCGGGGTCGAGGGCGTACACCACCACCTCGGCGAACGGTGCACCGGCCGCCTCCATGGCGTCGATGAAGTTCTGGGCGAGCTCGCTCGACGCACCGCTCGAGTCGAGATAGAGGAAGCCGAACGTCCGCTGCTGCTCGCGTACGTCGTCGCCGCCGTACTCGGCGTTACGACCCACCAACTGCTTGGTGACGAACTCGATCACGTGCGTCTGCCCCTGCGCCGAGCTGGTGCCGAGGCTCCACACCAGCGGGTCGCGCTCGGCGTAGAACTCGTTGGGCTGGCCGGGCGTGCAGCCGATGCAGAGGATGCCCCGCGCCGACAGCTCGTCGCCGAAGGCGCTCGTGAGGGCCGGGCCACCGAGCACGGCGAACGGCTTGTACTCCTCGGCGATGAGCGCCGCATCGGCACGGGCGGTGACATCGTCGGTGGCGATACCGGTGCCTTCGAAGTTGATCAGCTTCACCGTTCGGCCGTACAACTCGAAGTACGTCTGGTAGTAGTTGACCAGGTCGAGCATCGTCTGGCCCTGCTGCTCGTTGGTGTCGTTCACGGCCACGGCGTCGGTGACGTAGTTGATGACGGGGTCGCCCGCGAGGCCGATGTAGTTCACGACCACGATCTCATCGGCGGTCACCCCCTCGTCGGTGGCGCCGCCGTTGTCGCCCTCGAACGGGGCGAAGCACTCTGGAGCGAAGAAGTCGGGTACCGCCACACGCCCGCTCGTGGTGTCGCAGCGATCGCCCCAGTCGATCTGGTCGACGACCCCGAGCTCCTGCGCGGCGCTGAAGCTGAGCGGGTAGGTCCACTCACCGGTGGGCGCCGTGGTGTCGGTACCCCCGCCCGTCGTGGTGTCGGTGCCGCCACCCGTGGTGTCGGGCGCCGCAGTGGCGGGCACGGTGGTGGCAGCTGCGGTGGTATCGGCGGCCTCGTCGTCGCTGCCACCGGTGGCGAGGATCACCCCGGCACCGATGGCGACCACGGCCACCACGCCGACGATCGGCCCCCATCGCTTGAGTTGCCGGTTCCCACCCGATCCACCGGGACCGGCGGTGCCTGCTGGCTGTGCTGGTTGCATGGTTACCCCCTGGTAGTGCTGTCGTTCGATGCTGTTGTCGAAGGTGTGTTCAAAGATGTGTTCGAAGGTGCCGCGGTGCCCGACCTGCCCAGGGCTGCCGCGTCGGTGCCGAGGTAGCTCTGCACCACGGCGGGGTCGGCCAGAACGTCGGCGGGCCGCCCCGAGGTGACCACCCGCCCCTGGTCGAGAGCGATCAGCCGGTCGCTGATCGACGACACGAGCGGGATGTCGTGCTCGATCACCACGAGGGCCGAGCCCATCTCGTCGCGGAGGCGCAGCAGCAGCGGAGCGAGCGCCTCGACCTCGCGCTGGGCGATACCACTCGAGGGTTCGTCGAGCAGGATGACGGTGGGCCGGTGGGCCACCAGGCAGGCGAGGTCGACGATGCGCCGCGTGCCGGTGGAGAGTTCGCGGATGAAGGCACGCCGGTAGTGCCCGAGGTGCATCAACTCGAGCAGTTCCTCCACCCGCAGGGTCGAGCGTTCCTCGTCGTCGAACACGGCGGGCAGCCGCACCGCCGCGGCGAGCGCGCTGCGGTTGGTGACGAACCGCTCCTGGGCCACCTGGAGCACCTCGGCCACCGTCATCTCCGGGAACAGCTTCGCGTCCTGGAAACTGCGTCCCAGGCCGGCAGCGGCGCGGAGGGCGGGCTCGAGTTCGGTCACGTCGGTGCCGCCGAGCAGCACCCGGCCCGACACGAGCGGTGTGAAGCCGCTGATCAGGTCGAACAAGGTGGTCTTGCCCGCACCGTTGGGGCCGATGAGCCCGACGATCTCGCGGCCGGCCACGGCGAACGACACGCCGCCGACGGCGCGGATGCCACCGAACGAGCACGCCACATCGATCACCTCGAGCGGCGCCGGCCCGTCGTCGTCGACCCGTGCCTCGGCGGCCACGTGGGAACCGACCGAGGCGTCCGACAGGAACACCGAGCGGAGCAGATCGGTGCGGCCGAGCAATTCGTCGGTCGAGCCGCTGAACCGGATGCGACCCCGCTCGAGGAAGTACGCCCGGTGCGCCACCGTCAGCGCGACGTTCACGCTCTGCTCGACGAGGATGACGGCCACGCCCTCCTCGGCGAGGCGACGCACCACCGGCAGCAGTTGCCCCACCACCACCGGGGCGAGGCCGAGCGACAGTTCGTCGATGAGCAGCACTTTGGGCCGGGCGATGAGCGCCATACCGAGGGCCACCATCTGCTGCTGGCCACCCGACAGGTCGGCCGCAGGTGTGTCGAGCCGATCGCCGAGGATGGGGAACAGTTCGAGCACCTCGGCCCGCGCCTGGGCCACGCCGTCGGGATCGCGCCGACGGGTCCAGCCAGCGAGATCGAGGTTCTCGCCAACCGTGAGGCCGCCGAACACACCCTGGCCACCGGGCATCTGGCTCACGCCCAGCGCGGCGATCTCGTTGGGTGGCGCGTGAGTGATGTCGCGACCGTCGAGCACCACGGCGCCACGGTCGGCCTCGACCACCCCGCTGATCGCCTTCAGCAGGGTGCTCTTGCCGGCACCGTTGGTGCCGAGCAGGGCGATGATCTCGCCCTCCTTCACGTCGAGGTCGACGTCGAACAACACCTGCCGCTGCTCGTAGCCCACTTCGAGCTGGCGGATCAGCAACAGATCGGCCTGGCCGCGACGACGCTGGTACAGCGCCTCGCTGCGGGCCGCCGACGCCTGCCACACCTGGGCGATATCGGCATCGATCACCTTGCCGACGGCGTTCAGCATGTACGCGCCGATCAGGAACAGCGGGGTGAGCACCAGCATGCCCACGCGGATGCCGAGGTTCTCGGAGATCCACCCGATGAAGGGCAGCACGAGCAGGCCCGGGATGACCCACAACGAGGCGACCGAGAAGCCCGTGGCGCGGACTCGGGCGGGAATGGCCAGCGACAGCGACACCAGGATGCTCGGCCCGACGATGGCGAGCGCGGCCGTGATGACGCAGTTGATGGCCACCGCCACCACGATGTTGGGGGCCAATGCGAACAGCACCGACAGCATCGAGGTGAACGCGGCGATCTTCGCCCCGAACTGGTTGACGCCGCGCATGTTGCCCGCATACCGGCGGGTGACGACACGGGTGCCGACGATGAGCCCCACCAGCGCGAACGGTTCGGCGATTGCCGCGGCGAAACCGCGGCCGCGTTCGTCGAGGCCGAACTCCTGCTCGTACAGCAGCGCCGCGAGGGTGGTGAACCCGATGAGCGACGTGGCGAGGAACGGCAGGCTCCACCACAGCCGCTTCAGGCTCTCGACCTTGTGCACCGTGCGCCAGCTCTCGGCGAACGACGGCTTGGTCTCCTCGGTGGCGACCACCTCGTCGCTCATGCCCATCGCCTGCCGCTCCCAGCGGCCGCGCACGGGTTCGCGCAGGCGCAGGGCGAGCACCACGAACACCAACGTGGGCGCCACGAACACGATGAACGGCACTCGCCAGTCGAACGCATAGGCGAGCAGACCAGCGCTCAACGGGCCGATGAACGCCCCGACGGCGTTGGCCGCACGATGGAAGCTGTACACCCTGCTGCGCGCTTCCACCGGGTAGTAGTCGGACAACAACGAGTTGTGGGTGGGATCGATCACCGCCTTGCCGAGCGCACTGCCGCTGCGCGCGATGCCCAGCACCACGATGCCCATCGCGAAGCCGGTCATCCCGCTGAAGAAGGCCCACAACACCGCTCCGGTGATGGCCAACGGCACCCGCGAGAACCGGTCGGCGTACTGCGCGATCGGCACCTGCAGAGCCAGCGCCACCAGCGACACTGCGGCCACGAGCGTCAGCACGCCGCTGTTGTCGAGGTCGAACGCGTCGCGGATGTTGGGCAGCAGCACCCCGAAGGCCGCCCGGTCGAGTTCGTCGACTGCGTTGAGCCCGAAGAGCACCACGAGCGGGAATGCCGACTCGCCGTGGCACAGGTCGCGCAACCACAGCATCGGATGACGCAGTGCGGCCGCGGCCCGCCGCGTCCAGGGGGCCTGCTCGGTGCTCATGCGACGTCCACCCCGGTGTCGGTGCGCGGCGCAGCCGCGGCCGATGACGGCGCGTCGCCGTCGGCTGCCGTCACCGTCGACTCGTCGACCGGGACGAGTTTGCGCACCACCAGGTCGCGAGCACGCACCCACAGGCTGCCGAGCCCACCGGGCAGCACCAGCAGCACGAACAGCACGCCGATGCCGGTGGACAGCAACTGCCACTCCGACGAGGTGATGAACCAGCGGGTGCCGCGCAGGTACAGCGCGCCGAGCACAGCGCCCCCGAGGGAACCGAGACCGCCGATCACGGCCGAGGTGAACACCGAGAAGCTCTCGGCCGTGCCGTAGCTGGTGACCACGAACGACTGGTTGAGATAGGTGTAGAGCGCCCCGCCCACACCGGCCACCGTGCCCGAGATGACGAACGCGGTGAGCTTGGTGCGCACCGGCGTGATCGACACGCTCTGCGCCGACCGCTCGTTCTCGCGCATCGCCACGATCGCCCGGCCGGTGCGCGACCGGCGCAGACTGCGCAGCGAGGCGTACACCAACGCCAGCACGACGACGGTGTAGGTGTAGAAGCGGGTCGGGGTGCTCACGTCGATGCGGCCGAACAGCGGCGGCCGCTCGAACCGCTCGTCGGAGGCGGGGAACCATCCGAAGAACCGGTCGCTCAACAGCCAGTACTCCACACTCAGGCCGAAGGCGAACGTGGTGACGGCCAGGTACAGGCCGCGCAGGCGCAGCGCCGGGATGCCGACGGCGAAGGCGGCCACTGCGCCCACCAGCCCGCCGAGTGCCAGCCCGAGCGTGAGGTCGAGGTTCCAGCGCAGGGTGAACGTGGCGCTGACCGCGGCACCCAGGCCCACGATGCCCATCTGGCCGAGCGAGATCTGGCCCGCCCACCCGGTGAGCACCACGAGCGACATCCCGATGACGGCGAACACCATCAGGGCCGTGCCCTTGATGACGTAGTCGACCCCGAGCACCACCGGGAACAGCACCACCGTCATCACCCCGAGGGCGAGCAGCGTCCAGCGGATGGTCGACACCCAGGCGTTGGCTCGGGCAGCTGCCGACAGCGGACGCACCTCCTCGGCCCCCCGCCAACTCGACGTGGTGTCGTTGTCGCGGCGTGTGGTGCCCGGGCGCTGCACCAGCAGCACGGCGAACATCACCGCCGACATGATCGGGTACGCGAGGAACGGCGTGTCGGCGTTCCACAGCACGCCCGCCCGCAGGATGCCGAGCACCAACGCCATGCAGGCGATGGTGGGCAGCCGCTCGAACCGGCCGATCACCAGCGCGGCCAGTGCCTGCAGCATGGTGGGCAGTCCGACGGCGCTGCCGAGCGGCACACCCGTGATGCCACTCTTCAGGAACAGCGCGAGGAAGGCCAGTACCGCGGCGAGCGCCCACACCACGGTGTTGATGCGGCTCACCGGCACACCGAGCATCGCCGCCCGATCCGAGCGCTCGGAACTGGCGCGCACGGCGAGGCCGAGTCGGCTGCGCGACAGGAACAGCGCCACCGCCACCATCGCAGCCGGAGCGACGATCAGCGCGATGAGGTCGTTGGCGTTGAGGATGAACCCGCCGACCGTGAGCTTCCAGTCGACCGGCGGCTCGATGCGCTCGCTGGCGAGGTTGCGACCCCACCAGCGCGGCACGAGGATGCCGAGGAAGACGAGCAACTGCGTGATGCCGAGCGTGGCCACGGTGAGCACCAGCCGCGGGGCGTGCTGGAAACGGCGGATGATGCCCATCTCGACCACCACCCCGAGCACCACGGCGAGCAGCAGGCCGGCACCGAGGCCGAGCAGGTACGGCCAGCCCCAGAACAGGATGAACGCCGCGGCGAAGGCGGTGGGCACGGCACCCAGGTCGGCCTGGGCGAAGTTCACCACCCGGTTGGCGCGGTAGATGAGGGCCATGCCCATCGCCAACATGGCGTCGAGCAGACCCAGCACACCACCGCGGATCCAGTTGCCCGCCGGCATCGGGAACCAGACGAGTTGGATGACGAGCACGACAACAACGGATGCGGCCGCGACGGCCCGTGTGCGATCGACGTCGCGGAGCACCCCCATGCTCGGCATGCACCCACCGTAGCCGAGCGGCGCTCGCCGCCAAGCCGGATGGCACACGAGACCTCCCGGCGGGCACCACGACACGACGGGCCCCCGCCTCCGCTGCCAGACTCGTCCCATGACGACACGACTCACCGGTACTGGCATCTGGAGCGGCATGTTGCGGTACGGCGAGGCCGGGCCCGCCGCCGAGGCAGCCACCGAGCTCGAGTCGCTCGGCTACTCGGCGCTGTGGATCCCCGATGTGGGAGGCGACCTGTTCGGGTCGCTGGCCAATCTGCTGGGCGCCACCCGCACGGTCACGATCGCCACCGGCATCTTGAACGTGTGGATGCACACGGCCGACGACGCAGCTGCCGCGCACGCCCGACTCACCGCCGAGCACGGGCCGCGCTACCTGTGCGGCATCGGCATCAGCCACCGGCCGTTCATCGACATGGTGAACGCACCGGGCACCTACACCAAGCCGGTCGACACAATGGCTGCGTACCTCGACGGTCTCGATGCCGCGGCCACCCCCCTGGCCGTGGCCGACCGCATGCTGGCGGCGTTGGGGCCGAAGATGCTCGAACTCGCCCGCACCCGCACCGCCGGCACGCACCCCTACCTGGTGACGCCCGAACTCACCGCCATGGCCCGCGCCGGCATCGGCCCCGACGGCCTGGTGGCCAGCGAGGTGGGTGTGGTGCTGGAGACCGACCCGTCCAAGGCGCGCGAGATCGCCCGCCTGCACCTGCAGACCTACCTCGCCCTGCCGAACTACGCGAACAACTGGAAGCGCCACGGCTTCACCGACGACGACATCGCCGAAGGTGGCAGCGACCGCCTGGTCGACGCGCTGATCGGTTGGGGCGACGAAGCAGCCATCGCCGCACGGGTGCAGCAGCACCGCGACGCCGGCGCCGACCACGTGTGCGTGCAGGTGCTCACCAGCGACCCGCGGGCCCTCCCGGTCGACGAGTGGCGCACGCTGGCACCTGTCCTGCTGGGCTGAGGACGTCGCCTGCGTTGAAGTAGTGGCTACATTCGTCGCCGATGGGCTACCGCCACGACCGCGACGAGATGCTGGCCGCAGCCATGCGCGTCGCCCTCGCCGACGGCCTCGGTGCCCTCACCTTCAGACGCGTCGCACACGAACTGGGCGCGAGCGACCGCATGGTCGTGTACTACTTCCCCACCAAGGCCGACCTCGTCGTCGGTGTGGTGACTGCACTCGGTACCCAGTTGCAGACGACGCTCGAGATCGCGTTCGGGCCCGACCCGCTCGAGGCCGACGAGTTGATGCGCCGGGCCTGGCCGGTGCTCAACACCGGTGACGCTGCCGTGATGTTCGACCGCTTCTTCGAGATCCTGAGCCTGGCCATCGCCCGCCAGGCGCCCTACACCGATCTCGCCCCCGCACTGATGAACGGCTGGATCGACTGGCTCGCCGACCGGGTGCAGGCCCCCACGCCGGCACGCCGACGCGCCGTGGCCGCGGGCATCGTGGCCCGCATCGACGGGTTGCTGTTGCTGCAGAGCATCAGCGGCCCTCGCATCGCCCGCGATGCGGCCCGCGAACTCGGCGTCGTCGACCCCCGCTGATCAGTCGCCCAACGCCTCCACCTTCGCAACGGCGGTGTCGAGCACTGCCTGCCATTCGGCATCGGTCATGAAGGCCGGTGAATCGGCCTGCTGCACGTCGAGTTCCTGCAGCACGATGACCGTCGTGCCCACCCGCACCACGCCCACGCGGTTACGCCACGCGTAACCGGCGTCGGGGCCTTCCGTCAGGTACGTCGCCAGCGCTGCTGCCGAATCGTCGCCGGCGTCGCCAGTCGACAGCGCGACCATCGAGGCCGAACCACCGTCGTCGATGCTCCACTCGCTCGCGCTACACGCAGTGAAGCCGCGATCAGCCGCATCCACGACGGCCTGTGCGTCGTCGGCGGTCCACATCTCCTCCGACACCCCGTGGAACGTGCGCCCCGACACCGACGTGGACACGAGTTGGACGAACACGGGCTCAGCACCGATGAAGCCCTGCATCTCGTCGGCAGTCGAACCCGCAGCGTCACACCAGATGCCGGGGTCGATCGCCGGCGTGTCGGGTGGACGAGACTCGCCACCGGTGCGGTCGTCGACCGAGAAGTCGGCCCCTACATCGGCCGGAGCGAGCAACGCTCCATCGAGTGGCACGGCGGTGTAACGCACCGGTTGGGCATCGTCGCCGCAAGCGGCGAGCGCCATCACCAGCGCTGTTGCACCCACTAGGAATCTGCACCCACGCATCTGTCACTCCACTCGGTCGCCGGAAACGGTCGACATCGAGTACGGCAACACAGAGCCGACTCGGCCAGGGCCGAACGGCACCCCGTGAGGGTCAGCGGCCCTTCCAGACCGGCGGGCGCTTCTGGGCGAACGCTGTGGCACCCTCGCGGGCATCTTCGCTGGCGAACACCGGCATGGTCACCTGACCCACGCGCTGGGCGGTATCGGGGCCCACCTCTTCGCGCATCAGCAACTTCGTCGCCTGCACGGCCAGTGGACCGTTGGCGTTGATCAGTGCCGCCAACGCGAGCGCACCGTCGAGCACCTGATCGGCCGGCACCACCCGGTTGATGAGGCCCAGTTCGAGGGCCCGGGCAGCCGAGATCGGTTCGCCGGTGAGACCCATCTCGAGGGCCACCTGCAGCGGGATGCGGGTGGGCAGGCGCGTACCGCCACCGGCAGCGACCAGGCCACGCTTCACCTCGGGGATGCCGAAGCGGGCGTGCTCGGCCGCCACCACCAGGTCGGCGCCCATCATCACCTCGAAGCCACCGGCGAGCGCGGCGCCGTTCACCGCAGCGATGACCGGCTTCGGGCACTCGCGCAGCGCAGCGAACGCCTTGCCCACCGGCGCCACGTCTTCACCCGAGGCGAACGCCTTCAGGTCCATACCGGCGCAGAAGATCTTCTCGCCCGCACCGGTGACGATGATGGTGCGCACCTCGGGGTCGGCGACGGCAGCGGCGAGCGCGTCGCACAGGGCCTGGCCGAGTTCGCCGTTCAGCGAGTTGCCGGCCTCGGGGCGGTTGAGCGTGACGACCAGGGCGCCGTCGCGGTGTTCGGTGAGAATGGTCATGTCACTACTCTGCCACCGCTGGCGACACGATAACCATTCGGCGCGCCGACCGGCACCGGCGAGTTCCCGTGCGCCGCTCGGCTTCGACGCCGGTTGGGCGCCCGCCAGCGTCGCCGACGAGACTCGGACCCGTGAGCGATCTGCAGGCAGGCGATGGCGGCGACCTCGGCGAGGTTCACCTCGCCCAGTTCAACATCGCCCACCTGCGCCACCCGATCGGCCACCCCGACACGGCGAGCTTCGAAGCGTTGATCGACGAGACCAACGCCCGCGCCGAGGCGAGCCCCGGTTTCGTGTGGCGCCACGGCATCGACTCGCGCAACACCGACGACACCGCCTACGACGACCCGCTCATGCTGGTGAACGCCTCGGTGTGGGAGTCGCTCACCCACCTGCGCGACTACGTCTACCGCGGCTTCCACCGCGACGTGTACCGACGCCGCAGCGAGTGGTTCGACCGGTCGGCCGCGACGATGTGGTGGATCCCCGCCGGCACCATCCCGACGATGGCCGAGTGCAAGGCCCGCCTGGCGTTCCACGAGGAGTTCGGGCCCTCCCCGTACGCGTTCGGCACGGGCGAGCGCCACCCGCAGTTGGTGATGCGCCGCCACACCCTCGACGACCCGGTGGTGACGCCGATGCTCGACCGCCTGAACGCCGAACTGCGGGCAGCCATCCCCGAGGGCGGCACCAACTTCTTGTCGCTTCCGGCCGAGCACGTGGCCGACGACCAGGGCACGTTCCTGGTGGCCTGGCTCGACGGACGACCCGCCGCATGCGGGGCCTGGCGGCGCATCGACGATGTCGCAGACCGGCCCGACACCGCCGAGATCAAGCGCATGTGGGCCGACCCGACGGTGCGCGGTCAGCGCCTCGGCGCCGCCGTGCTGGCCACACTCGAGACCAGCGCCCGGGCGCAGGGCATCACCGAACTGCGGCTCGAGACCGGCGAGTACCTCACCGCCGCTGTGAGCCTGTACCGGCGGTTCGGGTTCGCACCCTGTGCCTCGTGGGGCGAGTACGTGGGCGTCGCCCACTCGTACACGATGGCCAAGCCGCTCAGTTCACCCGGCTGATCACCTCGTCGCCGTAGCGGGCCAACCCCGCCGCCGTGTCGCGGTAGAACAGGAAGGCCGGCAGGATGACCCGCGACGTGCCGATGTCGGCCAGCGCCTTCACCTCGTCGAGCGCGTTCGTGCCGATGGCACCGTTGCCGCCCGTGGTCATCTCGATCGCGTCGGGGTCGCGGCCGTGCTGACGGGCTGTGTCGCGGGCGAGGTCGAACGACCGGGCCAGTTCCTCGTGGGTGCCCTTTCCGGGGAAGAAGCCATCGCCCAGGCGGCCGGCGCGTCGCGCTGCCACGTCGGTGTGGCCACCGATGTGGATGGGCACCGTGCCATTCACGGGCTGGGGCCGCATGACGCACTCGTCGAAGTTGGCGTACTGGCCGTGGAACGTCGCCTTGTCGTCGCGCCACAGGGCGCGCATCGCCTCGACGTACTCGTCGTTGCGTCGGCCTCGGTCGGCGAACGGCACACCGATGGCGTCGAACTCCTCCTCCAGCCAACCCACACCGATGCCCAGTTCGACGCGACCGCCCGACAGGTGGTCGAGCGTGGCGACCTCTTTGGCCAGCACCACCGGATTGCGCTGCGGGAGGATGAGGATGCCGGTGGCCAGGCGGATGCGCGAGGTGGCGGCAGCCACGTACGACAGCCAGATGAGCGGATCGGGGATGGGCGACTCTTCGGGCCCGGGCATCTTGCCCGACGGGTCGTACGGGTACGCCGACTCGTAGCCCGACGGCACGACGACGTGCTCGACGGTCCACAGCGACTCGAAGCCCGCGGCCTCGGCCGCCTGGGCGAAGGCCGCAGCCTTCACCGGATCGGTGAACGGACCGGTGTTGGCGAACACGATGCCGAACTTCATGGAGCGAGCCTTTCGTCGTGGTTGCAGATGATCATCGCGTACCGCCGTCACCGCGAGCAGGGTCGCGAGAACCGTGCCGCGTTACCGTGCCGCAATGAACTTCGACGTCGATCGCACCGACTTCCGCCACACCCGCCTCGTCGAACAGGCCACCCGCGACCTGGCCGACGACGAGCTGAACGACGGAGAGGTAGAGATGGAGGTCGAGTCGTTCGCCTTCACGGCGAACAACATCTCCTACGCCTCGGCCGGCGACTTCCTCGACTACTGGGGCTTCTTCCCCACCGACGCCCCGTGGGGTCGCATCCCGGTGATGGGCATCGGCCGCGTCACCCGCTCGGCCAACCCCGACATCGCCGTCGGCGGTCGCTACTTCGGCTTCTTCCCCATGACCGACCGCCACATCGTGCAGGCGTCGCCCAGCAGCGAGGGCTTCGTCGACCGGGCCGAGTACCGGGCCAAGCACGCCGCCGCCTATCGCGCGTTCAACCTGGTCGACGACGATCCGGCCTACCACCCGGCCACCGAGGGCCAGTACCTCATCGCCCGCGGCCTGTTCATCACCTCGTTCCTCGTCGACGACTTCCTCGGCGAGCAGGCGTTCTTCGGGGCCGACCAGGTGATCGTCACCAGCGCGTCGAGCCGCACCTCCATCGCTCTCGCCCACCGCCTCCAGCAGCGTGGCGGCATGCATGTCGTCGGCCTCACCGCCGAGCGGAACCGACCCTTCGTCGAGCAGCTCGGCCTGTACGACGAGGTGTTCACGTACGACCGGATCGACTCGATCGACGCGACACGCACGTCGGTGGTGGTCGACATGGCGGGCAACGTCGAGGTGCTCGGTCGGGTGCACGCCCATGTCGACCCGAACCTCGCCTACTCGTGCCAGGTCGGCGCCACGCACTGGGATGCCGGCGGGTCACCCGCCGCCATGGCCGGGCCCGCGCCGAAGTTCTTCTTCGCCCCCACCCAGATCAAGAAGCGCTCGCAGGAATGGGGCCGCGACCGGTTCGAGCGTGAGGTCGCCACGGCGCTCGCCGGCTTCCTCGACCATGCGACCGGCTGGATGCGCATCGAGCGATCGAGTGGCCCCGAAGCGGTGGAGGCCGTCTACCGCAGCACCCTGGATGGCACCGGCGACCCCGCGGTGGGCCACATCGTGTCGATGAACAACGCGCCCCTGGCAGGTCAGTAGGGCAACGCAGGTCAGTAGGGCTCGACCGGCAGGTCGACATCGGCCTTCACGCCCATGCGTGCACCGGCCGACTGACGCCCGGCACGAACCGGCTGCAGGTCGCCCACCAGGCCGAGGCCGAACGCGGGCATGTTGCCGTAGATCGTCTCGATGTTGCCGGTGTTCACGGTGTAGGTCTCGTGGTAGATACCCACCGACCCGTTGTCGCGCACCAGCTTGTTGAAGCGGCGCCATGCAGGCAGGTGCAGGTGCTCTCCTGCCCGGGCGTACTGCTCGAGCTGGGCGAACGACCGCCAGTACTGCACCAGCAGGATGGTGCGACCCGACACGAATGTCTTCGGGCTGCCCAGCAGACCGAGCGACCGGTCGCGGTGCAACTCGCCCAGCATCACACCCATCGCCTTCACCACCGGCGCCCACTTGCGAACATTCCACAACTGGTTGATGCGCATACCGATCACGAACACCACCAGTTCCTGGTCGGGCTCGAGCACTGCGGTGTAGCGGCCCTTGTTGATCGTTGCCATGACGCCTCCCTGGTCGACCGGAACCCTGACGGTCACGCATGTGAACGCTGTATACATTGCCAGATGATGTGAACGGTGTCAACATGGAGTCGTGAGCGAGTCGCACTATCACCACGGCAACCTGCGCGCCGACCTGCTGGCCCACGCGCTACGCCGTGTACGCGAACACGGCCCGGGGGCGCTGGTGCTACGCGATCTGGCCAAGGACGCCGGTGTGTCACCCGCCGCCGCCTATCGACACTTCGACACCATCGACCACCTCCGCGCCGAGGTGGCCCGGCTGGCCCGTCAGGAACTGGCCACGGCGATGCTGGCTGCCCGCGACCGCACCAGCCGCGGCCGCAACGCCTCGCTGCGCCGGTTCGAGGCGATCGGCCGGGCATACGTGCGCTTCGCGGTCGACGAACCCGGATGGTTCGAAACAGCGTTCGCCAAGGGCACCGTGCTTCCCACCACACCCGAGGACCCCGCCGCGTGGGACGTGCTGGTGGGCGCCCTCGACGAGATGGTGGCCGATGGCACGATGCCGGCCCGCTACCGCGAATCGGCCCCGCTGGTGGCGTGGGCCAGCGTGCACGGACTGGGCGCGCTGCTGTCGAGCACGATGCAGCGACCCGACGGCACCCCAGTGGACGCAGCGATCGACAATGTGGTGGCCGGCGTGGTGCGCGCCCTCGGCGTCAGCCGTTGACCGACGGCAGCACCCCGCGAGCGATCGCTTCCACCAGTGCTGCGTGGTCGCGTTCGGTCTGGTCGGCGTAGGCCTCGGCCCAGTCGGCGATCACCTCACCGAACCGTTCGGAGGTGCCGATGTAGCCGGCAATGCCCACTGAATCGCCAGTACGGGCATGGGCTCGGGCGAGCGCCCAGCCGCAGTAGCCCGCGGTGGTGCGAAAGCTCGCAGTACCCAGCGCGGACAGGTCGATCGAACCCTTCGAATCCCACATCTGGCGCACGTAGTAGTGCACACCGCTCACCTCGTCGGTGGCCCAGCCCAGCATCACATCGCTCGCCGCCTGCAGCATCCGCTGGCCGTCGACCACCCGCTTGCCGTGGTGCTTGGCCGACTTCACGCCCCGCGCCACGGTGACCACCGACGGCCGCGCCTCTTTCACCTGCAGGAACAGCGGCCCTCCGTTGGGCCCCTGGAACAGGCCCACCCAGCAACGGGTGCCCACGCTGCCCACCCCCACCACCTTGCGGGCGAAGTCGACGAACCGGTAGCGGTCGAACAGCGCCTGCTTGTCGCCCGAGAGCGATTCGCGATACTCGCTGAAGACCTGGATGAGGCGCTGCTGAAGATCGGGTACCGAGTCGAGATGCGTGATGAGCGGCGGATCGTCGACGATGCGGCGCCGACCCGCGACATCGATGGTGGTGAGCTTGGACAGCGCTTTGAGATGGTTCTTGCCCTGCATCCGCCGCACCTCGCGCGAGGCGTAGCGGCGAGAACTGGCGGCCATGCTCTCGAGGATGTCCTGCACCTCGATGCGGGCGTACCACACGTCGAGATGCGTCATCTTCGAGTAGCGCTCGGTCCAGTCGCGGTACGAGGCAACAGCGTCGAGCACGGCACGCCGGGTGGCGACTCGATCGAGCTCTTTGTCGCGACCGGCCACCACGATGCTGGCGGCGAGTCGCTTCACGTCCCACTCGAACGGGCCGGGTGCCGCTTCGTCGAAGTCGTTCAGGTCGAACACCAAGCGGCGCTCGGGGCTGGCGAAGACACCGAAGTTGTTGATGTGCGCGTCGCCGCACAGGCGCACCTCGAGATCGGTGGAGGGGCGCGACGCCAGGTCGAACGCCATCACCTGCGCCGACCCGCGCAGGAACGTGAAGGGCGACACGGCCATGCGCGCATATCGCAGCGGCACGAGATCTTGCAGACGGCTGCGGTTCGACTCGACCAGCACCTCGATGGGATCGCGTCGATCGGACGATGGTTCCCACAGGGCATGGCTCGCCCGCGGCACAGCCTGACGATGTGCCTTCCCCGCGGCCAAGCGCTCGGCGGGCGAGGGTACGGGCGCATCGAACGTGCTGAGTCCGATCCGAGCAGATGTTCTGGCAGCCATACCTGCAGTCTGACAGACGTCGTCGGACGGTCAATCAGCTGTGGACCGCAACGCCTGACGCCACGTGAGCCGGGTGCCGCGGTGCAACAGCGTGCGGCCGTAGATGGCGCCCGCGAACCGGAGCATGCCGTAGGTAGCCGCCACCAGCAGCACCACCGCCACCACCACCTCCCACGCCGATGCCGACCCGGTGGCCATCCGCAACGGCATCAGCAACGGCGCGAACGGCGGCACCATCGACAACACCCGCGCCACGGTCGAGTCGGGCTCGCTGCCGATCGGGATCAGCATCACGTACGCGATCGACACCACCATCGTGATCGGCAACGAGGCGGTCTGGGCGTCCTCCTGACGCGACACGAGCGAGCCGGCCACGGCGAAGAGCGTGGAGTAGAGCAGGAAGCCGCCGATCATCCAGAACAGCGAGCTGGGCAGCGCCACCCACACCGCGCGGGGAACCTCGATCCCAGCGATGTTCAACGCCACCAGTCCGGCCGCCACCGCTGCACCGAACTGCACGAGCGCCGCCAGCGCGGTGCCCAAGACCTTGCCGATCAGCAGTTGGTGTGGCCGCACGTGCGACAGCAGCACCTCCACCACCGCCGACGACTTCTCCTCGACCACGCCCATCAGGATGAACCCCCCGAAGAACGTGATCGAGAAGAACAGCAGCACGGCGGTGAGCCAGCCCACGAGTTGCCCGGTGCTCTCCACCTCGTCGTCGGGCGAGAGCAGGGTCTGCTGCAGCGGGCGAGGAGCGAAGATGGCCGCCAGTTCCTCGTCGTCGAGGCCGGCGTCGGTGGCGGCCGCCACCGATGAAGCCAACCCCCACGAGGTGTCGATCACCGCGCTCAGCGTCGAGTCGGCCGAGGTGGCCCAGACCACCTCGCCACTCGATGCGTCGACCGCGGCATCGATCGATTCGTCGCGCACCGCCGCCTCGGCTGCCGCTCGTGAGGCCTCTGCCGACAGGGTGACCTCCACCCCCGACGAGCCAGCGGTCGACTGCACCGCCTGCGCGAACCCTGCGGGTGCCGAGCCGACCACCGCGACGTCGTAGGTGGGCGTCTCGCCATCGCCCGTGAGGCGGTTGATCACGCCGATCAACACGATGCCGACACACAGCAGCACCGTGACGATGGCGAAGGCACGCGACTTCGCCCGCATCAGTACCTCGCGCTCGGCAACGATGCGGATGATCGCCCAGCTGCTCATGACGCCACCTCTGTCGCCTCATCTGACGCTGTCGCTGCGGCTGTCGCTGTCGCTGCGGCTGCAGACCCGACCGAACGCAGGAACACCTCCGACAGATCGGGCGGGGCGAACGAGAACTCGGCCACGGGGCCTGCCCGTTCGGCATCGGCCAACAGATCCGACGCACGCGCATCGCTGCCCACCCGCACCGTCACCCGCCGGCCGACGCGTTCGATCACCTCGGCCTGCTCGGGCTGCCACGGAGCGGGAGCCGCGAACACCACCGACACGTAGCGAACCGGGCTGGCCTCGCGCAGTTGCTGAACATCACCCTGCAACACGATGCGTCCCTGGTCGACGACGATCACCCGCCGACTCACATCGCTGACGAGGTCGAGTTGATGGCTGCTGAACAGCACTGCCGCTCCCCGCTCGACCTCTTCCAGCAGCACCGCCTTCATCGTCTCGACCGCGGTCGGGTCGAGACCCGAGAACGGCTCGTCGAGCAGCAACACCTCGGGCTCGTGCACCAGCGCTACGGCCAACTGCACCCGCTGCTGGTTCCCGGTCGACAGATTGATCACCTCGTCGTCGGCGCGCCCGGCGATGTCGACGCGCTCCATCCACCGATCGGCATTGCGCCGCGCCTGTTCGCGCGGCAGACCGGCAAGGCGGGCGAAGTAGACGATCTGGTCGCGCACCGTCATCTTCGGGTACACCCCGCGTTCGGCGGGCATGTAGCCGAACCTGCGTCGAGCAACGGGGCCGACGGGCACGCCGTTCCACGTGATCGAGCCTCCGTCGACAGTGATGAGCCCCATCACGGCCCGCATCGTCGTCGTCTTGCCGGAACCATTCGGGCCGAGGAAGCCGACGAGTTGCCCGGGCCCCACCTCGAGGTTCACATCGTCGAGCGCCTGCAGCGACCCGAACCGTTTCCGAAGACCCTCCACCCGCAACATCGCGGGCATCCTACGAGGCGACCGTCAGCGCACGGCGACGAGCGGATCGGTGGCCACCCGGCTCGCGTTCCCCTCGGGGCCCACCGGGCGGTCGCCCCGCAGGGTGACCCGACGCACGCGACGCGGGGTGGTGCCGTAGTCGTCGCTGGCGTAGTGCATCGTCGCCCTGTTGTCCCACATCACCACGTCGCCCGGCCGCCAGCGGTGCCGTAGCACCAGCTCGGGCTGGGTGGTGTGCTGGTGCAGCAGGGCCAGCAGGTGGTCGCTCTCGATGCGCGACAGACCGACCAGGTGGGTGGTGAACCCCGGGTTCACGAACAGCGCCGGGCGTCCCGTCGACGGATGCACCCGCACCACGGGATGGATGACCGGCGGCACCCGCTTGGCCTGCTCGAGCAACTCGATCGCGTCGTCGCGGGTGAGCGCCGTGTCGAAGGGCTCGCCCCAGTAGGCGAGCGGCGAGATGCGGTGCACTGCCTCGAGGCCGTCGACCAACGAACGCAGCGCCGGCGACAGCCGCTCGTAGGCGGTGCGCAGATCGGCCCACAGCGTGTCGCCGCCCGTCTCGGGGATGACATCGGCCACCAGCACCGATGCCGCCGGCGGCGCCTCGACGAACGTGACGTCGGTGTGCCAGCGCGCGTTCTTGCCACCCTTCGCGCCATCGAGTTCGAGGATCTCGGGATGGCCGGGGTGGCCGGGCACCACGGGGTGTGCCGGCGTGGGCTCGCCCATCCCGCGGGCCAGGGCCACCTGCTCGGCGTGGGTGAGGTGCTGGTCGCGGAACACCAGCACGAGGTGCTGTTCGAGCAGCGCCATGATCCAGTCGCCGTCGGCAGCGGCGTCGATGCGGTCGCCGCTGAGCTCGGCCCCGAAGGCACCGGTGATGGGCACCGCCCGCCAACTGCCGGGCACGGTGACGGATCGGTTGATCTCGGTAGCGGTCATCGCACGTCCTGTTCCACTGGTCGGTCAATCGTGCCACGCCCAGTCGCGGCCGTCCGCAACCGACAGCACGCCGATGACCGCCTACGATCTGCGATCAGGCAGGAAGGGGACTGCGATGACCTACGGCGGCGACCACATCGAGATGCCACCCGTGAAGGACTGGGTGCACGACTGGGACTGGCTCGACGACCAGTGGGGCCCCAACGCGATCGACATCTGGAACACCGTGCGCGAACAGTGCCCGGTGGCCACCACCGAGCGTTATGGCCGGGCGCACATGCCCGTCACGATGGAGGCCGTGGCAGCCGTCGCTCACGACACCACCAACTTCTCGTCGATCTGGGTGAACGTCGGCCGGCCCGATGCCGTGCGCCATCCCGCTCCCCCGATCACCTCCGACCCGCCCGATCACCACGGCCACCGGCGACTGCTGCTGCCGAGCTTCAGCCCGAAGAAGATCGCCCAGCTCGACGACGAGATGCGCACGTTCTGTCGCTCGCTCATCGCTGCGCTCGACGGCACCGACCGGGCCGACGCGGCCGAGCAGTACAGCCAGCACATCCCGGTGCACGGCATCTGTCTGCTCACCGGCCTACCCGAGGCCGACGCCGACCTGTTCCGCGACTGGATCTACCGCAACTTCCAATTGGCGCCACGCGACAACACCATCCGGGCCACCGTCGTGCGCGAGATGTCGGAGTACATCGACGGAATCCTGCGCGACCGGCTCGAACACCCGGCCGACGACATGCTCACCCTCATCGCCAACGCCGAGATCGACGGCGAGCCCGTCGACTGGGGCCTGAAGGTGGGCTACGTCCGCCTGCAGATCATCGCCGGCATCGACACCACCTGGAGTGCGATCGGCTCGGGACTGTGGCACTTCGCCCAGCATCCCGATGAGGTGGCTCGCCTGGTGGCCGTGCCCGACGACGACCCGCTGTGGCAGATGGCCAACGAGGAGGTGCTGCGCTACTACGCCCCGGTCACGATGGCCCGCAAGGTGTTGCACGACACCGAGGTGGCGGGCTGCCCGGTGCATGCCGGCGAGCAGATGCTGCTCACCTTCCCCGCCGCCAACCACGACCCCGAAGCGTTCGACGACGCACACGAGTTCCAACTCGACCGCGAGAAGAACCGGCACGTCGCGTTCGGGCTCGGCATCCACCGCTGCATCGGCTCGAACCTCGCCCGCCTCGAGATGCTGGTGGCGCTGCAGGAATGGCTGCGCGCG
>JBIKLX010000038.1:0-20251 GCA_044359565.1 Ilumatobacteraceae bacterium
GTGCAGCACCAGCACCGCGTCGACGCCGGGCGAGCCCAGCGCAGCGCGGAGTGCGGCCTCGTAGTCGGCGGGCGTGGAGCGCCAATCGAGCCGCACGGGTGCCTCCACCTCCGTCAACCCGGCGGCGCCGATGGCTGCGGCGGCGAGCACGCCCGGGCTGCGGGCGTTGGTGAGCACCGCTACCCGCGGGCCGCGGGGAATCGGCTGATCGGCGAGCACGCGTGTCGTGTGCAGCAGATCGCTCACGGTGGGTACTTCGATGAGGCCGGCCTGTTGGTACAGCGCCGACCCGGCGGTGCCGATGGCCGCCGCGCCGGTGCGCACCGCCACGATGGGACGCCGACGAGCGACCCGACGGGCGATACGCGCGAACTTCCGTGGGTTGCCGAAACTCTCGGTGTACAGGGCGATGACCGATGTGGCGTCGTCGTCCTCCCAGAACTGCAGCAGGTCGTTGCCCGAGATGTCGCACTTGTCGCCCAACGACACGAACCACGAGATGCCCATCGACATCTGCCCGGCGAGGTGCAGCAGCGACGAACCGAGCGAGCCCGACTGCATGGAGATGGCGATGCGGCCGCGGGGCAGGTCGACGGGCACGAGTGCGGCGCTGAGGCCGGTGCCGCCCGGCTCGGCGCTCGAGGCGATGCCCATGCTGGCAGGGCCGATGAGACGCAGGCCGTTGCGCCGGGCGTGCTCGACCAGACCGGCCAGGTCGAAGCCGGCGCTGTCGTCGGTTTGGCTGACACCCGTGTCGACTGCGGTGACCACGACGGCGCCGCGTACCCGCTTGGCGATGCACTGGTCGATGGTCGCGGGCAGCGCAGCAACCGGCACGGCGATGACTGCCAGCCACACGTCGTCGGCAATGGCAGCGACCGATGAATGGCACGGCACCCCGTCGAGGTGCGTGTGGCGGGGGTTGACGGCGAACACCGGCACCCCCGAGCGCTGCACGTTGCGCCACAGTTCACACCCGATCGAGCCCGGCCGATCGGAGGCTCCGATGACGGCGATCGAACGGGGTAGCAACAGGCGAGCGACGGCGCGGCTGTCGGCACGGTGCTCGCGGCTCTCCACCGAGTCGACGAACTGCTCGGTGTCGTCGACGGAGAACTCGACGTCGACGATGCCACTGTCGAAGTGCCGCTTGACGGGCCAGCCGGCGCGGCTGAACACCGCCAGCATCGACCGGTTGTCGGCCAGGGTCTCGGCGGTGAACCGGGTGATGCCCTTGGTGCGGGCGATCGCGGCGAGATGTTCGAGCAGCAGCGTGGCGATGCCCTTACCGCGCTGGTCGGCATCGACCATGAACGCCACATCGGCATCGGAGCGGCCCTTCCAGCGCTCGTAACTGGCCCAGGCCACGAACTCGCCGCGCAGTTCCAGCACCAGCGCCACCCGGTCGTGGAAGTCGACCTCGGTGAAGTGACGCAGTTCGACGTCGTTGAGCGTGGGCTTGGGCGAGAAGAAGCGACGGTACTGGGCCTCGCTCGGCTGGCGTTCGTGGAACGCGCGCAACGCGGCGGCATCGGCCGGTTCGATCGGGCGCACGAAGGCCGACTCGCCGTCGCCCAGCACCACCGCAGCCGCCCATCGGTTGCGCTCGTCGTCCACCCCGCGAGCATGGCAGAACTCGGCCGCACGGCGTAGCCGCGGGCTACCGTGCAACACATGACGACCGACGAGCTCATGGCCATCGCCTGCCCCATCATCCGCGACACGGGTTGGGCCTTCTACTTCACCCCGGCCACGCGCGAGCGCGGCGCGGCGTTGGGTCTCGACCCGATGCAGACCTACGTGGTGGGGCGTGGCGGTGTGCTGGGCGACGTGGAGGCCTCGGTGGTGGCCAGCGCGTTCGGCTACTTCAACCCGGCGTTCCTGGGCGGCGTGTGGAATGCCGGCACGGCGGCGTGCGCACCGCGTGCAGCTGGGCGCATGTTCTGGGAGGCCTCGGCCGAGCACGGCCGTGCCCGCCTGGCAGAGGTGCCGGGCCTGGCCGCGTTCGTCGCGGCGGCCGACGCGGTGAACGATGCCGCCGACCCCGACGGCCTGGCGCTGTACGCGGCAACGGCCGCCGAGCCGCTGGCCGACGATCTGCCCGGTCGGGCGATGCAACTCGTCACGGTGCTGCGCGAGTACCGAGGCAGCGCCCACCTGGCGGCCATCCGCGCCGTGGGCCTCGACTCGAAGACAGCGCACTTCGTGAAGCGGCCCGACGACGTGAAGATGTTCGGCTGGAGGGAGGCCGACGCGCCCGACATCACCGACGCCACGCGTCAGGCCATGGACGAAGCCGAGCGTGTGACCGACCGCATCGTGCACTCCGCCTACGCCGTGCTCGACGACGCGGGCGCGCAGGCGCTCGTCGACGGGTTGCGGGCCATCCAGGCCGCGCTCTGACCGGTCGCTACTCCGCCGGGCGGGTGCTCGCCCACACCGCGTAGAGCGGGTCGCCCGGCGTGTAGGGCGGCGTGCACAGCGCCGCCTCCGGCTCGGCCCATCCGCCGCTGCGACGGAAGTACTCGCCCACGATGGCCACTCGGCCGTCGTCGTCGCTGCGCAGCCAGCCGTTGATGGCCTTGGTGGGGAAGCAGCGGTTCGAGAAGGTGCACACGAACAGCCCGCCGGGCACCAGCACACGGCGCACCTCGCGGAACACGTCGATCGGCCGCACCAGGTAGTCGACCGACACGCAGCACACCGCTGCGTCGAACGAACCGTCGGCGAACGGGAGCAACGGGTCGGCGTTGAGGTCGTGTACCACCCGCTCGGCCGCCGCCTCGTTCGCGGCCAGTTCGGAGGCGTTCATGCCCAGCACGGTGAGGTGCTCGGGCGGGGTGCGGAAGTGCGAGATCCATGACGACATCAGATCGAGTACCCGGCCCGTGAGACCGAGGTGGTGGTACAGCGAGCCCACCGTGGCGATGGCCCGGTCGTCGATGTGGGTGACGAGACGGTCGAACGCGTAGAACTGGGTGTCGGGCGAGGGGTCGCTGCGACGGAAGAAGCCTGCAGGGAAGCCGTGCTCGTCGTGCACCGACTCGGTCATGCCGGCCGTCCGCTCCGAGCCAGGGCGGCGTTGCTCCACGCCCGACGACCGGTGACCTCCGTGCCGAACCACGACGGGGGTGCGAACTCGTCAGCGGTGGCGACGTCGGGGAACTCGACCTCGACCGTGACCAACCCCTCGAGGGTGCCGTGATACCGGTCGAGGTCGACGCTGGTGCCGTCGGCGAGCACCACGTGGTGGCGTGTCTTCGAGAGCGACCGTCCACCGGTGTGCGACCACAACTGCTCGGCTTCGTCCATCGGCAGGGGCACCTCCACCTCGGTGCGCGCCATGCCCGTACCGGCCTTCACGGTGAGCACGGCGGCCGTGGCGGTGATGCGTACCCGTACCGTGACGGTGTCGCCCATCGTGAGGTAGCCCTGACGCATCGGGGTGCCCTCATCCAGCGTCAGCCCGTCGGGCAGGTGGTCGACCACGAATCGGCGCTCGATCTCCACTGCCACGTCGCCCAGTATGGCGCGAGAACGGCGATGCGGATGTTGCCGGTCGACGGCTCAGTCGCGGTCCGGCGACCCCTGCGCGACGACCAGCGACGCGAGGAGCGGGCGGAAGTGCTCGAGGCCGGGCATCGCCGCGTTCGGGTCCTTGCCGGCGTCGTCGCAGCGACGCAGTTCGACGGCATCGAGCGCGAAGGGCACACGGGCAAAGGCGTCGGCCGCTTCGGCGGTGAACGGCCCACCCTGCAGGCCGAGGCTGTGCACTGATGCGGGCGACAGGAGAGCGAGGTACTGCGGGTCGGTGGCGCACAGATAGCGCTTGGCAGCGACGTGCAGGCGAACCGGCTCGGTGACCGCCGGGGCGAACCAGCGGGCCAGGTAGCGGGCGCCGGCCTCCTGGTGCACCGTGTCGATGCCGTGGTCGGCGGCGTCGTCGGCCATGCCGTGCACCAGGTGGCCCACGTCGTGCAACAGGGCTGCGGCCACCAGTGCCGGCGATGCGCCGCGCTGCTGGGCGACGACGGCGGTCTTGATGGCGTGTTCGGTCTGCGACACCGGTTCGCCGATGTACGCGTCGTCGCCCTTCAGAGCGAACAGTTCCATCAGCCGGTCGACCACCGCGTCGGGGCTCGCCGCCGAGCGGCGCAGCACGGCGATGGTGCTGCGGAGGCCGTCGATGTCGGCGTAGCAGCCCTGCAGATGACGGGCACCCGCCTGAGCGTCGTAGGCGGTGCGCCCGTGCAGCACACGGCGGTTGTCGACGATGAACAGGTCGCCTGGTTCGAGATGCAGCCGCACCTGGAAGCGCTCGTCGTCGACCAGCTGTGAGAACAGTACGAACGCGTCGTACCAGGCCGTCAGCGTGGTGGCGTCGAGGCCGCCGGCGCCCGGCGCGACCCCAGGTGCGGGCGGCCGTACGGAGCGGTTGTTGAAGCGCACGCCGCGTACGGTGCCCGAGGTGTCGAGGTCGATGAGCGGGGCGGTGGCGCGTACCTCGGCCGTGTCGTCGACGTACTCGAACGACACCGGCACGGTGGCCAGCAGGGCGAAACCGTCGGGGTCGATGGTGCGCACCTCAGCCGCCACCCGCCAGGCGTCGACCAGCACGTTGTCGCCGCCGCTGGTGGTCGACCGCAGGCAGTGGAGCAACTGCAGCGTGGGCGCCGGGTCGCGGTAGGGGTTGTCGGTGTGCGGCGGCAGGCCGAGCGAGGTGTCGGCGAGGTTGGTGGGGTCGACCACCGAGCACACGTCGAACCAGCGGCCGTAGTTGGTCTCGCGCACGAAGCCGAACAACTCGGCCACGCGGGCCACTTCACCGTCGGCGACGGGCACCCCGTGCAGGATGCCGAAGCCCAGGCGGTCGACCCCTTCCAGCCACCGCAGCAACGCGGCCGGGGTGTCGGTGACTGCCGCATGGTGGGCGGTGGGGGTGTGCGCAGCGATGGCGGCGTTCCACAGCACAGGCGGCTCGCGGCGCGGTGGTGGTGCGGCGAACAACGCAGCGAGGTCGTACACGCTGCGGTGTCCGTCGGGTGCCCACACGACGGTGAGGGTGTCGCCGTCGAGCGACGCCTCGAGCGGGGCGAGCGCGTCGGTGAACGTGGCCGGGTCGACCAGGCGCTGGCCGTTGGTGTGGCGGCACTCGGCGCATGCGCAGATGTGACGCAACCACATCAGAGGCAGGGGCTGGGCGACCAACGGGTGCTCGACATGGAGCTGCCGATGGGTGAGGTCGACGACGGGGGTGCTCGCCATGAGCGGCACGCTAGCCAGCGGGCGGGCGGCCGCGCAGGTAGACGAACCAGTAGGTGAGGCCCACCAGCACCCCGCCGCCGATCATGTTGCCGAGCGTGACGGGCAACAGGTTGTGGAACACGGCATCACCCCAGGTGAGTGAACCGTCGCTACCGGCCACGTGCTGCTGCACGAACATGCCGAGCGGCAGGAAGTACATGTTGGCGATGCTGTGCTCGAAGCCGCAGGCGACGAACGCGGTGATGGGGAACACCACCGCGAGGATGCGGTCGGTGGTGGAGCGGGCCGAGAAGCTGAGCCACACGGCGAGGCACACGAGCAGGTTGGCGAGGATGCCCAACACGACGGCTGGCCACACATCGAGGTCCGCCTTGGTGGTGGCGATGGCCAGCGCGCGCTCGCCCACGGCCCCGCCTCCCTGGCGGTACTGGCCCGCCCAGAACACGAGGGCCGCCACGCCCACGGCGCCCACCAGGTTGGCCACGTAGACGACACCCCAGTTGCGCAGCAGCGCTCCGAAGCGGACGCGGCGGTTCACGGCAGCCATCACGATGAGCATGTTGCCGGTGAACAGCTCGGCACCACCCACCACCACCAACACCAGGCCGAGGGAGAAGGTGACGCCGCCGAGCAGGCGGGCGATGCCCGGAGCCAGGCCGTCGCCAGCGGTGACCGCCGTGGAGAATGCGGCACCGAGACCGATGAAGGCGCCGCCGAGCACACCGAGCACGGCGAGGCGGGCGAGGGGCATGGATGCCTTGGCGACGCCGATGTCTTCGGCGCGGCGTGCCATGTCGGCGGGAATGAGGGCGTCGACGTCGTTCATGGGTGTGTGCGAACAGTCTGCAGACGCGGCACCGGCCGGGCCAGGGTCGAAGGACCCAGCCCGGCCGGTGCCGACGATGAGGAAGGAATCAGTCGTTGTCGGAAGCGATGAGCTTGCCGTACACCAGGCCGGCCAGCACGGCGCCCACGATGGGGGCCAGGATGAACACCCACACCTGCCCGAGGGCGTCGCCACCCTCGAAGATCGCCGGGGCGATCGAGCGGGCGGGGTTCACCGACGTGTTGCTGATCGGGATGCTGATGAGGTGGATGAGCGTGAGCGCCAGACCGATGGCCAGGCCACCCATCGCCGGCGACGCCTTCTTGTGGGTGGCGCCGAGGATGATGATGAGGAACATGAACGTGAGCACCGCTTCGGCGAGCAGCACGGCACCGAGGCTGTAGAACTCGCGCTCGCCGCTGGTGCCGTAGCCGTTCGAGGCGAGGCTGCCGACTTTCGTCGTGAAGCCGCCCGGCAGGCCGTTGACGATGGACCAGATGGCGGCGATGGCGATGATGCCACCGACGATCTGCGCCACGATGTAGGCGCCGGCATCTTTCGGGCTGAAGCGCTTCGCCGCCACCAGGCCCAGCGTGACCGCCGGGTTGAAGTGGCCGCCCGACACGTGGCCCAGCGCATAGGCGCCGGTGACGACGGTGAGGCCGAAGGCCAGCGACACGCCGGTGAGGCCGACGCCGCTGCTCCAGCCGTCGGCATCAGCCGTGCCCCGCGTGATGATGGCGAACACCGCAGTGCCGCACCCGCCGAGTACGAGCCAGAACGTGCCGATCAGCTCAGCGACCAGGCGCCGAGACATTCCTTGTTCCATGGGGACCTCCTTGTGGATGCACAGCCCTCGACCCCCCGGTCTGCGGCCGGCGACATGCGTCGCGGCGCGAACGTTACCGATGGCGGATTCGGCGGTGGGGGATATCGCCTGCTCGTGGGTTCAAACCGTTGCATCCGACACGAGCGACCCGGACTGTCAGTTGCGTGACGTCGGCCGGCTGGCCCCGTTCCGGAGCCGCCACTCCGGGCGGGCCCGCCGGCCGTCGCATGACCGATGAGTGCCTGCCCGGCTGTCGCGTCATCTGGCAGACCGACTGCCAGATGGTACGGTCGGTGCATGAAGATCACCCTGCTCGGTACCGGAAGCCCCCTGCCCGACCCGCGGCGTGCCGGGCCATCCACACTGGTGTCAGCGGCGGGCACCCACCTGCTGGTCGACTGCGGTCGTGGTGTGGTGATGCGCCTCACCGCT
This sequence comes from Ilumatobacteraceae bacterium, assembly GCA_044359565.1. GTDB lineage: Bacteria > Actinomycetota > Acidimicrobiia > Acidimicrobiales > Ilumatobacteraceae > VFMC01. The sequence goes on from JBIKLX010000038.1 coordinate 7,353, forward strand.
GCGGGGGTGCTGCCGCCCATGCTGGGTGCGGTGTTGCTCACCCATCTGCACAGCGATCACATCACCGATCTGAACGACGTCATCACCACCCACTGGGTGATGAACCCGACGCAGGCGACGCTGCGCATCGTGGGTCCGCCGCGCACCGCCGAGGTGGTGCAGGCCACGCTTGCCGCACTGGCACCCGACATCTCGTACCGACTCGACCACCACGCCGATCTCACGTGGACACCCACGGTGGAGGTGACCGAGGTGAGCCCGGGCGATGAATTCTCGATCGCCGGGCTCGAGGTGCGGGTGGCTGCCACCGACCACCGCCCTGTCGAACCCACCGTGGCCTACCGGGTGGAGGCCGACGGCCGCACGGTGGTGCTGGGCGGCGATGGTGTGCCGTGTGCCTCGCTCGACGAGATCTGCAACGGCGCCGACGCCTACGTGCAGACCGTGCTGCGCGACGACATCGTGCGGATGGTGCCGAACCAGCGCTTCCAGGACATCCTCGACTATCACTCCACCGTGGCCGACGCGGCCCGCACCGCAACGCGGGCGGGGGTGCGCACCCTGGTGCTCACCCACTACGTGCCACCGATGCAGCCCGGCCAGGAAGACGAGTGGCGGGCCCTCGCCGCCGAGCACTTCGCGGGCGACATCGTGTTGGGCGACGACCTCACCAGCGTCGAACTCTGAGACGATGGCGGCCGTGCCAGGGCCGCCCCACACCGATCGCCGCGATGCCGTTCGCCGCGATGCCATCGACGTCGCCCGTGTCGGCGCGCTGGCGATGGTGGTGGCCGGGCACCTGCTGCTGGCCGTCATCGATCGCGGTCCCGACGGCGCACTGCGCGGCGCCAACCTGCTGTCGCTGCATCCCGACCTGGCCTGGCTGAGCCTGCTGGCGCCGATGCCGGTGTTCTTCGCCGCGGCGGGGTGGGCGAACGCGGCGAGCACGCCCCTGGGGGCTGCATCCCGGCTGCGCACGCTGGTGGGCCTCGGTTCCGTGGTGGTGCTGGTGTGGTACGTGCCGGCGGTGGTGGAGCGACTGGTGACGGGCGGTCGCGGTGTGCTGGGCGACGGGGCACGTATCGCCACACAGCCGCTGTGGTTCCTGGCGGCCTATCTGCCCTTCGCTGCGTTCGGGGCACGCCTGGCGGTGCTGGCCCGGCGGCCGGTCGTGGCTGTCGGGTCGTGCCTCGTGCTGCTGGCGGTGCTCGACATGGCCCGATTCGGGGGCGACGCACCGCAGTGGATCGGGTGGTTCGGCTTCCTGCCCGCCTGGGGTGTGCCGTGGCTGCTCGGCGCCTGGTGGCGCGACCGGCGGTACGACGGCCGCGCCGAACGACGCGCCGGCGCGCTGCTGGCGCTGTCGGCGGTCGTCGTGGGCGCGGTGTTGGTGTGGCGCGGCGGGTACGAGCCGGCGCTCATCGACGCCGTAGCCGGCAGGCGTTCGAACACCACCCCGCCCACGCTGTTCACGGCGGTGGCGGCCGTGGCGCAGGTGGGGGTGCTGCTCGTGGTGGCCGGCGGACTGGACCGCGTGGGAGTACGCAGGCTCGCCGCCGTGCGTGCCGGCAACCGCGTGGCAGTGGGTGTGTACGTGTGGCACCTCACCGCCCTGGCCCTCTGCGGCGGGGTGGTGGCGCTGGGACTGCCGGTTCCCGAGCGCTCGACGGGTTGGTGGTGGGTCACCCGGCCGATGTGGTGGGCGGCGGTGTTGGCCGTCACCGCCGCGCTGGTCGCAGCCAGCGCCAGGGTGCGCCAGATCCTGGTCGACCGTGGATCCGTTCGCGAGCGGGGCGCTGCGGCAGTGGGCGCCGGTGTGGTGCTCGCTGCGGTGGGTGCGGCGCTCGTCGGTCTGCGCGGCCCGGCGACGGCGACGCTGGCTGGCGTCGCTCTCGCCGCGTTGCTCAGCGGCTGGTGGCTGCTGCCCGTACCGGCGGCTCGGCCGGGTCGCCTGCCTTCGGGAACATCAACTGCCCCGCCACCCCGCGGGTGATCTCGGCGAACTCCTCGGCGAACGCCACGATCAGGTTGTCGAGCGACACCATGCCGGCCACCCGTCCGTGACTCGTCACGGGCAGGCGACGGAACGAGTGGCGGCCGAACAGGCGCACCACGTCGCGTACATCGGTGGAGGCATCGACCGACACCACGTCGAGGGTCATCACCGCATCGATCCGGCCGTCGAGCGGCAGGCCGCGGGCAATGCCGTGCACCACCAGGTCGCGGTCGGTGACGATGCCGACGATGTGGTCGTGGTCGTCGACCACCACCACCGAGCCGACGCCCTGTTCGGCCATCGTGGCCGCGGCATCAGCGAGGGTGGCGAGTGGCGGCAGCACCACGACGGGCCGGAGGGCCAACTCTTCGATTCGCATGTCGCCAGGGTCGCGCCGCGGCCGATGACCGGCCAGGGCCGAACGGCGTCAGGTCGACCTGCCGTCAGGCCACGAGGGGGACGAGCGCGTCGAGCAACGCTCGCTCGTCGACCGTGACGGCGCCCACGCATCGGTCGGCGGCTCCGTAGGTGAGGTAGATCGTGCCGTCGGAGCGACGGTGCACGCCCTGCACGAACACCACCTCGTCGACATCGCCAACCCGCTCCCACGACAGTTCGGGTTCCATCAGCGCGTCGGGCAAGATGGCGATGACCTGCGCGGTGTACGGGTCGAGCAGGGCCACGTTGATGGTGTACACCCCACGCTCCGACCGTTCGTGGAAGAACAGCAGCAGGCCCTGCTCGGTCGCCAGGGGTGGAGCGCCTGCGCCCACTCCCGACACGCCGTGTCCCGGCTCGATGATGGTGTGCCGGTCGAGGTGGGCGAGGTGGTCGTCCCAGTAGGCGTCGTCGGCGTGCCACAGGTGGTGGAGGTCGTCGAACATCGCCACCTGCATGTTCGGGTGGATGCGGTGCATCAGCGCGACTCGCCCGTCGGCGAGCGGGAAGATGACCGCATCCTTGTTCGGCACGCCGTCGGGGCCGAGGTGCCTGCTGCTCGCTTCATCGAGGTGGAACCGCCCGTCGCGGTACTCGAGGCGGTGCGCACCGATTCGCCATGGGCCGCCTCGTTCGGGCGGTGGCAGACGGGTGTAGGTCATCACGATGTGCTCATCCCCATTGTGCATCACGGTCTGCACCCGGGGGTCTTCGAAGCTCCAGATCTCGTCATCGGCCGTGGCGAGTACGTAGCCGAACTCGTAGTCGTGGCCGTCGGCGGACGTGAACACGATGATGTCGGAGATGTAGTCGTGGAACCGTGGGCCGGGTCCCTCGTTGCGCCAGTAGCCGTCGCGGATGGCGCGGGCGAAGAGGTGGTAACGGCCGTCGTGGTGCAACAGGCCGGCATTGAAGACGGGGCCGTATCCGGGCACGGTGCCGTAGTCGACGACGGGCTGTACAGAGACGCGCTGCACAGCCACGCGCTGGGAAGCCAGTTGATCGACAGCAGGGGTGAGGGCCGTTTGACTGCTCATAGCAGTCGATTGTCTCAGCGCGCGCGGGCGACGCGTCGGCAGCACGGCTGGCCATCTGTACCGATCACAGTGCCGATCGACCCGATCTGACGAGTCGTTGGGCCGGGTGGCCGCCGACGCCCGACGCTGACGATCCGCGACTCGGCTCCGTACCGTGCGCGCCATGGCAACCATCGCACCTCCCGTCCCGCCCACGATCACGCTGGCGCGGCTCACCGAACTGGCGCGCCACAGCGCCTCGCCGAGCGTGTCGGTGCTGATGCCGATCGATCGACGGCATCCGGACGACCGCCTCGATCACGGTGTGCTCGACCGCTTGGTCGACCAGGCGCGAGCCGGTCTCGATGGGTGGATGGCGAGCGTCGACATCGCTGCGCTGTTGGCACCGCTCACCGACGCGCTGACGCGACGGGTCGTGTCGGAGCACGGCGAGTCGGTTGCGTTCTTCGTCAGCCCCGGATTCGCCGCCGAGATGGAGTTGGGCACCCGTGTCGAGCCGATGTGCGTGGTCGCCGACCGGTTCGAGGTGAGCCCACTGCTGCCCAGCGTCGACCGCAGCATCGGCGGACATGTGCTGGCACTCGGGAGCGAACACCTGCGGCTGTGCCATGTGGGAGCAACGGCGCTGCACGAGTGCACGGTTCCCGACCTGCCCCGTTCGGTCGACGAAGCACTCTGGTTCGAAAGGACCGAGCGGCACGGCGGTGCGCACTCCGCTGGGCAGACCGGAAGGGGCACCCCAGTGCGCCGCGGTCACGGGAGCGGCGCGCAGCAGGAGGACCGCAAAGCCCGGCTCGACCGCTTCTTCCACCTGGTCGACCACACCGTGCTCGCTCACGTGGGTACCGACCGCACCCATCCGCTGGTGGTGGCCGGCGCAGGCCCGATGGTGTCGCGGTATCGGGCCGTCAGCCGGCACCCATGGACGCTGGGTCTGGAGGTGGGGAGCACGGTGCGGCTGGGCGACGACGAACTGCGCCGCAAGGTGGCAGCCGAGGTGGCTTCGGCCACCACCGTCGAGCCGCTGCTCGATCGCTTTGCCACGCTGCTCGGTACGGGCCTGGCCGGCGTCGACATCAGCGAGGTGCTCACAGCGCTGGGTGAGGGGGCGGTGTTCAGCCTGCTCGTCGCCGGTACGGCGCCCTGGTGGGCGCAGTGGCCCGACTCGACCGATCGCCTCGACGAGCGCGCTCCGGGAGCGGTCGACCTGGTGAACCTCGCGGTCACCGACGCGTTGCGCACCCATGCGGCGGTGCACCTGGTGCCACCCGGCCGCCTACCCGACGGTGTGCCCTTCGGCGCGCTGTACCGGTACTGACCGTGGTCGAGTACCCCCACGACCCACGCGAACTGTTTCGCCGCTACGAGCACAACCCCATCCTGCGTGGTCTCGACCTGCCGAAGATGGAGAACACCGTGTTCAATCCTGGCGCGGTGATGTTCGACGACGAGACGCTGCTCCTTGCCCGCGTCGAGGACCGCACCGGTCTGTCGCGACTGATGGTGGCGCGCAGCGCCGACGGCTACACCGACTGGAAGGTGGAACCCGATCGCAGCCTCGTGCCCGACCAGGGCTGGTGGGCCGAGCAGTGGGGCGTGGAAGACCCGCGCATCACCCGTATCGACGACACCTACCACATCTTGTACACGGGCTTCTCGACAGCCGGCCCGGTGGTGTGCCGGGCAACCACCACCGACTTCGTCACCTTCGAACGCCAGGGTGTCATGTCAGTGCCCGAGGACAAAGATGCCGCCCTGTTTCCGCGGCAGATCAACGGCCGATGGGCGATGCTGCACCGGCCGGTGCCGAACTTCCGCGAGATGGGCGCCCACATCTGGATCTCGTGGAGCCCCGACCTGGTGCACTGGGGCGACCCCCAGCCGATCATCGAGGCCCGTCGCGGCGGCTGGTGGGACGCCAACAAGGTGGGTCTCGGGCCGCCTCCGATGGAGACGCCTGCGGGGTGGCTGGTGCTGTACCACGGCGTGCGGGTGACCGTGTCGGGCTCGCTGTACCGGCTCGGCCTGGCGCTGCTCGACAAAGAACACCCCGAGCGACTGATTGCGCGCGGCAACGAGTGGGTGTTCGGTCCGTGCGCGCCCTACGAGATCGCGGGCGACGTGGCCGATGTGGTGTTCCCGTGCGGTTGGATCCTCGACCCCGACGGCGACACCGTGCGGATGTACTACGGGGCCGCCGACAGCTGTGTCGCCATCGCCACGGCGAGCCTGGAGGAACTGCTCGCCTACCTCTTCAAACACCCGATCGCGTGACGGTTCGGCACTGTCTCGGGGCCGATGGTCCCTATCGGAACAACCCGCCGAGTTGATGAGATGCAGAGATGACTGGAGCAGGGGTACTCATGAACGATTGGTCGATGACCGGAGGATTGCGGCCGGGCGTGTCGGTGGGCATCGTGGGCACGTTTCCACCCACCGAGTGCGGCCTGGCGACGTTCGCCGCAGCGCTCGGCGACTCGCTGCGCGCAGCGGGCGACGGGTGCCGGGTGGGCATGGTGGAGGTGGTCGATGCGCCCCGAACGGCCCGTGACGAAGTGGTGTACCAGGTGGTTCGAGGCGATCGGCACACGGTGGGCGCCGCTTCATCGTGGCTGAACAGTTTCGACGTGGTGGTGCTGCAGCACGAGTTCGGCATCTTCGGTGGTGTCGACGGCGACGAGGTGCTCGACATCCTCGAGGGCGTGCACCGACCTGTGGTGACGGTGCTGCACACCGTTCTCGAGCAGCCGAGCGTGCACCAGCGCGACATCATCGAGCAGTTGGCGTTGCGCTCGGCAGTGCTGGTGGTGATGACGCTGGCGGCGCGTAGCCGTCTGCTCAGCCGCTTCGCAGTCGATCCGCGTCGCGTGATGGTGATCCCTCACGGCGCCCACGAGAACCGGTCGCTGCCGGGCGAGCGGCACGCAGCCGCACGGCCGACCGTGTTGACGTGGGGGCTGCTCGGGCCGGGCAAGGGGATCGAGATGGGCATCGATGCCATCGCGCTGCTGCGCACGATGATCCCGGCGCCGCGCTACCTCGTCGCCGGCCAGACGCACCCGAAGGTGCGTGCCGCCAGCGGCGAGGCGTACCGCGAGTCGCTGCAGCAGCGGGCCGCTGTGCGGGGCGTGGCCGACCTGGTCGACTTCGACGATGACTACCGCGACCTGCCGGCGCTGCAGGCGCTCATCCGTGCGGCCGATGTGGTGCTGCTGCCGTACGAGTCGCGCGACCAGGTGACGTCGGGCGTGCTCATCGAGGCGGTCGCTTCGCGCAAGCCGGTGGTGGCCACAGATTTTCCGCATGCCCGAGAACTGTTGAGCGGTGGTGCCGGCATCGTGGTGCCCCACCACGACGCCGAGGCCACCGCACAGGCGGTGGGCCGCATCCTGCGCGACCATCGACTGGCGCGGCAGATGGCCGATGAGGCGGCTCGCCTGGCCGCACCGATGATGTGGTCGGCCGTCGCCAGGAGGTACCACGACATGTTCGCTCCGTTGCTGAGCGACTACGGGATGGTGGGTGCACCACTGCTGGCCGGTGCCGGCGTACGGAGCCAGGTGGCGTGAAGCTCGACCACCTGCAGCGGCTCACCACCTCGAAAGGGCTGTTCGAGCACTGCGCAGGGGCCACGCCGCGCATCGAACACGGCTACTGCACCGACGATGTGGCGCGGGCGCTCATCGCGGTGGCTCGCGAACCGGTGAGCACCCCCGACCTCGAGCGCATGGCAGCCACTTACCTCGACTTTCTCGTCGGTGCATACCGCGGCGACGGCCGCTTCGCGACGCGTCGCGACGTCGGAGGTAGGTGGAGCGACGACCCGTTCGCGGCCGGTGGCAGCGACGAGGGTGCCGACGCCACGGGCCGCGCCGTGTGGGCACTCGGCACGGCGGCCACACGACTACGCGACGACGAGCAGCGACGACTGGCGCGCCACCTGTTCGACGAGGCCTGCCGGTTCCGGTCGGTGTGGCCGCGGGCGACGGCCTTCGCGGTGCTCGGTGCGGGCGCGGTCACAGCATCCGACCCGGCGCACGTCGGGGCCTCACGGCTCCTCGCCGATGCCGCGGCGCAGGCGCGCCTGGGCACCGACGACGCGACGTGGCCGTGGCCCGAGCAGCGCCTCACCTACGCCAATGCAGTGATGGCCGACATGCTCGTCGTGCTGGGGCGCGAGTTACGTGTCGACGCACTGGTCAGCGAGGGGCTGCGACTGCTGCGGTGGCTGGTGGGCATCCAGATAGCCGACGGCGGATGGCTGAGCCTCACGCCCGCAGGTGGGTGGGCGCCTGGCGAGTTGCGCCCGGGGTTCGACCAGCAGCCGATCGAAGCTGCCACGCTGGCCGATGCCTGCGCGACGGCGTGGCTGCACACCGCCGATCCGCGGTGGGCGGTCACCATCCGGCGGTGTGGTGACTGGTTCGAGGGACGTAACGACCTGGGTGTGCCGATGGTCGACCGCCACACCGGCGCCGGGTTCGATGGCCTCACGCCCACTGGCCGCAACGACAACCGCGGCGCCGAATCGACCATCGCCGCCATCACAACGCTGCAGTGGGCGGCCATGGTGGCCTAGCGTGACGGCCGAGCGTGACGTCGGCGCGACCGGCGCGACAGGAGGCCACCCGATGAGCGAGCACCCCGAGAACTACGAAGACGTCACCGTGTACGGCCTCGACGACGAGGTCGAGGAGCAGTTGCTGCTGGCCCACAACGAGTGCACGTTCATCTGGTCGAACAAGGAGGGATGGCCGGTCGGCGTCATCATGTCGTACATCTGGCGCAACGGCAGCTTCTGGCTCACTGCCTCCAGCCAGCGGGCGCGCATCGCCGCCGTGCGCCGCGACCCGCGGGTGTGCATCGTGGTCACGTCGACCGGGTCGCCCATGCCGCGCAACAAGGCCATCACCTGGAAAGGGATGTGCACCGTGCACGACAGCCGCGAGGTGAAGGACTGGTTCTACCCCGAACTGGCCACTGCGCTGTACGGCCCTGATCCGGCGCGACGCGATGCGTTCGTCGACTTCCTCGATTCGCCGCGTCGCATCGTGCTGGAGGTCGAGCCCACGCAGCGCATCGGCTACGACGGGGCGAAGATGGGCAAGGCCACCAAGGAGTGGATGATCGCCCGCGCCGAACAGCGCGACAGCTGATCGTTCAGAGCGCGGCCGGCGTCCAGTCGATGTGCAGCTCGTTCAGGGCGCGCAGCACGAACCCGGGCAGGTGACGGAAGTCGTTGCGGCCCTCGGCCAGGCGCAGGTCGGGCAGTCGGTCGAGCACGGCGTTCAGCGCCAACTGCTGTTCGAGACGCGACAGACCGCTGCCCGGGCAGTGGTGCTCGCCCAGCGAGAACGCCATGTGGCGGCGTACGTTGGCCCGGTCGAGGTGCACGGTGTCGGGGTCGGGGAACATCCGCTCGTCGCGGTTCGCCGCGCCGTAGCGGATGTGCAGCGTGGCACCTGCCGGCACCGGCACCCCACCGATCGCGGTGTCGACGGCGACAGCGCGGTACAGGCCCTGGGTGGGCGACTCCATCCGCAGCGCCTCTTCGATGAACGGTTCCACCAGGCTGCGGTCGGCGCGCACCCGTGCGTAGAGGCCGGGCTCGCGCAGCAGCAGCCACAGCGCGCTGGTGAGCGCGAAGGTGGTGGTCTCGTTGCCCCCGATGTAGAGGTGGTCGATGATCGTGATGATCTCGTGATCGCTGAGTGGGCGATCGCCGCCGAAGCGTGCATCGACGAGCGAGCTGAGCACATCGTCGCCGGGCTCGGCCCGCTTGGCCTCGATGTGGTGGTGGATGTAGTGCTGGAACTCGACCACCTGCTCGGCCACCCACACCTCCTGGTCGGGGGTGAGCGGGCCCGAGAACGGCAGCACCCACGCACTCGACCAGGCCTTCAGTTGGGGGATGTCGGCGGCCGGGAAGCCGAGCACCCGAGTGATGACACGCACGGGAAGCGGTAGGGCAAACGCCTCGACGTAGTCGGCGCTGCCGGCGGCCTCGATGTCGTCGAGCAGGTCGGCAATGGTTGCCTTGATGATCGGCTGCCAGTGCAGCGAGCCCTTTGCATCGAAGAATCCGTCGACGAGTTCGCGGTAGTTGCGGTGGTCGGGCGGATTGGTGCTGAGCGGAGTGATGCGGGCCCAGCCCTTGGTCTCGTACACCTCGCGTGCCGCAGCGGTGCGGGTGCTGCCCGAGCCGGTGGGGAACAACTCTTGATGACGCAGCACGTACAGGACGTCGTCGTAGCGGGTGACGACATGGATGTTGGTACCTGGCATGCGGTACACGGGCTGCTCGTCGCGCAGACGCCGGTACGTCGGGAACCAGTCCTCCTGCGTCGCCGGGTCGAACAGGTCGATGTCGCTCATGTGGGCCCTCCCCGTGGCCGAGGCTACTGCGCGCCTGCGGCGACGTCGGCGAGTGGCCGGAGCACTCGGAGTACTCGGAGTACTCGGAGTACTCGGAGCATTCGGTGCACTCGGTGCACATCGGGTCGGGCAGCATGCGCGAACGGGGCTACAGTTCGCCCATGGCGACGATCCTCGCGCACCTCACCGTGAAGCCCGGTGAAGAACAGCGCTTCGAGGCCATTGCGCGTCATCTGTACACCGCCACTCACGACACCGAGACCGGGGTGCGCCGCTACGAGTACTGGCGCGGTGCCGAACCGCGCAGCTACTACACGCTGTTGGCCTTCGACGACTTCGTCACGTTCATCGGTCACCAGACCAGCCCGCACCACGAGTCGGCATCGCCCGACCTCGGTGCCGTACTCGAATCGATCCGCCTCGAATGGGTCGACCCGCTCGAGGGCGCCAGCCCGCTGCCGCGCACCGCGTCGCAGCCGATGCCGGCCGACGCCGACGAACTCACCCAGAAGTACGCCCGCCGCTTCGCTGCGCAGATCGCCGCGTGGTGGCCCGGACCCACCTGACCCGACACCGTCATCACCGCACACATCACGACAGGGGAATCACCATGACCGCACTCGACGATGCTCCCGCACCGCTTCCGTTCCACTTGAAGGGCAACTACGCCCCGGTGTTCGACGAGGTCACCCTCACCGACCTCCAGGTCACCGGCAGCATTCCCAAGGAGCTGTCGGGCCGCTACCTGCGCAACGGCTCGAACCCGCAGAGCGGCACCGCCGCCCACTGGTTCTTCGGCGACGGCATGGTGCACGGCATCCGCATCACCAACGGCAAGGCCGAGTGGTACCGCAACCGCTACGTGCGCACCACCAAGTTGGCCAAGGGCCTCGAGTCCACCGACCCCGAGTCGATGTTCGACCCCACCGCCAGCGCCGCCAACACCCATGTGATGGGCCACGCCGGGCGTATCTGGGCGCTCGAGGAGGGTCACTTCCCGTACGAACTGTCGCCCGAACTCGAGACGCTCGGTTGCGACGACTTCGGCGGCAAGCTCGCCACCGCGTTCACGGCCCACCCGAAGATCTGCGCCGAGACCGGAGAGATGCATTTCTTCGGCTACTCGCCGCTGCCGCCGTACCTCACCTACCACGTGCTCGACGCGTCGGGGGCGCTGGTGCACACCGAGCCCATCGCCGTGTCCAAGGGCACGATGATGCACGACTTCATGATCACCCGCGACCACGCCATCTTCATGGACCTGCCGGTGGTGTTCGACCTCGACAACATGGCGTCGGGCGTGCCGCTGAAGTGGGACGACAACTACGGTGCGCGCATCGGCATCGTGCCGCGCATGGGCCGCGACACCGAGACGAAGTGGTTCGAGATCGACCCCTGCTACGTGTTCCACCCGATGAACGCCTACGTGGAGGGCAACACGGTGGTGTGCGACGTGGGCCGCCATGCCTCGATGTGGCGTACCTCGATGGACGACTTCGAGCCGTGCTACCTGTACCGCTGGACGTTCGACCTCGACACCGGCGCCGTCACCGAGACCCAGCTCGACGACCGCGCCCACGCGTTCCCGCGCGTCGACGAGCGGCTGGTGGGCCTGAAGCACCGCTACGGCTGGGTGGCTGCACCGCGAGCGGTCGTGGGTGATTTCGGCGAACCGGGCGTGCTCGTGAAGTACGACGTCGAGGCCGGTTCCTCCGAGACGCACGACTTCGGGGCGAACGGCTATCCGGGCGAGTTCGTGTTCGTGCCTGCCAGCGACGCCGCCGCCGAGGACGAGGGCTGGGCCATCGGTCTGGTGTACGACCGCAGCACCGACACCTCGAACCTCGTCATCCTCGACGGCCGCACTCCGTCGGCACCGCCGGTGGCCACCATCCACCTGCCGCGTCGTGTGCCGTTCGGCTTCCACGGCAGCTGGGTCGACGACTCGATCCTCTGAGCGTGCCCACACCCCGGCACGAGCATCACCATCGTCGCGCCACGCTGCGCGGCCGGGGCTACTTCCGCCGTCTCGGACCCGGGCTCGTCACCGGCGCGGCCGACGACGACCCATCGGGTATCGGGACGTACTCGCAGGTCGGTGCGGCCCAGGGGTTCGGGCTGCTGTGGACCGCGGTGCTCGCCCTGCCACTGGCCTCGGCGGTGCAGGAGGCCACGGCGCGGCTGGGTCTCGTCACCGGCAAGGGTCTGGCCGCGCTGATCAAGCAGCACTGCAAGCGGTGGGTGCTGCTGGGCGCGGTGGGGTTGGTCACGCTGGCCAACACGTTCAACATCGGCGCCGACATCGGCGCGATGGCGGCGGCCACGCGGCTGATCGTGCCAGTGCCCGCCGTGGTGTTGGTGGTGGGCTTCACCGTGCTGATGGCGGTGCTGGAGGTGGCGGTGCCGTACCGCACCTACTCGCGTGTGCTGCGGTGGCTGTGCCTGTCGCTGCTGGCCTACTTCGTGGTGCTGTTCGTGGTCGACGTGCCGTGGGGCGAGGTGGCCCGGGCCACGTTCGTGCCGCAGTTCGATCTCACCCGCACGCAGATCGCGGCGATCATCGCCATCTTCGGCACCACCGTGTCGCCGTATCTGTTCTTCTGGCAGGCGGGCGAGGAGGTGGAGGAGATCACCGAGCACGGCGGTGTGCCGGCGCCCACGCCGCGGCACATCGCGTCGATGCGCGGCGATGTGTTCGCCGGGATGGCCTCGGGGGTGGCCGCGATGTTCGCCATCATGACCACCTCGGCGACCACTATCGGCGCCGACGGGCCCGTCACCATCACCACCGCCGATCAGGCGGCCGAGGCGCTGCGGCCCATCGCCGGCGACTTCGCCGGGCTGCTGTTCACGCTCGGCATCGTGGGTGTGGGGCTGCTGGCCGTACCGGTGCTGGCCGGTTCGACCGCCTACGCGGTCAGCGAAGCGTTCGGATGGCGTGAGGGCCTGGGGCTGAAGCTCGGTCAGGCTCGGGCGTTCTACCTCGTCATCATCGGCTCGATGGGGGCGGGCCTGGTGATGAACCTGGTTGGCATCGATGCGGTGAAGGCGCT
>JBIKLX010000039.1:0-20184 GCA_044359565.1 Ilumatobacteraceae bacterium
GGCCGGTGCGGTCGGAAAACCGGAAGTCATCGTGGTCATCGACCAGCAGACCTTCGAACACGGACGGCACGCCCAGTCGAAGGTGGACTGTGGGCCGGGCATCGACCTGCCCATCGACACCATCCGCGGTATCGCCGGGCGAGCGCGGTTCGTGCCGGTCGTCATCGACCGTGACGGCGCGGTCCTGCTGCAGGGCGACCCGGTGCCCACCTACGACCAGATCGCCCAGTCACTCACCCGGCCGGTCGGCCTCGACCACGGCCGCAACCGACGACACGCCAGCACCCGACAGCGCAGGGCACTACGGGCCATGTACCGAACCTGCGCCATCCACGGCTGCGCACGACACGTGTCCATCACCGAAGCCCACCACATCCACTACTGGGAACACGGCGGACACACCGACCTCGCCAACCTCCTGCCCCTGTGCCGACACCACCACGACCGACTCCACACCGAACGGTGGAGGCTGACCATGGGAGCCGACCGAGCGATCACCATCCGGGCGCGCGACGGAACCCTCCTCATGACCACCGGGCCACCCGCACAGCAGTGGGCGTGAGGTGGGCCGCCCCGCACGGTGGAGACCGCCGACGCGCAAACCGTTCCGGCGTTCGTAGCCTTGGGCCATGGGTCTCGATCTGCATCCGCTGTCGGAACTGCTGCGCTGGTTCGGTCGCAACACCAAGCGGCTCGCCGTGCTCGTCGCCGGGCTCGGGGTGTTGGGCGCCGGGGTCACGATGCTGGTGCTGCCCGGCCCGGGGCTGATCGTGATCATCCTCGGCTTTGCCATCTTGGCCACCGAGTTCGCGTGGGCTGAGCGAGCGCTCGACCGCACCACCAGCACCGCTGCTGCGGCAGCGTCGAAGGTCACCAACAACCGGGCCGGCAAGGCGGCGCTTGCACTATCGGCGCTGGCGATGATCACCGGCGGCGCCATCGTGGCCACGTTCGTGGGCGAGTACCGGATTGCCGGGCTCTCTGTGGCCGTGGCCGGTGTGGTGGGCCTCATCACGTTGGTGCCCCGAGTGCAGCGTTGGATCGATGGTAAGGCCACCCGGCCGGCACCGGTCGCCGTCGCGGCCGATGACCCGGGCAGCGCAACGGGCGTCACGCTGCCAGACGACGCGCCGGACGAGGCACCGACCGACTCCCGTCCCTAGAGTGCACTCATGGCGTACCGGTACCTGTGGACCCCGCTCGAATTGGGCCCGGTCTCGACGCGTAACCGCATCGTCTTTTCGGCGCACCTCACCAACTACGCCCGCGACGGCAAGCCCACCGAGCAGCATGCTGCCTACTACGCGGCCCGGGCTGCTGGTGGCGCAGGCCTGATCATCACCGAAGAGCACAGCACCCATCCCACCGACTGGCCGTACGAGAAGCTGATCCACGGCTTCCACCGCGACGTCATCCCCGGGTACCGGGCCATCACCGATGCGGTGCACCGGCATCGCACCCCGATCTTCGCCCAGATCAACCACAACGGCGGCCAGGCCAGCTCGATGTATTCGCGGCTGCCGGTGTGGGCGCCGTCGGCAGTTGCCGACCCGTTGTTCCGCGAGGTGCCCAAGGCGGTCGACCAGGCCGAGATCGACGAGATCATCGCTGGCTACGCGATGGTGGCCGAGCACTGCGCCGAAGGTGGGTTCGACGGCATCGAACTGCAGTGCAGCCATTCGTCGATCGTGCGCGGCTTCCTGTCGCCCGCCACGAACAAGCGCACCGACGCCTACGGCGGCAGCCTCACCAACCGCACCCGGCTGCTCACCGAGATCGTGGCAGCGGTTCGCCGGGTGATCGGCAACCGGTTGGCGCTCGGCGTGCGCATCTGCGGCGACGAGCTCATCGAGGGCGGCACCACCATCGACGACGCCGTCGAGATCGCCCGCATCGTCGAGGCCACCGGACACGTCGACTACATCAACACCTCGATCGGGGTGGCGACCGCCAGCCTGTTCATGATCGAAGCCAGCATGCACATCCCGCCCGGGTACGCGCTGTTCATCCCCAGTGCGCTCCGCAAGGCGGTCGACCTGCCGGTGGTGGGCGTCGGCCGGTTCAAGGATCCGCTGCAGGCCGAGCGAGCGTTGGCCGAGGGGCACTGCGACCTGGTGGGCGTCGTGCGCGGCCAGATCGCCGACCCCGACTTCGCCGCCAAGGCCCGCGCCGGGGCCACCGACGAGATCCGCCTCTGCCTGAGCTGCAACCAGGAGTGCGTCGGCCGCATGGGCCTGAACCGCTGGCTCGGCTGCATCGAGAACCCACGCACCGGCCGCGAAGCCGAGTACGCGGCCCGGTCGGTGGCGCTGTCGGCCAAGCCTGCGTCGAAGCCAGCCATCTGCAACGTGATGGTCGTCGGCGCCGGGCCAGCCGGACTGCAGGCCGCCATCAGCGCGGCGCGGGCCGGTCACCGGGTGACGGTGTACGAGAAGGAGGCCCAGGCGGGTGGCCAGGTGCGCCTCGCGGCCAGCGTCCCCAACCGGGCCGAGTTCGGCGACATCGTGCGCAACCAGCTCACCGAGTGCCGCCGGCTCGGCGTCAGCATCGAATACGGCGTCGGCGTGTGGCCCGGCCTCGTCACCGAGAAGGCGCCCGACCATGTCATCGTCGCCACCGGTGCCGAACCCCAACGGCCGTGGTGGGCACCGGCCGATGCGCCGAACGTGTGCGATGTGCGCGACGTGCTCACCGGTGCCGCCGAACCGCACGGCGATGTGGTGGTGGTCGACGAAATCGGCTTCCATCACGCCACGAGCGTCGCCGAGTTGTTGGCCGACCGGGGCTGCACGGTCGAGATCGTCACCCCCGGCATGGTGGTGGGCCAAGACCTCGGCATCACCCTCGACATGGAGAACTGGTGGATGCGAGCCTCGGCCAAGGGCATCGTCCAGAGCACCGACCTCGTGCCGATGGGCATCGCCGGCAACGAACTCACCCTGCTGCACCACCCCACCGGCACCAATCAGACCCGCCGCTTCGACTGGGTGGTGCTGGCCGTGCCCGGCAACCCGGTCGAGTGGCTGTACCACGACCTGAAGGCATCCGGGGTGAGCGTCGAGCGAGCCGGCGACTGTGTGGCACCCCGCCGTGCGCACGCCGCCGTGGTCGACGGCGAACGCGCCGGCGCTGCAGTCGGCTGACCGTTGCTCGGGTAGCAGGCTGGTGCGGTCACGTGGCACAGCGCGGACCCGCGATTCCGGGCCCACGATTCAGGCACCCCGACGGAGCGCCCCTAACCTGACCGCTGTGCTGGCCCTCATCCCCGTCCGCGATGCCACCCTGCCCGCGGGTGCTGCCGAGGCGGCAGCCGAGTGCGCGGGCAATGTGCTGCTGGTCGGATCGGGTACGCGGGTTGCTGCCAGCGCGCTCCCTGCTGCGCGCGTGACTGCCACCAGCGGGCACAGCACGGTGCACTGCCTCGAGCTGGGCGAGTTCCAGCCGGCCCGCTGGGCGGCTGCGTTGGCTTCCCTGTTGGCGCACGAACCGATCGTCGTCGTGCCCGCCGCTCCCGACGGCCGCGACCTGGCGCCCCGCCTGGCCGCCACGCTCGACCGGACGCTGCTCGCCGGGGCGGTGCAGGTGTCGGCCGAGCGCGTGGTGCTGGCCCGCGGCGGTGGCCTGGCGATGCATACCCTCACCCCGCCCGCGGCGTTCATCGCCACCCTGCAGATCGGGGTGCGCGGCATCGACCCGGCCGACAGCACCGATGCAGCCGCCATCATCGAGCTCGACGCGCCCGGCGCGGGCCCAGCCGCAGACGTCCACCTCGACGCCCACGTGGTGGAGGTGATCGGCCCCGACCCGGCCACCATCGACCTCGCCGAAGCGGGCCGCATCGTCGGTGGCGGCGCGGGCCTCACCTCAGCCGAGCAGTTCGATCGGCTGGCCGCGCTGGGCAGCGCCATCGGCGCGAGCGTGGGCGCCACCCGCGTCATCACCGACCGCGGCTGGGTGCCGCACGAGCGACAGATCGGCACCACCGGCGTGGTGGTCGACCCGCAGCTGTACCTGGCGTTCGGGGTGAGTGGCGCAGTGCAGCACACCAGCGGCCTCGGCCACCCCGACCACATCATCAGCGTGAACACCGACGCGCACTGCCCGATGATGCAGTTGGCCGACCTCGCCGTGGTGGCCGACGCGAACGAGGTGCTCGCCCACCTCGTCGATCTGCTCGACGGCGAAATCTCGACCACGGACCACGACGATGACTGAGCGGCGCGACGTCGACGCGATCGTCGTGGGCGCCGGCCCCGCCGGGTCGTGCGCGGCCATCACGCTTGCCCGTGCCGGACTGTCGGTGGTGCTGCTCGAACGCGGGCCGTTCCCGGGCAGCAAGAACATGTACGGCGGGGTGGTGTATCCGCGCATCCTCGATGCGCTCATCCCCGAGTGGTGGACCGAGGCACCGGTGCAGCGCTGGGTCACCCGACGCTCCACGATGGTGCTCACCGACACCAAGGCGCTCACCGTCGACTTCCGCAACGATGCCTGGGGAGCGCCGCCCTACAACGGCGCCACTGCATACCGGCCCGACTTCGACCACTGGCTCGCCGGCCACGCCGAGGCCGCTGGCGCACAACTGATCTGCAGCACCACGGTCACCGGTCTGCTGCGCGACAGCACCGGCCAGGTGGTGGGTGTGCGCACCGACCGCCCCGATGGCGACCTCACCGCCCACGTCGTGATCGCCTGCGACGGGGTGAACAGTTTCGTGGCCAAGGAGGCCGGCCTCTACGGCGACGTCGACGCGAAGCACTACACGCTCGGTGTGAAAGAGACCCTGGCCCTGCCGAAAGAGGTGATCGACGAGCGCTTCGGTGTACGCGACCGCGACGGCGTCGACATCGAGATCCTCGGTGGTACCGGCGGCGTGAACGGCGGCGGGTTCGTCTACACCAACCTCGACACCGTGGCCGTGGGTGTGGTGCTGAAGCTGCCGAAGCTGGCCGCCCAGCAGCGCCGGCCCGAGGAGATCATCGCCGGGCTGAAGGCCCACGCCGCGATCGCTCCGTTGGTGGAAGGCGCCGAACTGAAGGAGTACTCGGCCCACGTCATCCCCGAGGCCGGGTTGTCGATGATGCCGAAGCTGGTGGGCCCCGGTCTGCTGGTGGCCGGCGATGCCGCAGCGATGTGTCTGGCAGCCGGTATCTGGCTCGAGGGCGTGAACTTCGCGATGGCCAGCGGCATGTACGCCGGCGAGGCTGCCATCGATGCGATCGGCGCGGGCGACACGAGCGTGAAGGGCCTCGCCGGCTACCGGCGTCGCCTCGACGACACGTTCGTGCTGCGCGATCACCGCAAGCTGCGCCGGGCACCCGAACTGGTGTTGAGCGACCGGGTGCAGCATCTGTACCCCGAACTCGTCACCGGAGTGGCCAACCGGATGTTCCACGTCGACAACCCGCACCCCAAGCCCGGCCTGCGCCGCATCGTCGCCGGTGAACGCAAGCGCGTGGGTGTGCGCCGCCGCGACCTGCTGCGCGACGGCTGGACCGGTTTCAGGAGTTTCGGATGACCATCGATCGCGACCGCATCTGGCCCGAGATCTCGTTCCAGGACCGCATGGCTACAGCCCGCTTCGATGTGCACGAGCGGGCCCACATCGTCGTCGACGGCAAGGCGTGCGCCGACTGCAGCACCCGCGAGTGCGTGGTGGCCTGCCCGGCCAACCTGTTCGTGCCCACCAGCGACGGCGGGGTGGTGTTCAACTACGAGCAGTGCTTCGAGTGCGGCACCTGCTACCTGGTGTGCAATCGCGAAGGTGCCATCACCTGGACCTATCCCGATGGCGGCCACGGCGTGGTGTTCCGGCGCACATGAGCATCGTCGCCTGCCTGAAGTGGCTCGCTCGGCCGGATGCCCCCGACGACGAGCGCTTTGCCGGGGTGTCGCCCGCCGACCGGGCCGCGCTCGAGGTGGCCCTCACCCTGGGCGAGCAGCGCGGTGAACCGGTGGTGGTGATGACCGCCGGCCCGGCCGGTGCCGAACGGGCCCTGCGCACAGCGGTGGCCTGCGGGGCGGCGCGTGTGGTGCGCATCGATCTGCCCGTCGATGCCGAGTCGCGCGATGTGGCCGACTCGTTGGCCGACGAGATCGAACGCCTCGACTCGAACGGCGCGTCGGTCGTGCTGTGCGGCGACTACTCGCTCGATCGCGGCACCGGGTCGGTGCCGGCTTACTTGGCCCACCGGTTGGGGGCGGCGCAGGCGCTCGGCCTGGTCGCTGTCGAGCCGGCTGTCGAGACGGCACGGCCACCAGCCGGAGCGATCCGGGCCACCCGTCGCCTCGACGGAGGGCGGCGCGAAGTCCTCGACGTCCCGATGCCCTGTGTGCTGTCGGTCGAGGGTTCGGTGGCCACGCTGCGACGCGCCGGATTGCGTCAGATGCTCGAGTCGCAGGCCACCACGGTGCACGTCGTGGCCGCAACGCCGGGTCGGCACGCGACCGCGGCGGTCGTCACCCCCTATCGACCGCGTGCTCGGGCACTCGCTGCGCCTGCCGGCGATCAGGCCCTCGACCGCCTGCGCGCCCTCACCGACGCCGGCGGCACCTCCACCCGCGGCGAGACCGTCGTACTCGCTCCGAGCGATGCTGCGGCGCGCATCGTGCAGGCGTTGCGCAACTGGGGCTACCTCGGCTGAACGGTCGCCCGGCCGGAGCGGACGCACCACCACTATCGTTGCCCCATGGCCCGAGTCGACGAGGTGAGCGAGGCGCTGCTGCGTGCTGCAGGCGACGTGCTGGCCGCCGAGGGGCCCGGCGCGCTCACCGTGCGGCGCATCGCCCACGAGGCAGGTATCAGCACGATCAACGTCTACTCGCGCTTCGGCGGCAAGGAGGGTCTGCTCGAGCAGCTCTACCTCGAAGGCTTCCGACGACTCGCCGACGCGATGAACGCCGTGCCCACCACCGACGACCCGCTCGGCGACCTGCTGCTCTGCGGCCTCGCGTACCGCCAGTTCGCCCTCGAGAACACCACGTACTACGCCGTCATGTTCGACCGCGCCGTGCCCGAGTTCGAACCCAGCCCCGACACCCAGGTCGCGGCCACCGCGACCCTCGAACTGCTGGCGGCCATGGTGCAGCGTGTGGTCGAGGCCGGCGAGTTCGCGCCCGTCGACGGACTGCACACCGCCGCCACCATCTGGGCGGCATGCCACGGCGCCATGAGCTTGGAGCTGAAGGCGGTGGGGCCGCCGCAGGTCGACTGGGAGCAGGTGTACCAGCAGATGATGGTGGTGGTGGCCCGGGGTCTCAGCAGTGGACGTCGCGATGACGAGTGACCAACTCGGCGAACTCACCTGGCCCGACCTGCACCACCGGTCGCGCCGGCCGCTGCTCGTCGTGCCGGTCGGCTCATGCGAGCAGCACGGGCCGCACCTCCCGCTCGACACCGACACACGCATCGCCGTGGCGCTGGCCAACGCACTGGTGCAGTCGTTCGATCCTGGTGAGGTGGTGGTGACGCCCCCCATCGGCATCTCGGCCAGCGGCGAGCACGCCGGGTTCGCCGGCACGCTGTCGTTCGGCACCGAGGTGGTCGAACGGATGCTCATCGAACTCGTCCGCTCGGCCGACTGGAGCGCCGGCGTGGTGCTGGTGAACGGCCACGGCGGCAACGCCGAACCGGTGCGCCGGGCCGTCTCGATCCTCACCGCCGAGCAGCGCCGGGTGCTGGCCTGGTGGCCGCACATCTCGGGCGGCGACGCGCACGCGGGCCACGCCGAGACGTCGATGATGCTGGCACTCGCACCGCACCTGGTGCGCCGCGACCGCGCCGAACAGGGTCGTCTGGAGCCGATCGGCGACCTCATCGCCGACATCCGCTTGGGTGGGGTGCGCGCCGTCAGCCCCAACGGTGTGCTCGGCGACCCCGACGGAGCGACGGCGTCGCACGGGCGCTCGCTGCTCACCCGGTTGACGATCGACCTCGTCGCTGCCGTCGACGACTGGTGGACCTGAACCCGTCGTGAACCCGCGGCGTTTCCGACTCGACGCCAGCGCGCGTCGCCCCGATGGCGGCCGGGTGTTGATCGCGGGGTCGCCCCTGCGTGTCTTCACCCTCGGTGCCGGTGGGGTGAAGGTGGTGGAAGCGATCGAACACGGCGACACGCCACCGAGCGGCCACGAACCGCTCACCGACCGCCTGCTCGATGCCGGAGCCATCCATCCGGTTGTCGACCTCGCGCCGGTCGACGCTGCCCTGCTGACCGTGGTGGTACCCACCCTCGACACCACTCCGCACCACCGACCGGGCCGGTGCCGCACCGTCGTGGTCGACGACGCCAGCGCCGTGCCGGTGCAGGTGCAGGGCGCGCATGCCGTGCGCCTGCCCCGCAACGGTGGCCCAGGCGCTGCCCGCAACGCTGGCCTCGCCGAGGTGACCACGCCGTATGTGGCGTTTGTCGACTCCGATGTCGACATCAGCGAGGACGATCTGCTGGCGCTGGCCGCCCACCTCGACGACCCACGCGTGGCTCTGGTGGCCCCGAGAGTGCTCGGCCGCCCGAACGGCACCGGCACACTCGCCCGCTACGAGCAGATGCGCTCGCCGCTCGACCTCGGTCCGGCACCGGCTCGTGTGGCACCCACCACTCGCGTTGCCTACGTGCCGGCCGCCGTGCTGGTGTGCCGCACCGAAGCAGTGCGAGCCGTCGGCGGCTTCGACACGGCACTGCGCTACGGCGAGGACGTCGACCTGGTGTGGCGGTTGCACGAGGCAGGGTGGCGGTGCCGCTACGAACCCGCGGTGCAGGCCTGGCACGACACCCGCGGCACGCTCGCAGCCTGGCTCGCCCAGCGCTACCGCTACGGCACCTCGGCCGCACCGCTGGCGGCCCGCCACCCGGGCGCGCTGGCCCCGGTGCGGATGAGCGGCTGGAGCGCAGCGGCGTGGGTGCCCGCCCTGTGCGGTCTGCCCGTGGTGGGCGTCCTCGTCGCCGCAGGTACCACGGTGGCGCTGGTGCGCAAGCTCCGCACCGTGCCGGCGAGCGAGTGCGTGCGACTGGCCGGCCTCGGTCACCTCTACGCGGGCCGGTTGCTGGCCGGCACGCTCACCCGCGCCTGGTGGCCGCTGGCCGTGGTGGCCGCGCTCTGCTCGCGCCGCGCCCGGCGCACGCTGCTGGTGGCGGCCGCCATCACCGTCGCCACGTCCTGGCGCGACGACCGGCGCGACGGGGTGCCGGCACCGCTCGACCCGGTGCGCTACACGGCACTCCGGTTGGCCGACGACGCGGCCTACGGCGCCGGAGTGTGGGCCGGCTCGCTCGCCGCCCGCCGACTCGACGCGCTGCTGCCGTCGTTCGAGGCCTGGCCGCCGCGCTGAACCGCCCGGGCCAGATCTGCGTCAGGCCGAAGCGGCGGCCTTCGCCTCGAGGTGGGCGCGCAGGTCGTTGCACGACTCGCACACCGAGGCCGGAATGACGCCCCAGCGCATCAGGTAGCCGAACGCGATGCAGCCGAGGCACACGCCAGCGAACGCCTCGAGCGAGGCCGCCACCACGAGACCGGCGATGAGCACCACCGACACCACCGGCGCACCGAGTGCCCAGGCCAGCAATGCGCCACCGCTGAACACCAGGCCGATGCCCTGTGCAAACCGCTTCGGCGGGCCAGGGACGAATCGGTGGTCGACACGCAGCCGCGGGGTGACCACCTCGGTGACCAGGCGACCGAGCGGGCTGAACCGCGGCCCGGCGAGCACCCGGGCCAGGAAACCGAAGGCGAGCGGCACGAGCAGCCACCACTGGCGGAACACGAGGAACGTGATGCCCATCAGCACCACACCGAAGGCGACGAGACGAGCCGACGTCTCGTTGACAGGGTTGGGGAAGGTGAGATGACGGCGCAGGCCCATGTCGTGAGGATACGGCGGTAATCCCGATCAAACAAGTCGACTTTCGGCCCTCCCGGTATGGCGATGTGGGGTACGTACGGTGCGAGTACGGTGAGCGCCCGATGACCCTGCGCTTGACCGTCGCCGATCAGGCATGGCGCGCCCACCTCGCCGCCGTCCGCGACGAGGTGCACGGCCTGGTCCCCGTGGTGAAGGGCAACGGCTACGGCCTCGGACGCAGCCGGCTCGCCGACACGGCCAGCGCGTTCGCAGCTGCCATCGCCGTGGGCACCGTCCACGAGCTGCACGACGTCGGCGCCGAGCGGTTCGACGAGGTACTGGTGCTCACCCCGGCGCTGCAGCTGCCCGCCGGCCTGGCTGTTGGCATCCCTGTCAACACCGTGCTCACCGTCGGCAACCAGGCCCACGTCGACGCGCTCGTCACCGCCGGATGGCGGGGCCCGGTGAACGTGAAGATCGCCTCGGCTATGCACCGCTACGGGGTCGAGCCAGGCGACCTGGCGGCGTTCATCGACCTCGTGCACCGCTCGGGCCTCGAACCGCGCCGCGCCCTGTTCCACCCACCGCTCGTCACTGCGCAGCACACTGCCGACGACGTCGTGGCCGCCATCGAGGCGTGGCTCGCGCACCTCGACCCGGCGCTCACCGTGTCGACGAGCCACCTCGACCCTGCTGCGTTCACCCGCCTCGCGGCGGCGAACCCCGACCGCCGCTTCGAACTACGCCTCGGCACCGCCCTGTGGCACGGCGACAAGTCGATGCTGCACCTCGACGCCGATGTGCTCGACATCCACCCGGTGTCGGCCGGTACCCCGGCCGGCTACCGCGGCGATCCGGTGCCCGCCGACGGCACGCTGGTGATGATCGGTGCCGGATCGGCCCACGGCGTGGCGCCGCTGGCCGACGGCCGCAGCCCGTTCCACTTCGCCCGCCGGCGACTGAGTCTGCACGAGGCGCCCCACATGCACACGTCGATGGCCTTCGTGCCCGACGGCGAGCCGTGCCCCTCCGTGGGCGATCGGGTCGACGTGCAGCGCCCGCTCATCACCACCGCCGTGGACGAGGTGGTGTGGGCGTGATCATGGCGCCACCAGCCGGTACCACGCTGCACCCGCGCACGGCCCGGGTCAGGCTCGTCGGCCCCGACGTCACGCGCGCCATCGCGCTCATCGGCGTGGTGCTGATGAACTACCACGGTTACCTGAACGGAGCCGAGGCCTTCACCACCGACAGTTCGCCGTTCGTGATGCGCCTGTTCGACCCGTGGACCGGCCCGCTGTCGACCCGCTTCGCTGCCACCTTCGTGCTCGTGGCCGGCGTGGGCATCACCCTGCTCACCAACCGCAGCCGGCTCGGCGGCGACCGCGCCGCCGTCAGCACCGACCGGTGGCGGCTTGCTCGCCGCGGCCTGCTGCTGTACAGCACGGGCATGGTGATCGACTGGATCTGGCCGGGCACGATCCTGCCGTACTACGGGGTGATGTTCCTGCTCGCCGCCGTGCTGTTCACCCTGCGCACCCGGTGGGTGGTGACCGTGGGTATTGCGGCGACGCTGGGTGCGGTAGCCGTGCAATGGTGGGGGATCGAACGAACCCGCGCCGGCAGGTACCCCGGCTGGCTGTTCGCACCGAACACGCTCACGATCCGCTCGCCTCGCGGTCTGCTGTTCGATGCCTTCGTGAACGGCACCCACCCGATGCTGCCGTGGCTCACCTTTCTGTGTGCCGGCATCGTCCTCGGCCGGATGATCCCCCATGTCCCCTATCTCCGCCTCGGCCTGGCGGCCGCAGTGGTGACGGCATCGACGTACGCCATCACCCACTGGGTCACCCCTGGCGAGCCCAACAGCCCACTACGGCTCGCCGTGCTGTCGACCCGCCCCAACGACCGCGCCCTGCTGTACACGCTGTGCACGCTCGGCTCGGCGGTGGCCGCCTTCTGCTTCATCTCGTACCTGGCCGAGCGGGCCATCAACTCGGGCGCGGTGCGCACCCTGCAGCTCGCCGGTCAGACGTCGCTCACGCTGTACCTCGGGCACATCGCGTTCTTCAACCTCGTCGTGAACAGGCTCGAGTGGGTACGGCCCACCGGGCTCGACACCGCCATCGTGCTCACCCTCACCTACTGGGTGCTCGCCGTCGCCGCAGCCGCGCTGTGGCAGCGCCGTTTCGGCATCGGCCCGGCCGAGTGGGTCTACCGCCGCTTCGGCGGCTGACCCCGGATCACCCGGGCAGCCCGGCGCCCGCTCAGATCGAGCGACCCTGCCCCTGCCAGTACGGCGCGCGCAGCTGCCGCTTCAGCAACTTGCCGGCTTCGCTGCGCGGCATCGTGTCGACCACGTCGAAGCTGCGCGGCACCTTGTAGCCGGCCAGCTTCTCGCGGGCCAGTGCCGTGATCGACGCCTCCACCTCGGGACCCCACGCCAGACCGTCGGCCAACTGCAGGGCTGCCTTCACCTGCTCGCCGAACTCCTCATCGGGTACGCCGAACACGGCTACATCGACCACCGCCGGATGCCCACCGAGCACCCCTTCGATCTCGGCCGGGTAGATGTTCACCCCACCGGAGATGATCATGTCGATCTTGCGATCGGACAGGAACAGGTAGCCCTCGTCGTCGAGATAGCCGACGTCGCCGAGCGTGAACATGCCCGGTTCACGGTGCGCCTCGGCCGTCTTGGCGGGGTCGCCGAGGTACTCGAAGTCGGTGCCCATCACATTGCGCACGTGGATGACGCCCTGTGCATGGCCATCGTCGGTGGTGGCAGGCAGTTCCTCGTCGGCGACGATGCGCACGATCATGTTCGCCATCGGCTTGCCCACCGAACCGGGCCGGGCCAGCCACTCGTCGGCCGAGATCATCGACACCACACCGCCCTCGGTGGCGCCGTAGTACTCGGTCACCTTCGGGCCCCACCACTCGACCATCTCGCGCTTCACGGCGGGCGAGCACGGCGCCGCGCCGTGCAGCACCAACTGCAGCGACTCTCCGCTGAAGGCGGCCTTGCGCACCTCGTCGACGCGCAGCAGTCGCACGAACTGGGTGGGCACGAGGTGCACGTTGGTGATGGCATGCCGGTCGATGAGCTCGAGGGTCTGCTCGGGCACGAACCGGCGCTGCATCACGATCGACGACCCACCGATGAGCGGGAAGAACGTGAACGCCCAC
Source organism: Ilumatobacteraceae bacterium (assembly GCA_044359565.1). Lineage (GTDB taxonomy): Bacteria > Actinomycetota > Acidimicrobiia > Acidimicrobiales > Ilumatobacteraceae > VFMC01. Next base: position 13,028 of record JBIKLX010000039.1, read on the forward strand.
TGCGCCGAGTGGTAGTGCGGCCCGCACAGCAGCGTGCGCCCGTGCGGCGGGAAGCCGATGTTCACCATGCCAGCGGCCATGAGTTGGTACACCTCGGGCGGCACCCCTCCGGTGAACGCGGTGTTGCTCACGCCCTTGGGCCGACCGGTGGTGCCCGAGGTGTAGAACATCACCCCACCCATGGTCTGCTCGGCCGGTTCGTCGGCGCTCGCTGCGGCCAGGGCTGCCTCGTAGTCGGCGCCGAACGACAGCACCGGTACCTGCACCCCGGTGGCGTTGGCTGCGTACTCGGGGTCGACCACCAGCAGCACGGCCCCGGAGTTCTCGACGACGTACTCGACCTCGTCGGCAGCGAAGTGCCAGTTGACGGGCACCACCTGGATGCCCGAGTGGGCAACCGCCATGAGCACCTCGAACACCTCGCGCCGGTTGCCCGACAGCAGCGCGATGCGCTCGCCGGGTTGCACGCCGGCTGCACGCAGATGGTGCACGAGCCGGTTCACCCGCTGGTCGAGTTCGGCCCATGAGGTCGCGCCGTCATCGTCGACAAGCGCGGGCTCGGCCCCCTTCGACGGATCGGCAGCCAGTAGGGAAGTGAGAAGCGTCGCCATGCGGCGATGCTACTCAGCGCCCAGCGACGCCTGAACGGCTGGTGCGGCGCAACCCGCGCAGGCCGACCGCACCCGCACCGACGAGCGGGCCGCGGTCGCCCAGCCGCGCCGGCGTGACGCGGGCACCACGGCTGAAGTCGAGTTGCGCGTGGCGGTCGAGGGCGGCCTGGGCCGAGTTGAAGAACGTCGCGCCGAACCCCAGCGCCACCGAGCCACCCACCACCACCAGGTCGAGGTCGAGCAGGTTGCACACCGATGCCACCGCGCGACCCACCAGGTCGCCGGTGCGCTGCATGATCTCGTACGTCGGCTCGGTGGGCGGCCGACCGGTGATGGCCTCGATGGCCCGGCCCGATGCCTCGGCCTCGAGGCAGCCACGCGACCCGCAACTGCAGCGGCGGCCGTTGGGTTCGACGATGACATGGCCGATGTGTCCGGCATTGCCCGACGACCCGTCGAGCAACTGCCCGTTCAGCACGATGCCACCGCCCACACCGGTCGACACGACCATCGCCATGAAGTTCGACGACCCCTGTGCTGCGCCCAGCCAGCCTTCGGCCAGCGCGAGCGACTTCGCGTCGAGGTCGCCGAACACGGGCAGGCCGAACCGCTCGACGAGGTGGGCGCGGAGCGGGAACCCGCGCCAGGCGGGCGTGTTCAGCGGCGACACCTTGTCGACATCACCCTCGAGCGGACCCGCCGACCCGACGCCGATGACCAACGGCTGCAGGTGGTGGTGCTCGTCGGCGCGCACCACCATGTCGTCGACGATGGCGGCGAGCGATTCGAACAACTGCATCTCGTCGAGCGAGTGGTCGACGGGCACCTGGGTGCGGTCGATGAGGTCGCCGCGCAAGGTCATCAGCCCGGCAGCCATCTTGGTGCTGCCGATGTCGATGGCGACGATGACGTCGTGCGCGGGATCCACGTTGCGCAACGGTAGTGGCGGTGCCGACCACCCCGCGTATCGCCAGAATGGTCGGTGATGACGACGACCGACTGGAACCCGCTGCTGCGCACCGAGTTCGCCAAGCCCTATTGGGCCGAACTGCGGCGGTTCGTGGCCGACGAGCGAGCGCGCACAACGGTGTACCCGGCCGAGCACGATGAGTTCGCCGCGCTGCACCTCACCTCGTTCGCCGACACGCGGGTGGTCATCCTCGGACAAGACCCGTACCACGGTCCGGGCCAGGCCCACGGGCTGTGCTTCTCGGTGAAGCCACCCACGCCGCCGCCGCCGTCGCTCGCCAACATCTTCACCGAACTCGCCGCCGACGTCGGTGTCGAACGACCGGCACACGGCGACCTGTCGTCGTGGGCCCGCCAGGGTGTGCTGCTGCTGAACACCTGTCTCACGGTGCGGGCCGGTGCCGCCAACTCGCATCAGGGCAAGGGGTGGGAGGTGTTCACCGACGAGGTGTTGCGGGCGGTGAACACCAAGGCCCATCCGGTGGTGTTCGTGCTGTGGGGTAGCAACGCCCGCAAGAAGAAGGCGCTCATCGACACCACGCGGCACACGGTGATCGAATCGCCCCATCCCTCGCCGCTCAGCGCCCACAACGGGTTCTTCGGCAGCCGCCCGTTCAGCCGCACCAACGCGGCACTCGAGGCCGCCGGGTTGGCGCCCATCGACTGGCGCCTGCCGGCGACACCCGACGAGCGAACCGCCTAGCGACCCCGACTAGCGACCGGTGGGGCGCACCGCCGCCTCGAGCACACCGGTGGCGAAGCCTGGCGTCGGCAGGCCGCTGGCGTAGCGGTACAGCGCGACGCGCGAGTAGCTCTTCAACGCACCCATCACGAGCATCGCAATGAGGAACGCGGCGACGACCAGCACGCCGACGACGATGCCGAGCACGGTGGCCAGGTTGCCGAGCAGTACGGCAACGACGATGCCGATAGCGAGCAGCACCACCATGCCGATGACGTAGAGCATGAGGCGCAGCTCGACGCGCACCGCACTCGACCAACGGCTCTTGAACGTCTTGGTCGACAGCTTCAACGCCTCGATCGGGCCGCAATCGTTGGCGGCGATGATGGGGATGGCGAAGAACGATGCCACGGTCCAGGCGAGGTCGCCGACGGCCGACAGGATCGGGCCCGCGGCCTTCACCTTCTCCTGCACCGCCTGCAGCAACAGACCCACGGTCACCGACAGCAGTGCCCAGCCGACGACACCTTTCTTGCGCTTCCACGCCACCGCCATGGCCGACTTCACGGTGGGGCTGCCGCCGCCCATGCGCTCGTGCGCCCCGGCGGCGAGTGCCACGGCGAAGAACGTCGACACCACCGCGATGAACAGTGCCATCAGCACCCCGACGACGAAGACGACCCACGACGCGTCGGCCGGCACCACGAGGCCGACGACGAGTACGGGCAGGGCAGCGAGCAGCGCCATCACCCCGCCGATGACCGGCAGCATGACCAGCTCCTTGTCGTGCTTCAGTGCCGCCCACGAGGCGGAAATGAGGTTGCTACCCGTGGGCGCCGCCGAGCCGGCAGCCAGGCCAGGCACATGGTCGGGCACGGGGTTGGGTGGCGGAAGCATCGACATGAGGCGAACGCTACCGCTCCGCGAAGTCGCTACCGATAGGGTGCTGCCCGTGACCGGTCAGTCGTGGATCGAGCGCCCGCGGGTGGTGCGGATCCGGCGCCGGTCGGTGGTCATCGACCGCGGTGTGCGGGTGGCCGAGGCATACAGCAGGCACCGCACCGGACGCAACGCTGCGCTCATCGCCTACTACAGCTTCTTGTCGGTGTTCCCCCTCGTGCTGGCCCTCACCGCGATACTCGGATTCGTGCTGCAGCGATGGCCGACACTGCAGGAACAGATCATCGATTCAGCGCTCGGCCAGATCCCCATTATCGGCCAGACCATCTCCACCGACCCGTCGGCGCTGCGTGGCAACACCGGTCTGCTGGTCGTGGGCGTGGTGCTGGCCCTGTGGTCGGGGATGCGCGCGTTCCTCGCGCTGCAGCAGGGCCTCGACGACGTCTACGAACTCACAGCCTCCGAACGCGCCAACTTCGCCGTCACCCGCCTGCAGGCGCTCGGCGGCATCGGGGTGATCGGCTTCGCCCAGGCGCTCACCGCCGGTATCAACACCCTGGCCGCGGCCACCAGCCTGAGTTGGCTCCACAACGTGCTGCTGCTCGTCGGCGCCTGGTTGGTGAACACGGGGGTGCTCGTCTATGCGTACCGCTACATTTGCAGCGCCACGCCGCCCTGGCGCGAGGTGCTGCCCGGCGCGCTGCTGGGCGGTCTCGCGTTCTCGCTGCTGCAGCTGCTCGGTACCCAGGTGGTGGCTCGGGCGATCGCCGGCTTCTCGCCGGTGTACGGCACGTTCGCCGGTGTCATCGCGCTCACCTGGTGGATGGGCCTGCACGCCACCGCCGCCCTGTTCGGCGCGGAACTGAACCTTGTGCTGGCGACACCGTGACGCCCGGGGCTCCGACGAGCCGGCCGGTCATAGGATCACCGGCATGAAAGGCACGTTCCGCGATGTGTCGGGCCCGCTGGCGAAGTTCGGCGTGACGGTGATCGACGAGGCAGTCACCGACGAGTTCCGCCGGGAACTGCTCGACGTGTTGCGGTCGGCCGACTCGGTTCCCGCGGTCGTGGTGAGCAGCAACAGTTCCTCCGATACCACCGACGATGCAGCGATCGCCCCCGATGTCGACGTGGCGGTTCGACGCACACGCCAACTCACCGTCGGGCGGCTCGTCGACGACCGACTCGACGCCTACTTCGCCTCGGTCACCCCTGAGGTTGCGATGGTCAGCCGACGCGCTGTCGCAACGGCCGAATCGGCCTCGTGCCTGCGCTACGGGCCCGGCGACTACTTCGTGGCCCACCGCGACAGCCCCGTGGGTGCGGGCACCCGCGAGGTCGACCGGCGACTGGTGTCGGTGGTGCTGTTCCTGAACGGCCACACCGATCACGCGGGCGACATCATCCCGACACGCGATGCGGAGCCCACCTTCACCGGCGGCGAACTGGTGGTCGTGCCGGTGGAGGACTTTGTCGACCTCGGCGTGGCCGTCGAGCCAGTGCCGGGGCGACTCGTGCTGTTTCCCTCCACGATGGTGCACGAGGTGAAGCCGGTGCTGTCGGGCGACCGGTTCACCGTCGTCACCTGGTACCACGCCTGAGTGTGTGGCGATCGACAGCTCAGGCGATCGTGCCTGCTGACGCGAGGTCGCGCGACGACGCACCCACCCAGATGCGATAGTCGCCGGGCGGCACCTGCCACGCATGGGACGCGACGTCCCACACGGCAAAGGCGCGTTCGGGCAGCCACACCTCGGCCATCAGCGTCTCGCCCGGTTGGAGGAACACCTTGGCGAAACCCTTCAGCTCGCGCGGCGGGCGCCGCGGCCCGTCGGTGGGCGCTTCGATGTAGCACTGCACCACCGTGGCGCCAGGCCGGGTGCCCGTGTTGGTGACGGGCACGCGCACCGTCACGCCGTCGACGATGTTGCCCTGCACCGACGCCGGCCCGAACGACCAGGTCGTGTAGCCGAGGCCGTGGCCGAACGGGAACAGTGGATCGATGTCGCGGGCGTCGTACCAGCGGTAGCCGATGAACAGGCCCTCGTCGTAGCGGGCGACTCCGTGCTGGCCGGGGTGCGACAGGTAGGCGGGCGTGTCGGCGAGGCGGCGTGGGATGGTGACCGGCAGACGGCCGCCGGGCTCGACCTCGCCGAGCAGCACGTCGGCCACCGAGTTGCCCACCTCCTCACCGGGGAACCAGATCTGCATCACCGCGGCAACGGCGTCGAGCCACGGCATCGACACCGGCGACCCGGCGTTCACCACGACCACCGTGTTCGGGTTCGCTGCCGCCACTCGGGCGACCAACTCGTCCTGCGCACCGGGCAGGGCCATCGTGGTCCGGTCCTCGCCCTCGGTCTCCCAGTCGTCGTTGGTGCCCACCACCACCACTGCCACCTCGGCGGCAGCCGCAGCGGCGACCGCGCGCTCGATGGCGTCGCCGACCGCCGGGCCCTCGGCGCCGACGATGACGCCGCGCAGCATCGCGTACTGCGACATCGGGTAGTCGATGGTGACCGTGACCACCTCGCCCGCCACGAGCGACACGGTGCCGCGGATCTCGGGGCTGCCCATGCCGGAGAAGGCACCGCCGGTGAGCGGTGTCGACAGGTCGACCACGACGTCGCCGTTCACCCGCACCACTGCGGCGCCCACGCTGGCGAGACCGAAGGTCCATTCGCCGGTGGTGTCGGGCACGAACGTTCCGGTGACGGCGGCACCGAAGTGGCTGCGCGAGATGCCCGGTGCCGGATCGTCCATCCACAGCAGTTGCAGCCGGTCGATCGGCTGGCTGGCCGTCTGGCCGTCGGGGCCGCGATACGTGACGGTGAAGTCGCCACGCAGAGCGGGCAGGCGTTTGTCGATCGAGCAGCCCTTCTCGAACACCACATCGAGGCCACGGTCGCGCAGCGCGCCGAGCAGACCCACCGGCCGATTGGCGCGTACGCGCGCGCTGCCGCCGCCCTGGATGTGCCCGCGCTCGGCGTTCGGGCCGATGAGCGCCACCCGGGCGGTGCGGGCCAGCGGCAGCACGTCGCGCGGGTTGGTGAGCAGCACGGTGGCGGCGGTGGCCGCCCGCCTGATGACCTCGCGCGTGATCGGCGAATCGTCGGTCGACTCGGGCGTGGCCTTGCCGTCGTGGTCGGCCTCGAGCCCGCACCACTCGAACAGGCGCAGCAGCCGCAACACCGATTCGTCGACCCTCGCCTCACTCACCTCACCGGCCTGCACCGCAGCCAGCAACTTCGGGCCGCGCTCGATGGGTGGCCCAGGCATTTCGAGGTCGAGGCCGGCCTCGAGCGACTGGGCCGCGCTGTGCGTGCCGAACCAGTCGCTCACCACCACCCCGTCGAAGCCCAGGTCGTCGCGCAGCACGCCGCGCAGCAGCGGCACATGATCGGCGGCGAAGGTGCCGTTGATGCGGTTGTAGCTGCTCATCACGGCGCGCACATCGGCACCGCCTTCGTCGATCGGCCGCACCGCCGCCTCGAAGGGCACGAGGTACAACTCGCGCAGGGTGCGCTCGTCGACCTCACTCGAGATGGTCATCCGCTCGTGCTCGGTGTCGTTGGCGATGTAGTGCTTGATGCAACAGGCCACACCCTCGCCCTGCACACCGCGCACGTACGCGGTGGCGATGTGCGCGGTGAGCGTCGGGTCTTCGCTCATGCACTCGAAGTTGCGGCCACCCACCGGGGTGCGGTGCAGGTTCACCGTGGGGGCGAGCAGCAGATGCGCGCCCTTCGAGCGGGCCTCACGGCCAAGCGCCGCGCCCACCTCCTCCACCAGGTCGGGGTCGAAGGTGGCGCCCAGCGCCGTGCCACAGGGGAACGACGCCGAGTGCGGCCCCACCCACGAGGTGCCACGCACACCGGCGGGCCCGTCGCTGCAGCGCAGTACCGGCACACCGGGCACCTTGGTGGTGTGCCATGCATCGGCGCCCGCGAGCAGGGTGACCTTCTGCTCGAGGGTGAGGGTGGCGAGGAGTGCGT
>JBIKLX010000191.1:0-5783 GCA_044359565.1 Ilumatobacteraceae bacterium
GCCCCGTCGATGGCGGGCCCGACGATGGTGATGCGGTACTCGGTGTCGGTGAAGGCGAGCGAGGCGTGTCGGCCGGCGGGGTTGGGCAGGGTGCCGTCCTGGTCCATCAGCAGCCGCCACGACCTGCAGTAGTGCTCGAAGTGGTGGTACGACATCTCGCTCGCGTACTGGAAGAACGAATCGATGAACTCAGGCACGCGCCGGCCGACCCGCGGTGCGCTGAACAATCGACCCAGCAGATGGGCCTGCGCAACGCCGAGCCGGCCCGCCAGCAGCCGGTCGACGATCTCGGGAACCTGCTGGGCGAGTTTGGTGAGCCCGCGGCGGGACCGGGCTTCGCCCTGTTCCCATCGCAGTTCGCCACGACCCCAGGCGGCGACGTCGGTGTAGCCGTTGGCGCGGTACAGGCCGCGGCGGTCGATGCGGATGAGCGACTGGAGCAACAATCCCTCTGCCCGTCGTCGGAGCAGTTCGTGGTCGCGGGCCAGGTCGAGCAGCACCTGATCGGCGCCGACATCGGTGTCGAGAAACGTGGGCATGCGCACCCCCCTTCCACGCCGGGGAGACCTCCGGTGCGGTGATCGTGTTCATGTGTTCGAGGGGCCACGACGACCCGATATGAGCGGTGCCGGGGGAAGACAGCACCACCGTCGCCAGTGTGCACGAGGGGTGTGACAGGGAACGCAACGACGCCGCATGCGATCGGGCCTCGGGCCCACGGCTACGGTGCGCCCATGCGCATCGGAATCATGGGGGGTGCCGTCAACGACGGCACGATCGATCAGGCAGTCGACGAAGCACGCCAGATGGCGGCCGACGGTCTGCACACCTACTGGGTGCCGCAGATCTTCGGGCACGACGCCCTCACGGTGTTGGCCATCATCGGCCGCGAGGTGGAGGGCATCGAGGTGGGCACGGCCGTGGTGCCCACGTATCCGCGGCACCCGATGATGCTCGCCCAGCAGGCGCTCACCGTGCAGGCGGCCACCGCCCGCAACGGCCAACCCGGCCGGCTGGCGCTGGGCATCGGCCTGTCGCACCAGATCGTGGTCGAGATGATGTGGGGCCTGTCGTTCGACAAGCCGGTGCGCCATCTGCGTGAGTACCTGTCGGTGATGATGCCGCTGCTCGAGGGCAAGCCAGTGGGCTTCCAGGGCGACGACTACCGGGTGCAGGGTGCGGTCACCGTGAACGGTGGGTCGCGTCCGTCGGTGCTGGTTGCGGCGTTGGGCACCCAGATGCTGCGGGTCACCGGAACCCTGGCCGACGGTACGTCGACCTGGTGCACCGGGCCGCGCACGCTGGCTGACCACACCATCCCCACCCTGCGCCAGGCCGCCGCCGATGCAGGCCGGCCCGAGCCGCGAGTGGTGGCCGGTGTGCCGGTGTGCGTCACCGACGACGTCGACGCCGCCCGAGTGCGCGCCTCGCAGGTGTTCGCCATCTACAACACGCTGCCCAGCTACAAAGCGATGATGGAGAAAGAGGGCGTGGCCGGGCCATCGGACCTGGCCGTCGTCGGCACCGAGGCCGAGGTGGTCGACCAGCTCCGCGAGTTCGGCGCCATCGGCGTCACCGACCTGAACGCTGCCGTCTTCCCTGGCAACCCCGAGGAAGCAGCCCGCACCCGCGCGGCGCTGCGCTCACTGCTGTAGCCATGGCTGCCTACGAGGGCTACCGGGCGGTGTCGGTGGAAGTGATCGACGGCATCGCCACCGTCACCATCGACAATGGGCCTGTCAACCTGTTCGACCTCGTGCTCTACCCCGACATGGTGCGTCTCGCCGGTGAACTGGCGGCCGACGACGATGTGCGCGTGGTGGTGCTGCAGAGCGCCAACCCGGCGTTCTTCATCGCCCACTTCGACGTGTCGCTCATCCAGCACATCCCCACCGGTATGGCCATGCCCACCGAGCTGAACGACTTCCACGCGATGTGCGAGGCGTTCCGCACGATGCCCAAGGCCACCATTGCCGTCATCGAAGGCCGCGTGGGTGGTGGCGGCAGCGAACTGGCGCTCAGCTGCGACATGCGGTTCGCGGCGCTGCCGTCCGAGGGTCGGTCCGGTGCGGTGTTCAACCAGCCCGAGGTGGCCCTCGGCATCCTGCCCGGTGGCAGCGGCACGGCGCGGTTGCCGCGTCTGGTGGGTCGGTCGCGTGCGCTCGAGGTCATCCTCGGCTGCGACGACATCGACGCCGCCACGGCCGAGGCGTGGGGCTGGGTGAATCGGGCCCTACCTGCCGATGAGGTGCGGTCCTTCGTCGCCCGGCTCGCCCGGCGCATCGCCGGGTTCCCGCCGCATGCGGTGGCGGCAGCGAAAGCCAGTGTGCTGCGCGCCGAGAAAGACGTGGTGCCCGATCTGCTGGCCGAGGCCTACGCATTCAACGGCACACTCGACCACGACGCCACCCGCCACGCCCTGCAGGCGTTTCTCGACCGCGGCGGCCAGACCGTGGCCGGTGAGAGCCGCCTCGGCGACCTCGCCACCGAACTCAGCTGAGCAACACCGGCGTGCCGCCACCCTGGTAGGGCTTGTTCACCAGGTCGAAGAAGTCGTTGCCCTTGTCGTCGACGACGATGAAGGCGGGGAAGTTCTCGACCTCGATCTTCCATACCGCTTCCATGCCCAACTCGGCGTACTCGAGCACGTCGACCTTGGTGATGCAGTCCTGGGCCAGTCGGGCGGCCGGGCCGCCGATCGAGCCGAGGTAGAACCCGCCGTAGGTCTTGCAGGCGTCGGTGACCTGCTTCGAGCGGTTGCCCTTGGCCAGCATCACGAAACTGCCGCCCGCGGCCTGGAACTCGGCGACGTAGCTGTCCATGCGGCCTGCCGTGGTGGGGCCGAACGAGCCGCTCGCCATGCCCTCGGGGGTCTTGGCCGGCCCGGCGTAGTAGACGCAGAAGTCCTTCATGTACTGCGGCAGCCCGTCGCCGGCATCGAGGCGTTCCTTGATCTTGGCGTGGGCGATGTCGCGGGCCACCACCATCGGGCCGGTGAGCATGACGCGGGTCTTCACGGGGTACTGACTCAGTACCCGGCGGATCTCGTCCATCGGCTGGTTGAGGTCGACGTGCACCACGGCGGCGCCGGCCTCGTCGAGGTGCTGGTGCTCGATATCGGGTAGGAAGCGGGCCGGGTCGGTCTCGAGTTGCTCGAGGAAGATGCCCTCGCGGGTGATCTTGCCCAGCGCCTGGCGGTCGGCGCTGCAGCTGACCGCCATGGCCACCGGGCAGCTGGCACCGTGGCGCGGCAGGCGGATGACGCGGACGTCGTGGCAGAAGTACTTGCCGCCGAACTGGGCACCGATGCCGGTCTGCTGCGACAGCGCCAGCACCTTGGCCTCGAGCTCGACGTCGCGGAAGCCGTGACCGAGGATGCTGCCCTCGGTGGGCAGCGTGTCGAGGTAGCGGGCGCTCGCCAGCTTCGCGGTCTCGACCGCCATCTCGGCCGATGTGCCGCCGATGACCACGGCGAGGTGATACGGCGGGCAGGCCGCGGTGCCGAGCGTCTTCATCTTCTCGAACAGCCAGGGCAGCAGCGTCTTGTCGTTGAGCAGCGCCTTGGTCTCCTGGAACAGGTAGCTCTTGTTCGCGCTGCCACCGCCTTTGGCCATGAACAAGAACTTGTAGGCGTCGCCGTCGATCGCCGAGATCTTGATCTCGGCGGGCAGGTTGTTCCCGGTGTTCTTCTCCTCGTACATCGTGATGGGAGCCATCTGGCTGTACCGGAGGTTCGAGGTGAGGTAGGTCTCGTACACGCCGCGGGCGATCGCCTCCTCGTCGCCGCCGACACGATCTGCCGAGGCCGTGAACACGCGCTGGCCCTTCTTGGCCTTCACGATCGCGGTGCCCGTGTCCTGGCACATCGGCAGCACGCCGCCGGCCGAGATGTTCGCGTTCTTCAGCAGGTCGAGCGCTACGAAGCGGTCGTTGTCGCTCGCCTCCGGGTCGTCGAGGATATTGCGCAGCTGCTGCAGGTGGCCCGGCCGCAGGAAGTGGGCGATGTCGTGCATCGCCTCGCGCGTCAGCAGGGTGAGCGCAGCCGGGTCGACCTGGAGGAAAGGTCCGAGCGGGGTGTCGACCATGGCGACACCCTCGGTCGACACCAACCGGTACGGGGTGTCGTCGTGGTCGAGGGGGAGCAGCTCCGTGAACGCGAACTCAGGCATGGCTGCAGGCTAAGGCCGTTCGTGGCCGTGTGGGAAACGGGCCGAAGTGCACTGGCCCGGCCGCGGCCTCGACGGTGACCGTCTGAGTCAGGGGGCGGGTGGCAGCCCGAGGACCGAACGCACGAGCGCGATCTCCTCGGGAGTGGTCGGCGTTCGGGGCGTGATCACGCCTTCGGCGACCATGATCGGGATGCGCCCGACGGTGACGTCGGGGTCGAACTCGGCCGGCCGGAGGTTCGAGTCGACCTGCATCATCAGGCCCGAGCCGGCGATCAGTTCGTAGGTGGTGCGGGTGTTCGACGAGCGGCCAGCCCACATGTCGCTCGACTGCTCGAAGAGCCGCACGTTCGTGAGGATCGACACCACGAGGAGGAGCCGGCCGACGACCAGCGCCCCGGGGCTGAACCGCCGGAGCTGGTCGACGGCCAACGCGAACGGCGTGGCCACCAGCATCGCCATCAAGTACTGGTAGCGCGAGGACGCGGCCGAGTCGAGGCCGAACACCGCCCGCTGCCAGCCGATGGTGAGGAAGAGCGGCACCGGCATGAACGCCAGCGTGAACAGCAGCGTGCGCCGCCAGTACGACAGCCGACGCCACGTGGTCATCGCCACGATGCCGAGCAGCGCGGCGCCGGCGAAGATGACCTGACCCGTGAGGCTGGTGAGCGTGGCGGTGAACGTGAGCCGTGCGAACTGCAGCGCCCCCGTGATGGTGGGGTCGCCGCTGGCCCCGGCCGGGTCGTTGCCGTAGGTGAACAGCCACCAGCTGTAGAAGAACGCCTGCGGGCCTACGGCGACGGCCGCCGCGGTCCACCGCCGGCGCAGTACCAGCAGCAGGAACACGCCGGCGGCGAAGAACGGCCCGAACGCCGACGACATCAGCCCGATGGTGCCGATGGCGACGCCGAACCAGTCGCGCCGGTCGACGGGGCCGTCGTGGTCGACGAGCAGCACCTGCGCCAGGAAGGCGAGCAGGCTGAGGTTGTAGGTGGTCTGGACGGCGAACAGGATGTTCTCCCATCCGTTGCCGAACAGCAGCAGCAGCGAGCACACGACGGTGCTCGTCCACGCGGTCACGCCCACCCGATGGCACAGGCGGTGGATCAGGAACACCGTGCCGAGGTGCATCAGCATCGCCTGCGCGAGGAACGGCCAGTACGAGCCGAGCCCGAACACGAGATGCGTGGCTCGGTGGAGCAGGATCGGCGCCGTCATCCAGTGGCCGTCCTGCGCCTCGAACAGCCACGGCCGCCAGCCGGCGTTGTCGCGGATGAGGTTCCGCGTGAGTGCGAACGCCCAGTCGTCGCGGATGAACCACTGACTCGAACCCAGCCAGACGTATACGCCGATCGCAACGACCGTCATCGCCCCGAGCGTCACGTGTGCGGCGCGGTCGGTGCGCAGCGGGTCGAGGCGCCGCGACACCGCCCGCGCTCGATCGGTTGCACCCCGGAGCGGTCTGGCCACCGAGGTGCTGCTGCTCATCGAGCGACCATCATCCGCCACCAGAGGCCCAACAACTGCCGGGCGCTGCGCGCAATGGCGGGCAGGCGGAAGAACTGCGACCGGCCGTGCGGGCGTTCGAAGTGGTGCACCGGCGTCTCGACGAAGCGG
>JBIKLX010000192.1:0-5696 GCA_044359565.1 Ilumatobacteraceae bacterium
GCCGCGGGCGTGGCGGCCGTGCGGTGGGGCGCGTTGAAGGTGCACCACCACGACCTCGAGGCGCTGCGGTCGGTCGACGGGTTGATGGCGCTGTACGGCCTGCCGCACGAGTTGTGGCCGCAGATGACCGAGTTCGTCACCGAGCGGTTCCAGTTCCTCGGATGGCCGCAGGCCGAGGGCATCGACGATGGCGACGCGATCGACCTGGGTGGCGTGACCGTCACACTGGTGCATGCGCCGGGCCACACCGCAGGGCACAGCCTGTACCTGATCGAGGGCGACGACGGTGTGCGCGTGGTGGTGACGGGCGACATCGACCTCACCGGATTCGGCGCCTACTACGGCGATGCGGCTTCGAGCCTCGACTCGTTCGAGCAGACGTTGCGGATGGCGCGCGAGTTGGTGGCCGACCACTACGTGACGTTCCATCACAAGGGCGTGATCGACGGCCACGCCGCGTTCGTGGCAGCGGTCGATGCCTACGCCGCGTCGTTCCAGCGCCGCGAGGATGCGCTGCTGGCATTGCTGCAGCAGCCCCGTTCGTTCGACGACCTGGTGGCCGATGGCATCGTGTACCGCGCCGGCACACGGCCCGCCGTGTTCGGCGAGTCGGTCGAGCGGCGCACCATCCAGCAGCATCTCGATCGCCTGCTCGCGAATGGGGCGGTGGAGGCGCGCGGCGAGCAGTATTGCCGTCGATGAGCGAGTACGAATTCGACCGGGCCACCCGGGTTGTCGACGGTGCCGCCGAGTTGCACGACGGCTGGGACATCGGTGGCAACGCCAACGGTGGCTATCTGCTGGCGCTGGCGGCCAACGGCCTGCGCGCCATCGCCGGGCGGCCCGACCCGATCAGTGTGACGGCCCACTACCTGTCGCCCGGGCGCCCCGGGCCGGTGCAGGTTGAGGGCCAAGTGGTGAAGGAGGGTCGCAGGTTTGCCACGGTGACCGGTCGCCTGCACCGCGGTGGCGCTCCGATCATCCAGGTGCTCGGCGCATTCGGCGACCTGGCGCAGATGACGAGCCCGTACGAGCACCTCGCCGTCGGCCCGCCCGACCTGCCGCCGTTCGAGGAGTGTGTGCCGCGCACGGCATCGCAGGGCGGTGTACCGGTGCCGCTGATGGACCGGCTCGACGTGCGCCTGCACCCCGAGCACATGGGGTGGGTGGAGGGTCGCAAGCGCGGTGTGGCCGAGATCGCCGGGTGGTTCGGTTTCGCCGACGGCCGCCCCATCGACACCTTGGCCCTGCTGCTCGTGTGCGATGCGCTGCCGCCCGCGGTGTTCCACCTCGACATGCCGGCCGGGTGGGTGCCGACGGTGGAGTACACGGTGCACGTGCGCGGTGTGCCCGCGCCCGGTCCGGTGCGTTGCGTGTTCCGGTCGCAGGTGGTGCAGGGCGGGTTCTTGAACGAGGACGGCGAGGTGTGGGACTCGGCGGGGCGCCTGGTGGCGCAGTCGCGCCAACTCGGCCTCACGCCGCTGCTCTGAACTCCTCCGGTCTGACGCGGGGTCGGTTCGGGCTCGGGATCAGCGCGAGCGGGCCCAGCGGACGCCGACCGCGAACGAGCCGGCGGCCAGCGCCGTTGCGCCGAGGGCCTCGCTGGTGCGCCGCACCACGGCCTTGGTGCGGCGGCTGAAGATGACGATGGGCCAACCGTTGCGTCGGGCGTGACGTTCGAGCTTCGCGTCGGGGTTCACGGCCACCGGATGGCCCACCGCCTGCAGCATCGGCAGATCGCTGGCCGAGTCGCTGTACGCATAGCACTGGTCGAGGGCGAGGCCCTCCCAGCGGGCGAGTTCGGTGATCGCCTCGACCTTGCCCTCGCCGTAGCAGAACGAGCCCACCAACCGGCCGGTGTAGGCGCCGTCGACGATCTCGCTCACGGTGCCGATGCCAGCCGTCATCCCCATCGCCCTGGCCAACGGGTCGACGAGTTCAAACGGGGCCGCGGACACGATGTAGGTCGCCCGGCCCGCCTGGCGGTGGCGTTCGACGAGGGCGAGTGCCTCGGGCCGCACCTTCTCGAGCAGGGTGGGCACCGTGTCGGCGTTGAGGCCGACGAGATCGTCGCGCCGCACACCCTTCACCGCGGCGAGGATGCGGTCGCGCACGCCGTGGCTGGTCTCGTCGCTGGCGCCGGTGAGGCGGAACTTCAGCGCCTCGACGGCATCGCGGCTGAACTGGCCGCGGTCGATCAACCCGTTGCGCCACGCGGCGATCGCCAGGACGAAGGTGCTCGACCCGCTGATGAGCGTGCGGTCGAGGTCGAAGAACGCGGCGCTCGGGCCGGTGCTGGCGATGTCGGTGAGTTCACTCATCGGGGGAGGTTCGTAGCGATGTCGTAGACGCGGCGTTTCGGCACGCTCAGCGTGCGCACCACGGTAGCCACTGCGTCGGACCGCGACTGGCCATTGGCGATGGCGTCGGTGAGCGCTGCGGCGATGGCTGCATCGTCGGCGGGGGCAGGTTCGGGAGCGCCCTCCAAGACGAGCACGTACTCGCCGCGCGGTTCGGTGGTGGCGAGGTGTGTGGCGGCATCGGCGAGCGTGCCGCGCCACACGTCCTCGTGCAGCTTGGTGAGTTCGCGGGCCAGCACGACTCGGCGCTCGGGGCCGCATCGTTCGCCCAGGTCGGTGATGGTGCGGGCCACTCGGTGGGGGGCTTCGTACAGCACCACCGTGCGGCGTTCGGTGGCGACATCCGCGAGGCGGGCGGTTCGTTCCTGGCCCGATCGGGGCAGGAACCCTTCCATCACGAACCGGGCCGTGGGTAGTCCGCTCACCACCAGCGCCATCACGAACGCGGCCGGGCCGGGGACGGCGCTGACGGTGTGGCCGGCCTCGATGGCGGCGCGCACCAAGCGTTCGCCCGGGTCGGAGATGCCGGGGGTGCCGGCGTCGGTGACCACGGCAACCGACTGCCCGGAGGCTAGCAGGTCGAGCACCTCGCCGATGCGGCCGTGCTCGGTGTGCTCGTTGGTCACCGCCATGCGTACGCCACGCACACCGGCGTGGTGCAGCAGCAGACCCGTGCGACGTGTGTCTTCGCAGCAGATCAGCGCAGCGGCTTGCAGCGCCTCGACCGCCCGCGGCGGCAGGTCGCCGAGGTTGCCGATGGGTGTGGCGACGAGCACCAGGGTGCCGGTCACCGGCGCAACTCGATCGTGTCGCCCACCCGTAGGCCCCAGCGGGCAAAGGCGCCTGCCTCGGCCTCGACCACCCACGACGCCGACCACACCGGCACTCCCACGCGATGGGCGTGCATGCGCACGGTCTTCATCACCGTGCCCTCGTCGTCGAGGTAGGCGACGTCGAGTGGGAACCGCATCCGCACCGTGTGCACCCATCGGCAGCGGGGGAGCACGAACGCACCGTCGACACCGGTGCGGCCCAGCAGGCCCCTACGCCGCGCCGAGCGGGTGTCGGCCACTTCGGCCGACGCGATCACCGTGCCGTCACTGAGCAACCACGCCATACCGACAGAATGCCACGCCGGCAGGGTGGCGGCGCAGCGCCGTTGGTCCCGGCGCACCGCTGGGATACGGTCGAGCCATGTCGGTCGACCCCGCGCTCCAGTACCTGTCAGCCGTCGAACAGGCCCGCTTGGTGGCGGCTGGCGACGTGTCGCCGGTGGAACTGGTCGACCACGCGCTGGCCCGCATCGAGCAGGTGCAGCCCGTGCTGAACCCGTTCGCCACGGTGTGGGCCGACGAGGCCCGGGCCGAAGCGCATGCCGCCGCCGAGGCTGTGGCGCGTGCGCGGTCGGGCGGTGCGGCACTCGGCCCGTTGCACGGCGTGCCCATCGCGGTGAAGGAGACCACTCAGGTGGAGGGCCGGGCGTTCACGCTGGGCTCGCGGGTGTTCGAGCACACACTGGCCGACCGCGACGCCTACGTCACTGCCGCCCTGCGGCGTGCCGGGGCAGTGGTGGTGGGCGCCACCACGTCGCCCGAGTTCGCCCATGCGTTGCAGACCGACAGCCCGTTGCATGGCCCCACCCGCAACCCGTGGAACCACGACCTCGCCCCCGGCGGTTCGTCGGGTGGCAGTGCCGTCGCCGTCGTCACCGGATGCGTGGCGCTGGCCGAGGGCAGCGACATGGGTGGTTCGGTGCGCATCCCCGCGGCGTGGAGCGGGGCGGTCGGCTTGAAGCCGGGTCTCGGACGCATCCCGATGGATGTGCTGCCCGGACTGTGGGACACCATCAGCCACCACGGCCCGCTGGCCCGCACGGTCGACGACGCCCGCCTGTTCCTGGCTGTCACACAGGGCCCCGACGACGCCGACGTCTTGTCGGTCACCACTCCGCTCGACCTGTCGGGCCCGCTGTCGGGCGATGTGCGCGGCATGCGCATCGGGCTGAGCATCGACCTCGGCCAGTGGTGGGTGCACCCCGAGATCGCCGCGGCGGTCACCGCTGCCGCCGATGCGCTGTCCGACGCGGGCGCCATCATCGAACCGGTGAACCCGGGGCTGGGGCGCGACGACGAGTGGTTGTGGATCCGGATGTGGGGCGTGTTCATGTCGGGCTACTTCGGTCACCTGGTCGACGAGTGGGGCGACCGGATGGACCCCGATGTGGTGCGCCTGATCGAGCTCGGCAACTCGATGAGCGCCACCGAGTACAAGCGGCTCGAGATCGAGCGCACCGCCACGTGGCGCAAGATGGCGGGCGTGCTGGCGGGCCGCGACGCGCTGCTGTGCCCCACCATGGCCACGCCGCCGGTGAGCGCCGAGAAGTCGGTGCGCGACCGTTTCGACCAGCCCGACGACGGGTTGTACTACTCGCCCGACATGACCGGCGTGTTCAACCTCGTCGCCCCGTGCCCGGCGCTGAGCGTGCCGTGCGGTGCGCACACCGAGGCGCCGTACACGGGTGTGCCGATCGGCCTGCAGATCGTCGGCCACCGCTGGCGCGACGACACCGTGCTGCGCATCGGCCGCGCCGTCGAGCAAGCCCTCTGGCCCACCGGCCTCCCCCGCCCACCGTTGTAGGTCGGCCCTGCGGCCCCGGTTGCCACAGCCCCCGGTTCGTGAGCCCCGGCGCCCCTGGCGCCGGTCTACGCGCACGGATACCCGAGCTTCGTGCGCGTGGACGCCCTGGGTGCGGGCCGACGCTCACGGATGGTTTGGGGGAGCCGGGGGCGGGAGGTGCGGGGCGGTGAGGTGCGGGGCGGTGAGGCCGGGCGGCCGGGCGGCCAGACGGGTCAGGCGGGTCAGGCGCGGCGGGCGGCGAGGGCGTCGCTCGCCTCGGTGAGCACGGTGCGCAGGGTCGAGCGGATGAACTCGAACTCGGCGGGGCCGGCAATGAGGGGCGGGCTGAGGGTGATGACGGGCTCGCCACGATCGTCGGCCCGGCAGATCAGCCCGGCGGCGAACAGTTGCGGCGACAGCAGACCGCGCAGCAGCCACTCGGCCTCGGCATCGGTGAACATGCCTTTGGTGGCCTGATCGGTGGTGAGCTCGATGGCGAGGAAGTAGCCCTCGCCGCGCACGTCGCCCACGATGGGAATGTCGCACAGCGACTCGATGGCCGCCTTGAACGCGCCCTCATTGGCGAGCACGTGGCCGCAGATGTCTTCGCGCTCGAAGATGTCGAGGTTGGCGTTGGCCACGGCGCAACTGACCGGGTGCGCGCCGAACGTCTGGCCCTGCAGGAACGCCGTGGTGTCGGCGAGGAACGGCTCGGCGATG
>JBIKLX010000193.1:0-5682 GCA_044359565.1 Ilumatobacteraceae bacterium
AACATGTGCACCGAGTAGAGGTACTGCTCGCCGATGTCGTGCACCGGCCAGTCGGCGCCGATCCACAGCAGAGTCATGCCGCTGGCGAAGCATGCGATCTGTCCGCGGCTCACGGGCCGCTGGCCCGCGGGAACGGCCTTCGGGCCGATGACCCGGGCCATGTAGATGTACGCGCCCACGAGGAACGCGACGAGCAGCCACACCTCGGGGTGGGCCTGGAACCGCCAGGGGTTCGCAAAGGGGGTGTTGTCGGCGAACATGGTCGCCCTCCGGGGGATCAGCTCGAGAAGAACTGGAAACAGGCGAGGAACGCGCAGTACACGAGCACCGCGAGGATCAGGCCCGAGTAGAACAGCCAACTGAAGATCTTGTTGTCGAACTTCAGGTGCATGAACAGCGACACGACCATGATGAACTTGATGGCCATCATGATGAGCAGCGCCGGCAGGAAGAATGGGCCGAAATCGATCCAGTAGGTCGACGTCTCGAGCGCCGTGAGCGCGGCCAGAACAAGCGTGACCTTGACGTAGTAACTGGTCGACTTGTGCGTGGAGTGCTCGTCGTGGTGGCCGTGTGTTTCGGCTTCGGCGTGCTCGACGTGTTCGGTGGTGGTGCTCATGGCTGCGGCCTCGCTCACGACGGGATCAGGTAGACGAGCGTGAAGATGATGATCCACACGATGTCGACGAAGTGCCAGTACAGACCGACCATCTCGACGACTTCCGCCTTCTGGCCGGGGATGCGGTTGCGCCTGACCATGGCCACGGTGGCCAACAGCATGATGATGCCCACGCTGACGTGCACGCCGTGGAAGCCGGTGAGCGTGTAGAAGCTGGAGCTGAACAGGCTGGTCGTGAAGCCCAGCCCCTCCTGGTAGAACGACGTGAACTCGTACACCTGGCCACCCACGAAGGTGGCGCCCAGCAACGCCGTGACGGTGAGCCACAGGTTGGTGTTTCGGTCGTCGTCCTGAGCTGCGGCGCTGACGGCCAGCACCATTGTGAGCGAACTCATCAGCAGGACGAAACTGCTCACCGACGTGAACGGGATGTCGTAGATCTGGTCGGGGCCGAGGTTCTCGGAGTGACGACCGCGGTAGAGCATGTAGGTGGAGATGAGGCCACCGAACAGCAAGCACTCGCTGCCGAGGAACATCCACATCGCCATCTTGTTGTTGCTCAACCCGGTGGACGTGTGGTGCGCACCGTGATCGTCGTGGCCACCGTGATCGTCGTGGCCGTGGTCGCCCGTGTCGGGCGTGTGGACTGCGAGGTCAGCCAAGGGTCGCCAACTCCTTCGTGGCGCCGCCGCTGTCGGCGGGCGGGTCGTAATCGCTGTCGTCGGCCACCGAGGGCTCGAGTGCCCAGCCGAACATCGACAGCAGCACGATGAGACCACCGATAGCGGTGAGCAGCAGGTTGTAGATCACGCCATAGGCCATGATCGGCAGGCCGAGGGCGAGCAGGATGGGCCAGTACGACGGCGACGGCAGGTGGATGTGCTTGTCGGCGTTGGCTTCCATCTCGGCCAGGATCTCTTCGGCCGTGGCCACCCTGGTGACCTCGCCCGTGTCGTGGTTCTCCTCGTACTTGCGGTGGAAGAACTCGTCGAGGGCGTGCACGGTGGGGATGCTGTCGAAGTTGTGTTCCTTCGGCGGGCTGGCGGTCATCCACTCGAGGCTGCGGGCATCCCACGGGTCGAGCGGGGCCTTGACACCCTTGCGAGCGGTGATCCACACGTTGACGATGAACAAGAACACGCCCACGGCCAAAATGAACGAACCGATGGAGGAGACGAGGTTCCAGAAGCCGAAGTTGAAGAAGCCCGTGCCCGCACGGGCCTCGGTCCAGTTCATCATGCGGCGCGGCTGGCCCTGCAGACCGATGATGTGCATCGGCCCGAAGGTCATGTTCATGCCGATGACCATCACCCAGAAGTTCCACTTGCCGAGGCGCTCGGACAGCATCTTGCCGAACATCTTCGGCCACCAGTAGTAGAAGCCGGCGAACAGGCCGAGCACCGCACCACCGAAAATGGTGTAGTGGAAGTGCGCCACGATGTAGTACGTGTCGGTCTGCTGCGTGTCGCTGGGGGCCACAGCGTGCGTGACGCCCGACAGACCGCCGATGGTGAACTGCACCACCAAGCCAATGGCGAACAACATCGCCACCGTGTACTGCAACTTGCCGCCCCACATCGTGAGGGTCCAGTTGAAGATCTTCACACCGGTGGGGATTGCGATGAGCATGGTGGCCACCGAGAACACCGCCACGCTGACCGGCCCGAGGCCGCTGGCGAACATGTGGTGTGCCCACACGCCCCAGCCGAGGAAGCCGATGGCAGCACCCGAGAACACCACGAAGCGGTAGCCGAACAGCGGCTTGCGGCTGAACACCGGCAACACCTCGGAGATGATGCCGAAGCTGGGCAGCACGAGGATGTACACCTCGGGGTGGCCGAAGATCCAGAACAGGTGCTGCCACAACAACGGGTCGGCACCTGCGCTGACGTCGAAGAACGTCGCCCCGAACTCGCGCTGGAACATGAGCAGGAACAGCGCCACGGTGATGACCGGGATGGCGAACAGCAGCAGGAACTGCACGACCAGCACCATCCAGGTGAAGATCGGCATCTTCATCATCTTCATGCCCGGGGCCCGCATGTTGAGCACCGTGACGATGAGGTTGATGGCACCGGTGAGCGAGGCGATACCGGTGATCTGCAGGCCGAGACCCCAGAAGTCGATGCCGTGGGTGGGCGAGAACAGCGCGTTGGCGTTGGGCTGGTACATGAACCAGCCGCCATCGGCTGCGCCGCCCAGGAACCACGAGGTGTTGAGGAAGATGCCACCGAACAAGAAGCACCAGAAGCCGAAGGCGTTGATGCGGGGGAACGCCACGTCGCGAGCGCCGATCTGCAGCGGCACGAAGTAGTTGGCGAACGCTGCCGCCATCGGCATCACGAAGAGGAACACCATCGTGGTGGCGTGCATCGTGAACATCTGGTTGTACTGGTCGGCGCTGAGCACCGTACCCTCGGGACCGGCGAGCTGGGCGCGGATGAGGAGCGCCTCGAGGCCGCCGATGATGAAGAACACCATCGCGGCGACGCCGTACATGATGCCGAGCTTCTTGTGGTCGACGGTGAACAGCCACGACCGCCAGCCGGTGCTGCTGACGGGTCGTTTGAACACGCCGTAGGCCTCCGACGGTGTGACGACCGCAGGGGCCGCCGTTCCGGCGCCGGCGATTGCCGGCGTGGAGGAAGGTCGTTCGATGATTGCCATGGTCGGTTCCGCTCCCTTACTTCCGCTCGAGGAGGTAGGCGATGATCAGGTCGATCTGCTGCTCGGTGAGGCCGAGCGCAGGCATGCCGCGCACCTTGCCGCCGAGTTCTTCCTTAGCGGCTGCGTCGGCGTACATCGGCTTCTTGGCCGGTGCGTTGCGCAGCCATTCGCGCAGGTCGACCTCGTTCAGGCAGTCGGGCGTGATGCCCTTCAGGTACAGGGCGCCGAACTCGTCGGGCGAGGCGTTCCACACCGTGTCGCGGCACTCGGGGGTGAGCAGGTCCCACGTGGCACCGGCGAAGGTGTTGCGGGTCATCAGGTGGCTCAGGTTGGGTGCTGCACCCGACACGACGAATTGGTCGGGGTTGGCGAGCACCGGGGTCTTGGTGCCGTCGGGCCCGGTGTTGGTGAGGCCGTTCACCTGGTGGCAGTAGGCGCAGTTGGCCTTGAAGACTGCCTCACCGGCGGCGGCGTCGCTGTCGGCGGCGGGGGCGGCGTAGTCGGCCAGCTGGCCGGCCTTCCAGGTCTCGAAGTCGGCGGGGCTGAGCGCCACAGCCTCCATCTTCATGTTGGCGTGGCTGAGACCGCAGAACTCGGTGCACTGACCGGCGTAGATGCCGGGCTGGTCGGCCTCGAGGCGCAGCGTGTGCACGCGACCGGGCACCATGTCCTTCTTGCCGTTCAGCGCCGGGATCCAGTACGAGTGGATGACGTCGCGGCTGGTGCCACGCACGAGCACCTTGGTGCCGGTGGGGATGACGAGCTGGCCGCTGGTGACGATGGGGGCGCTGATGCCACCGCAACCGTCTTGCACCGGGTAGTCGTACTCCCACCACCACTGCTGGCCGGTGACGTTGACGACGCACTGGGTGTCGTCGGTCTTGGCCAGCTTGAAGATGGTGCTGACCGTGGGGATGCCCACGCCGACGAGGATGAGCGCCGGGATGATGGTGAGTGTGATTTCGAGCTTCTGGTTGCCATGGCTTTGCTTCGGGATCGGCTGACCCTTGTCGCGGAACTTGACGAGGATGTACCCGATGAGCGCGAACACGAGGACGCCGACGATGCCGGCGGTGAGGAAAACCCACCACTGCAGGTCTTGGATGTCCTGGGCGTTGGGGCCCTTGGGCTTCCACGTGTCTTGGGGGGCGTCGTTGGCGCATCCGGCCAGCGCCAACGCGAGCGCAGCACCGGCGATGGGCAGGACACGACGAACTGATCGACGACCGTTCACGGTGGGCACGTTCCTTACGGTATCCAAGTTGATCTCGCTCCGCCTCATGACTCAGGGCACCACGATCTCGATCGAGCTGCCTTCGACACCCGGCACCGTGAAGGTGTAGGGCGTCTGCGACGCGGCCGAACTCTTGGCGAAGTTGAGGCTGAGGAATTGGCGGCCGTCCTGCTCGACCAGAGCGGTGCAGGTGACGGGCTTCTCGGTGACCTTGGTGCCGTTCACGTCGGTCTCGAAGGTGCCGAGGTTGGCCGTGAGCCGAGCAGGCTCGGCATCGAGGTTGCGGAACACGATGTGCGAGACGTTGCTGCGTGCAATGGTGATGGTCTGCTGGCGCTCGGTGATGCCGGGCACCTGCGCCGACAACTGGCCGTTCTCGAGGAACACGGTGGCCGTGGTGTTGCTCTTCGCCGACAGGCTCTGCGACGACTTCTTGTCGATCTTGGTCGCTTCGGGGCTGAGGCAGACACCGGGATCGCTGCTGATGGTGGCGTACTCGTAGATGTAACGCTGGCCACTGATGGCCGTGGCGACACCGGTGCCGACCAGCGCGAGCATGGCCACGGCGCAGACACCGCCGACGAACCCCTTGCTGAGCTTCGGCTTGACGGCGAACAAGATGCCGCCCACCAGGATGAGGCTGGCCACCACGATGAACACGATCGGGCCGGCCTCTTTGCTGAGATACAGCATGATGCGCGAGAACGAGTAGACGACCACGGCGCCGATGACGGCGCCGAGCACGGGGAACTCGAGCGGGAAGAGGGTGCGGCGACGCACCTCGGTGTTGTACGAGGCACTGGCCGACGCACGCTCGCTCCAGCCCTGGATCATCCATTCGGCGGCGGCGGCGAACAGCACCACCAGACCGGCTTTGAACACCACCGGAGCGGTGATGAGGCCGACGCCGATGAGGAGCAGGCCCACCGCCGACACGAGCGGCCACATGCTGGCGGCCGGAGCCGACTGGGCGGCTGCCGACGCGGTGGTGGCGCCGGGTTCGGTGCCGCGCACGTTGGCGTCGCGCACGAACACCACGATGCCGGTGAGGAACGCGAGGGCGACCGTGAGCGAGATGAGCCCGATCGTGGCCAGCGAGCCCGTGCCGCCGCTCGTGGTGCTGCCCACCACGATGGTGGCGGCCAGCGAGAGCGTTGTTGCC
>JBIKLX010000041.1:0-19717 GCA_044359565.1 Ilumatobacteraceae bacterium
GGGTGTGATGCTGGTGGTGGGCCGGCAGCGATGGCTCGGGCGCACCGAGCCCGTGCCGAACGGCACCGGGTTCGGTCAGGTGAACCGGGCGATCGCCCACGGCGTCGGCGTCGCTGCCCACGACCGGGTGCTGCGGCATCCGCTCGTGCGCCTCGCCGTAGTGGTGGGAGCCACGTCGAGCGTGGGTGCGTTGCTGCCACTGCTCGCGAAGGACGAACTGGGCCAGTCGGCGGTGGGCTTCGGAGTGATGTCGGGCGCGCTCGGCGTGGGTGCGGTGGCGGCGATGCAGTTCCTGCCGTCGGTGCGGGCCCGCTGGAGTCTCGAGGGCGTTGCGCTGGCCGCATCGCTGGTCTGGGCGGCGGGAGCACTGCTGGTGGCCGAAGCGGGCAGCCTGCTGCTGGCCCTCGTCGGGCTCGTCGTCGCCGGAGCCGGGGCCATGGCCGTGCTGAACGTGCTGTTCTCGCACCTGCTCGTCAACCTGCCCGACGACCTGCGTGGTCGGGGCTCGTCGCTCGGGATGCTCATGGCCTGGGTGGGCGGCTCCATCGGCCCGTACCTGTGGGGTGTGATCGCCCACGGCACCAGCGTGAGGGTGGCCATCGCCATCTCGGCCGTGGCGACGGTGGTGGCTGCTGCTGCCTGCCGAGCCGCGCTCCCACTCGAGCACCGCGCCCCGACAACTGCTTCGTGAGCCGCCACCGGTCTGGACCGTGCCGAACCTCACGAAGCCCGAGGATCCGTGAGCGGAAACCCGGCCAGGCCGTGCGTAACCTCACGGAGCCGAGTGCAGCGCCTGCGGCGCTGGAGCGGGTGACCGGAATCGAACCGGCATCATCAGCTTGGAAGGCTGAGGTTCTGACCGTTGAACTACACCCGCAGAACGCAGCGAGTGTATCCAGGTGACCCACGACTAGGGTCGCCGGGATGATTCGCCTCTCCCGCTCTGCCGCCGTCGGTCTGCTCGTCGCACTGGGGCTGGTGGGATGCGCCGGCGGCGACGAGGGCGCCACGGCCGTTCTCGACGCCACCACGTTGGCCCCGGTCACCACGCTCGCTCCCGCAACCACGGAAGCGCCTGCAACCACGGCAGCGCCCACCAGCACCGCGGCGCCGACCACGGTCGCGCCCACCGGCGTTGTGTTCCCGGGGGCCGAGTGGGAGACGGCCCCGTTGCCGGCGGGCATCGACGAAGCGGCGCTCGACGCCGCGGTCGACACGGCATTCGGTGCCCCCGACAACGCCGCACGTGTGCAGTCGATCGTCATCGTGCACGGTGGCCGCATCGTCTACGAGCGGTACCACCCGCTCGACGGGCCCGACACGATCATGGACTCGTACTCGGTGGCCAAGAGCGTCACGTCGTCGCTCATCGGCGTCCTGGTGGGCGACGGGAAGTTGGCGGTCGACGAGCCGGCGCCCATCGCGCAGTGGTCCGATCCGGCCGACCCTCGCCACGCGATCACGCTCGAGCACCTGCTGCACATGGCGAGCGGTCTCGAATACGCCGAGGAGTACGGGCCCGGTTCGAAGGTGCTCGGCATGATGTCGGCGCCGTCGGCCTCGGAGTACATCGCGTCGTTCCCGCTCGAGTCCGAGCCCGGCAGCACCTTCGAGTACTCGACGGGCACCACGGCCATCCTGGCCGGCATCGTCACCGACACCGTCGGCGACGTCGAAGCAACCGACCGGTTCATCGCCGAGCGACTGCTCGACCCGATCGGCATCACGTCGATGCAGTTCACCCGCGACCAGGCCGGCCGCTGGGTCGGCGGGTTCGGTGCCAATGCGACGACCCGCGACTTCGCCCGGTTCGGCCTGCTGTTCGCGAACGACGGTGTGTGGGACGGCACGCGGATCCTGCCCGAGGGATGGGTCGAGTACAGCCATACGCCGTCGCCCACCAACCCCCAGTACGGCGCCCAATGGTGGATGTTCCGCGACGGCGCGTTCGAGGCCCGCGGGTTGTTCGGGCAGATCATCCTGGTCTCGCCGCGCAACGATCTGGTGGTGGCCATCAACACCAAGCAGGGCGGCGATGCCGACACCCTGAACAACGCGGTCTACGCCCTGTTCGACCAGGGGGCCTGACAGGCAACTAGCGTGCCGCGCATGCCGATGCTCTCCCACGACGGGATCGACCTGTGGTTCGAGGTGTTCGGCAGTGGGCCGCGGGTGCTCGTGTTCAACGGCTCGGGTGCGTCCATCGACACGTCGCGTCTGCTCATCGATGCCCTGGCCTCGCAGTGCGAGGTGCTGGTGCACGACCAGCGCTGCCTCGGCCGTTCAACGATCCCCGTCGAGCAGCCCGGCATGGCCGACTACGCCGCCGACGCGGCGCGACTGCTCGACCATGTCGGCTGGTCGAGTGCCGCGGTGTTCGGCATCAGCTTCGGCGGCATGGTGGCGCAGGAGTTCGCCGTCACCTGGCCCGAGCGGGTCGAGCGGCTCGCCCTGCTGTGCACGTCGCCGGGCGGCGCGGGAGGGTCGAGTGCGCCGCTCCACCTGCTCGCCGACATGGAGCCTGCCGAACGGGCGCGCACCAGCCTGCACCACCTCGACACCCGGTTCGATGCCGAGTGGTTGGCCGAGCACCCGGTCGACCGGGCCATCGTCGAGCAGATGGCCGCCCGTCAGGGCGAGGAGAAATCGCCCGAGCGGCGCCGCGGCGACGCCATGCAGCTCGAAGCGCGGCGATACCACGACGTGTGGGACCGGTTGCCCCGCATCGCCTGCCCGACGCTGGTGATGTGCGGTGAGTTCGATGGCCTCGCGCCACCGGCCAACAGCGAGGCCATCGTGTCGCGCGTCGCGGGCAGCGAGCTGCACCGGTACCAGGGTGGCCACATGTTCGTGGCGCAAGACCGTCGGGCGATGCCCGATGTGCTCGCGTTCCTCACCGCCTGAGCAGGCAGACTGACGGCCATGTACGTGCCCTCCATCCTCACGGTCCCGCTCGCCCCCACCGGTCCGGTGCGCACCGACCACCCCCAGCAGGCCCTCACCTCCGACTGGCCGCTACTCGACGACGGCGAGGTGCAGATCGGCGTGTGGGAGTGCACGCCCGGCACCTTCAGCGGCAGCACCGGCGAGTTCGACGAGACGATGTTCATGGTGTCGGGCCGGGTGACGATCGATCACGAGGAGGGTCCGTACGACATCGCGCCCGGCACGCTGTGGGCCACACCGCGCCAGTGGGCGAACGCCTGGACCGTGCATCAGACGGTGCGCAAGCTGTACGTCATCGACAACCGGTCGGGTGGGGGAGCTGGTGCGGCGCACCTCGCCAACGCCTACGACGTCGATCTCGGCCCCGGTGCTCCGCGAGCCAACGCCACCGCGGGCGCGCCGGTCGAGTCGAGCCTCACGGTGTGGGCTCACAACCGCGTCGAGACCGGTGTGTGGGAGTGCACACCCGGCGAGTTCCCGTTCCGTCGCGACGGCTACGACGAGGTGTTCTGTGTGCTGTCGGGGCGGGCCACGCTGCACATCGACGGCCCCGCCGGCACCGGGCAGTCGCTCTCGCTCGTACCCGGGGCCGTGGTGCTCACGCCCGCCGGGCTCACCGGGCGCTGGCACGTGCACGAGACCCTGCGCAAGGCGTACACGATCGTCACGCGGTAGCCCTAGGCTCCACTCCGTCGTCGTACTCGTCGACGTCGTCGCGGATTCCTCAGGAGGTACGTGGTGGGCACAGGTTCGGCAGTCGTGACGGTCATCGTCGTCTTGGTGGTGCTTGCGGCACTGCTCACCTCGATTCGTACCGTCGCCCAGGGAAGCGTCGCGGTCACCACGGTGTTCGGCAAGTACCGAACCGTGAAGCGGCCCGGCCTCAACTTCCTCATCCCGTTCGTCGAGCGCATCTTCCGGCGCATCAGCACCCAGAACCGTGCCGTCGAACTGCAGTTCCAGGCCATCACCCAGGATCAGGCGAACGTCTACTTCACGGCGATGATGGTGTACGCGGTGCTCGACGAGAGCGAACAGACCATCAAGAACGTGGCGTTCAAGTTCGTCAGCGAGAAGGACTTCCTCACCGCTCTGGTGCGCAGTGTCGAGGGCAGCACCCGCGGCTTCGTGGCCACCATGCGCCAGGCCGAGATCCTCGGTCTGCGCGGCGAGATCGTGAAGGAAGTGAAGGAGAACCTCGACCAGACCCTCGAGACGTGGGGTTACCACCTCATCGATCTCCAGCTGAACGACATCACCTTCGATCAGGCCATCACCGCCTCGATGGCGCAGGTGGTGGCCAGCAACAACCTCAAGGCCGCGGCCACCAACGAGGGCGATGCGCTGCTCATCCGCAAGACCAAGCAGGCCGAGGCCGAAGGCACAGCCATCCGTATCGCTGCCGAGGCCGAGCGCACCGCGGCGCAGCTACGCGGCCAGGGTGTGGCGCTGTTCCGCGAGGAAGTGGGCCGCGGCCTGGCGCAGGCTGCTCGCGAACTCGAAGACCGCAACGTCGACTCGTCGCTCATCCTGTTCTCGATCTGGACCGAGACCATTCGGCACATGGCCGAGAACGGCAAGGGCAACGTGCTGTTCCTCGACGGTTCGCCCGACGGCATGCAGTCGCAGCTGCGCGATCTGATGGCCATGCAGCAACTGCACCTCGTCGGCACCAACCTTCCCGCCACGCCTCCGGAGGTGCAGCAGTGACCCGTCCGTTCCGCTTCGGATGCCAGGCCTACAACGCGTCCAGCCGCGCCGAGTGGAAGGACAAGGCCCGCCGTGCCGAAGACCTCGGCTTCTCCAGCTTCATGCTGGCCGATCACTACATCGGGCCCGGGCCTGCGCTCAGCGCCACCAATCATCCGCTCCAGTCGTTGGCCGCGGTGCCGGCCATCGCCGTCGCTGCCGAGGCGACCACCTCCATCAAGGTGGGCGCACGGGTGATGTGCATCGACTACCGCAACCCTGTCGTGCTGGTGAAGGAGATGGCCACCCTCGACCTGCTCAGCGACGGCCGTCTCGAGATGGGTCTCGGCGCCGGTTGGCTGCAGGGCGAGTACGAGGCGATGGGTGTGCCGTGGGACCCGGCCGGGGTGCGTATCACCCGCCTCGGCGAGGTCGTGCGCATGGCCAAGTTGCTGATGGCCGACGGTGAGGTGAACTTCGAGGGTGCGGCCGGCGTGCGCGCCGTCGGGTTCGAGGGCCTGCCGAAGACCGTGCAGCGCCCACACCCGCCCATCATGATCGGCGGCGGTGCCGAGCGGGTCCTCAAACTCGCTGCACGCGAGGCCGACATCGTCAGCTTCAACTTCGACAACTCGTCGGGCAAGATCGGCCCCGACGTGCCCACCTCGGGTGCCGACGCCGTCGCGCGCAAGGTGGCCTGGGTGCGCGAGGGGGCGGGCGATCGGTTCGACCAGCTCGAACTCGAGATCGCCGCCTACTTCACGTTCGTCACCGACAAGGGGGCCCAGGTCGCCGAAGGCATGGGCAGCCGGTTCGGGATGAGCGGCGAGCAGATGCTCAGCCATCCGCACGGCCTGTTCGGCACGGTCGACGCCATCTGCGACGAACTCGAGCGCCGCCGTGAGCAGTTCGGCATCTCGTACGTCACCGTGGGCGACAGCGTGGCCGAGGCGTTCGGCCCGGTCATCGCCCGACTCGCCGGTCGCTGACGCGCCTCAGCGCGTCGGGCGGCGCACGTACATGCGGGCGTCGCGGTCGTCTTCACGTCCCGCCATCGCGTTGCGCACCTGTGAGCCGCCGAAGCGCTCGGCCAGGTCGCGGTGCAGCGCGGCGAGGCTGCCTGCCTCGGCCCCGTGGCTGTCGACCGTGGTGACGATCTCGACGAGGTCGAGGTCGCGGTGGCGGATGATCTCGACGATGCGCCGCTCGACCGGCCAGTCGATGATCGACGCCGTGGTGATCTCGTAGAAGCCGCCCGCTGCGCCCGGCCGGGGCGTGATGCGGTGCACGTGCCGGTGCCCGACGAGCCACGCCACCACGCACGGGTGCCGGTGCACCACCTCGAGCAGTGCTGGACCGAGGTGGCGGTCGGGGTCGTCGCCGCGCGTGTTCACCAACGAGTCGACGCCGTGGTGGCTGGCCAGTACAGCGAGCCGATCGGCGTCGTCGAGCAGCGTGAGCTGTTCGTCGAGCCACTGCAACTGAGCAGTGCCGATGCTGCCCTGGTAATCGCCGAGCGGATGGTTGGTGTCGAGCATCACGACGCTGAGGTGGGGGAGGTGCACCACGGTGTCGGCACAGGCCCGAGCGACGTGCGATGCGTCCCAGCCGGCCGCGCCCGCGGCGACGTGTGCGCGCAGCCACGCCTCGAGATCGATCGGTCGACGCGTCGGATCGGCAGCGACCTGGCGGTGGCCCCGGCCGAGGAACCGATCGGGTTCGTCGACGAACAGGGCGAGCACGTCGTCGGGTTCGAAGCCCGGCACCGGGAACAGCCCCTTGTCGGCGCCGACGGCGGCCGCTGCAAGGTGGGCGTTGGCGAGTGCCGTGCCGGCCACCATCAGGTCGTGGTTGCCGGGCAGGCTGGTCCACGGCAGGCCGAGGCCGGGCGCAGCGATCGGCTCGGCGACCCGCTCGAAGAAGTCGGCAACAGCCGGGTAGCCGCGAGGCTTCCAGGAGTCGGCCACATCCGGCAGCGGGCTCCAGTACGGCCAGGGCTCGGCGCCGCGGTGGTCGGACGAGTCGTGCGGGCTGCCCTCGGCTGGCAGCGACACCCTGCCGCCCGCCACGAGCCCCAGATAGGCATCGAGCTCGTTGGCCTGGGCGTTGTCGATGTTGTCGCCGGTGCACACCACGAGGTCGATCGGCAGGCCACGGGTGCCGGGCGCCGGATGGGCGCGCAGCAGGTCGACGTGCGCCGCCACGGCCCAGGGCACCAGCGCCTCCTGCGGGCGGTGCATGTGCAGCAGTGGTCGCCAGCGGGGGTCGTGCGCGAGGGTCTCGATCCACTCGAACCGCATCGGCGACGCCGCATCGAGCACATGCAGGTCGGAGAGATGGCACAACGTGCCGACGACCTCGCCCACCATCGGGCGGTCGGCGGGCGGTGCAGCCAACTCGATGTGGCCGACGCGGCTGCGGTGCGGAGAGGCGGGCGACACGATGGCCGACTGTACCCGCCGGCGATCTGTACCCGCCGGTGATGAATGGTCGGGGCGGGGAGATTTGAACTCCCGACCCCCTGCTCCCAAAGCAGGTGCGCTACCGCTGCGCCACGCCCCGAACGAACCGTCAGGTTACGGCCTCGATCTCCCATTCCACCGAGTAGCCGTCGGTGCTGGGTCGGCCGGTGAAGCGCCGTCCGGTGATGGAGGCGACGTCGAGCACGAGCCAGTGGGTGCGGTCGTCGGTGATCCACGGACCCGGGTCGGGCAGGCCGTGATGGTCGGTGATGTGATGCACCGTGCCGCGTACCAGCACGCTCCACGCCGTGCGGGTGGCCTCGTCGATCTCGTCGACCTCAATGGAGGCGGGGCCGTCGTAGCGGCCGAGCAACGAACCAGGTGACGTGCGGACCACTACCCGATGAGCGTCGGCGCTGCCGATGAGCCGGATGTTCACCGGTAACGCGATCGGGCAGCCCTGGTCGATGACCACGAGCCGCCCGATCGTCTTCGTGCCGAGCAGCGACCAGCAGTCCCAGGCCGGGAGTTCGAGTCGCTGCACGCTCACCGGTTACTGCTCCACGATCAGGGCGGTCACCATGCCGAACATGCCGGTCGGGCCCTCGGCGTGGTTGAGGATGTGGCAGTGCCAGGCCCACACACCCTGGTCGACGGCCTTGTAGAGCACCGTGTAGCGCTCGCCAGGGGCGATGTTGATGGTGTCGCCGGGCATCGGGAAGTCGAGCGGCACGCCGTCCTTGGCCGTGATCCAACCAACGGGCTGGTGCAGGTGCATCGGGTGGGCCATCAGCCCTTCGTTGAGATAGGTCACCTCCATGACCTCGCCCTTGCGCAGGGTGTAGGGCTCGGTGGCGGGGAAGCTCTTGCCATTCAACGACAGCCCGATCGTGCCGGCGTCGTTCAGCACCATGGTCACCTTCTTGTCGACCTGGGTGTAGCCCTTCTCCTTCAGGTAGTCGGGGATGGGCATCTCGCCGATGAAGAACCCGCCGAACATGCCGTTGGGCACCTGCGACTGGGCATTGTGGTGCGAGTGGTAGATGCCGACCGCCGGCTCGAGGGCCTCGAACTCGTAGGTGAACGTCTCACCGGGCTCGACCGCCTTCTGGTTGTAGGGGTCGACACCGTCCATCTGGTTCGGCACGCGGATGCCGTGGAAGTGGATGTCGGTGCTCTCGGGCAGGTTGTTGGTCAGCACGACCCTCACCTTGTCGCCCACGTTCACCCGGATCTCGGGAGCCGGCACCACACCGTTGTAGGTCCATGCTTTCACCAATTTGCCCGGCTCGACCTCCCAGTCGACGATCTCGGCCGTGACGGCGTACTCCTTGGTGCCGTCGGCGAGGATCGTCGGCTCGAGCAGGGTGCCGCCCTTGCCCTCGGTCTTGGCCGGGAACTTGAGGGCGACGTCGAGCATCAGCTTGTCCATCTGCTGCCAGGTCATCGTGCCCTCACCGGTCATGCCGCCGGTCATACCGCCGGTCATGTCGCCGGTCATGTCGCCGCTGCCGCCGATCGTCACCTTGCCGGTCATCCCGCTGGCCGCGTGGCCGGCGATCTCACAGAGCATGTCGTAGGTGCCATCGGCCACGGTGCCGAGGTTCAGTTCCTCGGTGGCGCCGGGCTGCAGGTCGGAGCTCTTCTTGCCGAGCGCGGGCAGCGACAGGTTGTGCACCATCGAGCCCTTGTTGGTGATCTTCAGGATCACCTTGCCCGACGGGATGGTAGGTGTGGCCGGGGTGATGGCGAATTCGGAGAGTTCGATCTCGACGACTGTCGCCTCACTGCCGCCGGTCGTCGCGCTGTCAGCACTGCCGCTGTCGCGCAACCCGAACAATGCCAACACGAAGGCAGCGATCGCCACCACGAACGCGCCCCAACCCAGTACTGACCGCTCTTGTCTGCTCATGGGCCCCATCCTCGGCGCCGACCGGATAGGAGCGGCAGGGACCGAGGGCACTGCCGCGTAGGACCATAGTCCCGATCAGGCGTCCCGATCAGGCGTCGGGAAGGGGGACCCACCAGTGCAGTTCGCTGCCACGCTCGGGCCGGGGGGCGATGGTGCAGGCCCCGCCCAGCAGACGGGCCCGTTCGGCCATGTTGCGCAGGCCGTTACCCGACACGTCGTCGACGCCCGCCCCGATGCCCTTGCCGTTGTCGAGTACCCGCATCGACAGCACATCGCCGGCGCTCAACTCGACCTCGGCTTCGGTGGCGTTGGCGTGGCGGGCGATGTTGGTGAGTGCCTCGCGCATGCTGGCGAGCAACTCGACGCGGATCTCGGGGGTGATCGACGACTCGACCGGCCCGTCGAGCCGCAACCGGGGTGTGAACCCGAGCACCCGCTTGGCCTGCAGCGTGAGGGCGTTCAGTTCCTGGCCCAGCGAACCGGTGCGGCCGGCCGAGCCGAGGGTGAACACCGCGGTGCGGATCTCGCGGATGATGCGGTCGATCTCGTCGACACCCGACTCCATGCGCTCGGAGAGGTCGGCCGGGGCGCGGATGGCCATCGCCTGCAACTCGAGACCGAGGCCGAACAGGCGCTGCAGCACGGTGTCGTGCAGATCGCGGGCGATCCGTTCGCGTTCGTCGGCCAGGGTGAGCAGGTCGCTGGTGGTGCGCAGCATCGCCTCGGCCTGCAGTCGGTCGCTCACGTCGCGGACCACGGCGATCGCGCCGTTGCCTCCGTCGAGGGGCGACAGGCTGATCTCGACCGGCAGCTCGGTGCCGTCGGCGCGCAGCATGGTGAGGTGGACGCCTGGGCCCATCGGCCGGGCGGCACCGGCGTCGAGGAAGGTGGCCCGCAGCGCCGGGTGTCGCCCGCGGCTGGCCGCGGGCACCAAGGACTCGATGCTCGTGCCCACCAGGACGTCGAGGTCGTGTCCGGACATCGCCGCCAGGCGGGTGTTGGCCACGGCGATGATGCCGTCGATATCGCACGCGAGCACGCCGTCGGGAAGTTCGTCGATCCAGCGCGACCCAGCTGACTCGACGAGTGCGGTGATCGAGTCGTTCGGCACGTGCCGACTGTAGCCAGTCGGCATCGAGCTGCTCGGCGAGAATCAGACTTTGGTCCCTGTGCCGGGGGTCGCATGTCGTGCACACTGGTCCGGATGTCTGAGCTTCCCGACAAACCGCCCGTCCGTGTCTTCCTGGTCGACGACCACGAGGTCGTTCGTCAGGGTGTGCGTGCACTGATCGACGCCTCCGACGACCTCTCGGTCATCGGCGAGGCCGATTCGGTCGAGACGGGCCTCGCCCGGGTGCTCGCCGTGCAGCCCGATGTGGCCATCCTCGACGTCCGCCTGCCCGATGGCAACGGGGTCGAGTTGTGCCGCGAGATCCGCAGTCGCCTGCCCGAGGTGGCGTGCCTGATGCTCACGTCGTACTCCGACGACGAGGCGCTGTTCGAAGCCATCATCGCCGGCGCAGCGGGCTACGTGCTCAAGCAGGTGCGCGGCGGCGAACTCATCGACGCGGTGCGCCGCGTGGCCCGCGGCGAGCACCTGCTCGACCCGGCCGTGGCGGGCCGGGTGATGAAGCGCCTGTCGAGTCACTCGACCGAAGACGTGCGCCTGGCCAGCCTCACCACTCGCGAGCGCGAGGTGCTCGACCTCATCGGTCAGGGCCTCACGAACCGACAGATCGGCGAGCGGATGTACCTCGCCGAAAAGACCGTGAAGAACTACGTCAGCGGTCTGCTGGCGAAGCTCGGCATGGAGCGCCGCACCGAAGCGGCCGTGTTCGTGGCTCGCCGCGACGCCAGCCACGCCTGACCTGCCGGTCGATTCTTCTCAGGCGCGCTTGGCAGCCTTGGCGAGGCGCTTGGCGGCTCGGCCGATGGGCTCGATGGTGCGGGCGTCGAGGTCGCCCACCTCGGCGCCGTTGGTGAACTGCACCCGGTACCGCTGCCAGTTGAACCCGTTGGACAAGATGACCTTGCCCTCGGTGCCCGTGGGCACGCCGTGCAGATCGGTCGTGGTGCGGACGCGATCGCCGTTGCGCAGATCGAGCTGGTCGGGGTGGGGCTTGGCCAGGGCATGCGGCTTCCAGTAGGGCATGCCCACAGTCTGCCCGATCGGAGGTCGCGCGCACGCAACGCAGTTCACGGCGCGGGTCGCTAGGCTCTGCGCCCTGTGAACAGCACGCTCGAAAACATCGAGGACACTCCGGGCAAGCGCCTCGTCAAGTTGTCCGTCACCATCGACGAGGCCGAGTTCGATCGCGACATCGACCGCGCCTTCCGCAAGCTCGCCAACGAGGTGCGCCTGCCCGGGTTCCGTCAGGGCAAGGTGCCGCGCAAGGTGCTCGAGGCCCGCATCGGTCTCGAACCGGCTCGCGAACAAGCGCTGCGCGACGCGGTACCCACCTATCTCGCTGCTGCGGTGCGTCAGCACGACATCGACCTCATCGCCACCCCCGAAGTCGAGATCACGGCCGGCGACGACGAGGGTGCCGTCGTGTTCGACGCCACCTGCGAGGTGCGACCCGAGATCACCGTGCCCGGCTACGGCGGCCTGCGGGTCGAGGTGCCGGCGCCCACCGCGTCCGACGAGGAGATCGACGATGTGGTGAAGGGCGAACTGCGCCGCCACGGGTCGCTGGTCGACGTCGACCGTGCGGTCGAGTCCGGCGATCAGGTCACCCTCACGCTGGCGGCGTTCCGCGATGGCGAGCCAGTGCCCGGCCTGAACACCGAGGACTGGCTGTACGAAGTGGGCCGCGGCTGGGTGGCCGAAGGCTTCGACACCCAGTTGGTTGGTGCCGCGAAGGGCGCCGAGTTGCGCTTCAGCGCCACGCCCAACGGCACCGAGCAGGAGGCCGAGTTCGAGGTCACCGTCACCAACGTGCAAGAGATGGTGCTACCCGATCTCACCGACGAGTGGGTCGACGAGAACGTCGCCAACAGCTCCACGGTCGACGAGTACCGCTCCTCGGTGGCCGAGCGGCTCAACGCCAACAAGCTCAACCAGGTGCGCAACGTCTTCCTCGACCGGGTCACCTCGGCGCTCGCCGAACTGGTCGAGGTCGATGCACCCGACGCCATGGTGCAGGGCGACCTGCAGGGCCGGGTCCAGAACACCGTGCAGCAGTTCCAGGCCCAGGGCATCGCCATCGAGCAGTGGCTGCAGGCCACCGGCCAGTCGACGGAAGACTTCATCGCCGCGCTGCGCACGCAGTCGGAGAAGGCCGCCAAGGTCGATCTGGCGCTGCGGGCCGTCGCCACCGCCGAGGGCATCGAGGTGTCCGACGACGACATCGAGCGCGAGTACGACCGCATCGCCATGCAGGTCGGCCAGAAGAAGAACCAGGTGCGCCGGGCCTACGAGTCCAACGACGCGGTCACCGACCTCGTCGCTCAGTTGCGCAAGAACAAAGCGCTCGACTTCCTGCTGCACAGCGCCGAGATCGTCGACCCCGAGGGCAACCCGGTCGATCGCCATCTCATCCTCGGCGAGCACGACCACGACCACGATCACGACCACGATCACGACCACGATCACGAGGGGCACGACCATGACTGAACTGCGCAACTCGATTCCGATGCCGTACGTGGTCGAGCAGACCCCGCGCGGCGAGCGCACGTACGACCTGTACAGCCGGCTGCTGAAGGACAACATCATCTTCTTGCAGACGCCGATCGACGACACCGTCGCCAGCGTCATCTGTGCGCAGCTCATCCACCTCGAGTCGGAGAACCCCGACAAGGACATCAACCTCTACATCAACAGCCCCGGTGGCGACATCACCGCGCTGTTCGCCATCTACGACACGATGCAGTTCATCAAGAACGACATCGCCACCATCTGCCTCGGCCAGGCGGCCTCGGCCGCGGCGGTACTGCTGGCGGCGGGCACGAAGGGCAAGCGGCTCGCACTGCCGCACAGTCGTGTGCTGCTCCACCAGCCCTACGGCCAAGTGGGCTACGGCCAGGTCACCGACCTCGAGATCGCGGCCCGGGAAATCCTGCGCATGCGCGACCTCCTCGAGGAGATTCTCGCCCATCACACCGGCCAGCCCATCGAGCGCATCCACGCCGACACCGACCGCGATTTCGTGATGGAAGCAAACGAGGCCATCGAATATGGCATCATCGACGAAGTGCTGTCGTCTCGACAGACGGTCGATCGCTCCGGACCGATCCGCTGACGGGCACGAACCGGAGGGAACCCAGTGGCGAAATTCGGCGATTCGGGGGAGCTGCTGAAGTGCAGCTTCTGCGGCAAGAGCCAGAAGCAGGTCAAGAAGCTCATCGCCGGCCCTGGGGTCTACATCTGCGACGAGTGCATCGACCTCTGCAACGAGATCATCGAAGAAGAGCTCACCGAAGGCAGTGAGCTGCGCTTCGACGACCTGCCCACGCCGGTCGAGATCCGCCGGTTCCTCGACGACTACGTCGTGGGTCAGGACGACGCCAAGAAGATCCTCTCGGTCGCGGTGTACAACCACTATCGCCGCATCCAGTACCAGCAGACCGCAGCGGTCGGCCGGCGCGACGAGGTCGAGCTCACCAAGAGCAACATCTTGCTGCTCGGCCCCACCGGCTGCGGTAAGACCCACCTCGCCCAAACACTGGCGCGCATGTTGAACGTGCCGTTCGCCGTGGCCGACGCCACCGCCCTCACCGAGGCCGGTTACGTGGGTGAAGACGTCGAGAACATCCTGCTGAAGCTCATCCAGGCCGCCGACTTCGACGTGAAGAAGGCCGAGACCGGCATCATCTACATCGACGAGATCGACAAGGTGGCGCGTAAGAGCGAGAACCCGTCCATCACCCGCGATGTCAGCGGCGAGGGCGTGCAGCAGGCGCTGCTGAAGATCCTCGAGGGCACGCAGGCTTCGGTGCCGCCGCAAGGTGGTCGCAAGCACCCGCACCAAGAGTTCATCCAGATCGACACCACCAACATCTTGTTCATCTGCGGTGGTGCGTTCGCCGGCCTCGAGTCCATCATCGAGAGCCGTGTCGGGTACAAGGGTGTCGGCTTCCACGGCACCGTGCGCTCGAAGGCCGACAAAGACCCCGGCGAACTGTTCGCCCAGGTGCTGCCCGAAGACCTCCTCAAGTTCGGCATGATTCCCGAGTTCATCGGCCGTCTGCCGATGATCGGTGCGGTGCGCAGCCTCGACCGCGAGGCGCTCATCAAGATTCTCGTCGAGCCGAAGAACTCGCTGATGAAGCAGTACCAGAAGGTGTTCGAGTTCGAAGACATCGAACTCGAGTTCACCACTGAGGCGCTCGAGGCAGTCGCCGACCAGGCACTGCTGCGCTCAACGGGTGCGCGCGGTCTGCGGGCAATCCTCGAAGAGGTACTGCTCAACACGATGTACGAACTGCCGGGCCGCACCGATGTGGGTCGCGTCATCATCGACGCCGACACCGTGCGCACCAAGGTGAACCCCACCCTGGTGCCTCGCGAGCCACCGCGCCGTCAGCGCCGCGCCGCGTCCTGATGCGGTACGACGAGGCGCTGGCGTACCTCGACGAACACGCCAGTTACGACACGACGGGCCGTATCGAGTCGCCCACGCTCGACCGTGTCACGCGGTTGATGCACGCGATGGGCGACCCGCAGCACACGTATCCGGTCATTCACGTCACGGGCACGAACGGCAAGGGTTCCACCACCCAGATGATCGCCCGCCTGCTGATGGCGCATGGGCTCACGGTGGGCACCTACACCAGCCCGCATCTCGAGCGGCTGAACGAGCGCATCGCCCGCAACTGCGAACCGATCAGCGACGAGGAGTTCGGCGAGCAGATCGGCGCCATCGCCGAGATCGAACTGCTGGCGGGGGTGCGCCCGTCGTACTTCGAGGCACTCACCGCTGCGGCGCTGCGGTGCTTCTCCGATGTCGCCGTCGACGTCGCCGTCGTCGAGGTGGGCCTGCTCGGTCGCTGGGACGCCACGAACGTGTGCACGGCTCAGGTGGCGGTCGTCACCAACATCGGCATGGACCACATGGAGTTCGCCGGCCCCACCAAGGCGCACATCGCCCGCGAGAAGGCGGGCATCATCAAGCCGACCAGCGCCGTGGTGATCGGTGAGACCGAACCCGACCTGGTGTCGATCTTCACTGAGGCTGGCGGCGCCACCTACTTCGTGCGGGGCGACGACTTCGACGTACTCGAGAACCAACTTGCGCTCGGCGGCCGCATGGTCGACCTGCGTACCCCCACCACCATCTACAGCGAGGTGTTCGTCCCGCTGCACGGCAGCCATCAGGCATCGAACGCCGCCGTGGCGCTCACCGCGGTGGAGGCCTTCTTCGCGTCGCCCGTCGACGAGGAGGTGCTGCGCGAGGGCTTCGCCGATGTGGTGATGCCCGGTCGGTTCGAGGTGCTCGGCCACCAACCGCTCGTCATCATCGACGGAGCCCACAACC
This sequence comes from Ilumatobacteraceae bacterium, assembly GCA_044359565.1. GTDB lineage: Bacteria > Actinomycetota > Acidimicrobiia > Acidimicrobiales > Ilumatobacteraceae > VFMC01. The sequence goes on from JBIKLX010000041.1 coordinate 15,486, forward strand.
CGCCCGGCGCCGACACCGCCGCCCAAGTGTTCTTCGACGACTTCATTCCGGCAGGCATGCGCTACCTGGTGGTGGGCTGCCTGCGCGGACGCGACCCGGCCGAAATGCTGTCGGCGTTGCGGGCCGACGAGTTCGACATCGTGCTCACCTGTACGGCGCCCTCGCCGCGAGGCGTACCCGCTGCCGATCTCACTGCTGCGGCACTGGCGCTGGGTTGCGACGAGGTGATCGAGTGCACGTCGGTCGAGCAGGCGTGCGAGCGGGCCGTGCGCCTCGCAGGCAGCGACGACGCCGTGCTGGTGACCGGCAGCCTGTACGTGGTGGGTGCCGCCCGTCCGGCACTGCGCATCCTGCTGCCGTAACCGAGTGGGTGCTGGATAACCTCTGGCACCATGTCTGATCGCACACTCGTCCTGCTCAAGCCCGATGCCATCGAACGTGGTCTCGTCGGCGAGATCCTCGGTCGGTTCGAGGCCAAGAACCTGAAGATCGTCGCCCTCGACCTGCGCTCGCTCGACGCCGACACGTTGGCCCGCCACTACGAAGAGCACGTCGGCAAGGGTTTCTACGCAGATCTGGTGCAGTTCATGAGCCGTGGCCCGGTGGTGGCCCTGGCACTCGAGGGCCCCGAGAACACCTGGGAAGTGGTGCGCACCATGATGGGCGCTACCAACCCGCGTAACGCCGCCCCCGGCACCATCCGTGGCGACCTCGGCATCCTGTTCACCGAGAACCTCGTCCACGGCAGCGACTCGCTGGCCTCGGCCGAGCGCGAACTGGGCATCTTCTTCCCGAACCTGTAACAAACGGCGCCCGGGGTACACTCACCCGTCACGTTTCGAGCAAGGAGGTCGACGATATGGCGAGAAGCAATCCGCTTGCGCTCGGTCGCGACCTGGCTATCGACTTAGGCACCGCCAACACGCTCATCTATGCCCGCGGTCAGGGTGTCGTGCTGAACGAGCCGTCGGTCGTGGCGATCGACATCACCGACGGCCGCCCGGTGGCGGTGGGCATCGAGGCGAAGCGCATGATGGGCCGCACCCCCGGCCGCATCAAGACCATCCGGCCCATGAAAGACGGCGTCATCGCCGACTTCGAGGTGTGCGAGAAGATGCTGCGCTTCTTCATCCAGAAGGTGCACGCCAGCCGTTGGAACAAGCCACGCATGGTCATCTGCGTGCCGTCGGGTATCACCGGGGTCGAACAGCGCGCCGTGCAGGATGCTGCTGAGTACGCCGGGGCGCGCAAGCCCGTGCACATCATCGAAGAGCCGATGGCGGCCGCCATCGGCGCCGACCTGCCGGTGCACGAGCCCAGCGGCAACATGGTGGTCGACATCGGTGGCGGCACCACCGAGGTGGCGGTCATTTCGCTGGGTGGCATCGTCACGGCACAGTCGGTTCGTGTAGCCGGCGACGAACTCGACGATGCGGTGCTGCAGTACCTGAAGAAGGAGTTCTCCCTCGCCATCGGCGATCGCACGGCCGAGGAGATCAAGGTGCACATGGGCTCGGCCTGGCCGCTCGACAACGAGCTCACCGCCGACATCCGTGGCCGCGACATGATCAGCGGTCTGCCCCGTACGGTGGCCGTCACCACCGAGCAGATCCGCGAGGCCCTCGCCGAGCCGGTGTCTGCCATCATCGACGCGGTGAAGACAACGCTCGACAAGACTCCGCCCGAACTGGCCGCCGACATCATGGAACGCGGCATCATGCTCACCGGTGGTGGTGCGCTGCTGGCCGGTCTCGACGTGCGCCTCGCGCACGAGACGGGTATGGCCATCAACATCGCCCACGAACCGCTCTACAGCGTGGTCATCGGGTCGGGTCGGGCGCTCGAGAACATCGATGCAATGCGGGGGCTGATGTCGCTCGGTGGCGACGAGTAGTCGGCGGTAACGAGTGGCCGTCTACTCGATGGGCCGGCGGCGGGCGATCGTCCTGCTCGTGCTCTCCTCCATCTTGCTGATCACGCTCGACGTCCGGGGCAGCGCCATGATCGACCGTGCGCGAAGCCTGTTCGCGTTGCTGGTCGAACCCTTCGACACTGCGGCCCGCACGATCACCCGGCCGGTGCTCACCGCCTGGCACGGCATCGTCGACTACCGCGACGTGCAGCGCGAGAACGAGACGCTGCGCGCCGAGATCGACAACCAGCGCGGCGCCATCATCGAAGCGCGGGCGGCGATCCTCGAATACCAGGAACTGCTGGTATTGAACCGACTGATGGGTTCGAGCAACTTCCCGAGCGTCACGGTGCAGGTGCAAGGCGATGCGCCGGGCAACTTCCAGAACACGATCGAGATCAACAAGGGCAGCGTCGACGGCATCGCCGTCGGTATGCCGGTGGTGAGCGGTGCGGGTCTGGTGGGCAAGGTCACCCAGGTCTTCCCCAACTCGGCCATCGTGCTGCTCGTCGTCGACCCGGGGTTCAGCATCGGGGCGAAGGTGCTCACACCGCTCGGCGTGGTGCCCGTGCCCAGCACCACGCTGCCGCTGCGGCCCACCGAGCAGGAGGTCACCACCTCCACGACCACGACCACGCTGCCGCCGTCGGCCACCACCACTACCACCATGCCGTCGCCGCGCGACCCGCTGGCCCCGGTGCAGGTGAGCACCACTTCCACCTTGCCCGCCTCGGTCACCGCCACGACGCTCGAGCCCATCGAGGTGCTCCGCGAGACCGGTCTGGTGTTCGGGCAGGGCGCCAAGCGTCCGATGGTGCTGCGGTTCATCGACGACTCCGCCACCACGGGGCGAATCGCCGTGGGTTCCACCGTCGAGACCGCCGGCGGGTTGCGTTCGAACGCGCCCCCCGGCATCCCCATCGGCACCGTCTCAGCCGTCAACCAGCAGACCGGCTCGCGGGTACCGGTCATCGAGGTCGAGATCTCTGCAGGCGACCTGTCGAAGCTGAACTTCCTGCGCGTGCTGCTCTACGTGCCCAACACCACCGGGAACTGAACGCGCGTGCGATCGTTCCTCACCGGGCCGCTCATCCGGCTGTTCCCCGTCGGCCTGGTCGTGCTGGCCATCCAGCGCACCGTGCTCACCGAGGTCACCCCGTTCGGCGTGGTGTTGCCGCTGGCACTGGCGCTGTCGGCGTCGGCTGGTGCTGGTGCCGGCTCCGAGCGCGGCGCCCTGGCCGGGTTCACGTTCGGCCTGATGTACGACCTGGCCACCGGCTCGCCCCTGGGGTTGACCGGCCTGGTGTTCGGCCTGTCCGGTTTCATCGCCGGCTACGTGCTCACGCTCACCGCCACGCCGCAGTGGTGGCTGGCGGCCATCTTCGCCGCCATCGGCACGGCCGTGGGCGAGTTCGTACAGCCAATCGCCCGGCTGATCATCGGTCAGGAAGGCTGGTTCAACGACCGGCTGCTCGTCATCGTTCCGGTGGCAGCGGTGTTCGCCCTCGTCGCCAGTCCGGTGCTGGTTCCTGTCGGGCGATGGTGCATGCGGGTGAAGACCCCGCGGTGGAAGGTGATGAGCGAGTGATGGTCGCGCGCCCACTTCGCGGCCCCGATCGGCAAGACTGTCGCCATGGCCGGTGACCGTCGAAGCGCCCGTCTCGGCGTGCTGGCTCTCGTGGCGGTGCTGCTGGTGGGCGCCGTCAGCACCCGGTTGTGGTTCCTGCAGACCGTGCAGGCCGACACCTACCAGGCCAAGGTCGACTCGGCGAAGACCCGCGAGGTGTACATCGCTCCCGAACGTGGCCGCATCTTCGACGTCGACGGGCGGGTGCTCGCCGACAACCAGCGGGTGCTCGTGGTCACCATCGATTGGGACGTCATCCGCAACCGCCCCAAGACCCGGAGCGCGCTGTTCGATCGTCTGTCTGGTCCGCTCGGCATTCCCATCGACGAGCTCGAGCGCCGTTACAAGGTGGGCGAGAAGCTGTACGACCCCCTGCTGCCCATGCCCATCGCCGAAGACGTCGACGAAGAGCGGGTGCAGGTGCTGTTCGAGCGCAGCGAGGACTTCCCCGGAATCGGGGTGACCGAACAGTGGCGGCGCGTCTACCCCTATGCACCGCTCGCCAGCCATGTGGTGGGCTACATGGGTGCGCTCACGAAGGAGAACATCGACCAGTACCTGGCGCTCGGCTACAACCGCAACGAGCGCGTCGGGCAGTTCGGTGTGGAGGCGAGCATGGAGCCGGTGTTGCACGGCACCTGGGGCAAGCAGGTGTGGGAGATCGATGCCGCGGGCAACACGGTGCGTCTGCTC
>JBIKLX010000194.1:0-5647 GCA_044359565.1 Ilumatobacteraceae bacterium
CCTCGGTGCCCCATGTCTCGCGCCGGTCGAACAGTTGCGACGCATCCCATCGGGCGTGTTGGTTCATGCCCCAGCCGACGTGGCTGGTGGCCAGGCTCTCGCGGTCGCCGAATGCGGCGAGGTAGGTGCGGAACAAGATGGCGTCGGTGCCGTCGCCCTCCACCTCCTCGATGTGGTCGTCGATGATGTGCAGCCGCACGGCCGACTCGAGCACCCGGTTGAACGTGAGGTTCATGTCGCCCGGGGCCAGCACGATGGTGCCCTCCACCGAGTGCGCGGCCGGGAACGCCAGCACCAAACCGCCCGGCCAGTGGGCGATGCTGCCCGGCCCGGCCGTCACGCCGGTGGAGCCGGCCGTGAAGGCACCGGCCAGGCGAACGGTGAGGTCGGTGCCGGCGGCCGAGGTGACCCGCATCGTCGAGGCGGCGCGTAGCCAGTCGTGGCCCAGGCCCACCCGGCGGGGCAGGTCGTCGTCCCACCGCAACCGCTCGAACACCTCGGGGTGCTCGTTCGAGATCATCAGCACCCGCGCCCCGCCGCCCAGGATGCGACCGAGTTCGGGTGCGTGCAGCAGGCCCTCGACGGTGCAGTCGATCACCAGATCGCTGCCTGCCAGCGCGGCGACCACCACCGGATGCTCGGCGATCGCCTGCGATGCCCCGGTCGAGCGGATGGGCACCGGATGGGCCGACGGCGGCGTGGGCACCATCAGGTCGATCACCCGGCCGCCCAGCGACTGCGCGGCAAGGCGCGCCGTCTCCACCAGCACCGGACGGCTCTGGCTCTCGCTCAACACGGTGACGGTCTCGCCCGCGTGCAGGCCGCAGCGGAGGAACTGCTGACGGAAGCACTCGATGAACCGCCACTCGGTGCCCGATGTCGAGCTTGGGGAACTGCTCATGCATGCACCCTTCAGATCACGGTGGAGTTGAGATGACGGTGGATCGCGGCGTTCACGGCGTCGGGCGCCTCGGCGTTGAGCAGGTGCCCGGCGTCGGCGACGATCTCGAGGCGCGCCCCGGGAATGTGATCGGCGAGGTACTGCGAGTACGCCGGTGGGGTCTCGTCGTCGAGCACGCCCACCAGGCAGCACGTCGGCGCAACGATCTGGGCCAGTAGATCGCGGCTGTCGTGGGTGACCAGGCAGTCGATCGAGCAGCGCAGCGCGTCGGCGTCGATGCGCGCCATCGCCGCCTGCTGCTCGGCGAACACCGCAGGGCTGATGTGCGGGCCGGCGATACCGCGTAGCACCCGCTCGCTGAAGTCGGCGGGCTGCATACCGGCGTCGAGCGGCGCCAGCCGGGCGGCCCGCCATTCGTCGGGCTTGGTGCCGTCGAGGCCGAACGCCGGGCTGGTCGACAGCAGGGTGAGCGAACGCACGGCCTGCGGGTGCAGTGCCGCCAGGTACTGGGCGATCATGCCGCCCATCGAGATGCCCACCACATGTGCCCGTGCCGTGGGTGACCCGCCGAGGTGACGGATCCAACCTGCTGCCGCCTCGGCCAGGTGGGGGAAGCGGACAGCCTCGACGGGCAGCGGTGCCGAGCGGCCGTAACCGGGCATGTCCCACGCGGCCAGCCGCCAGTGTGCTGCCAGGCCGCGCAACTGCGGCTCCCACGAGATGCGGCTGCCGCCCAGGCCGTGCAGCAGCACCACCAGTTCGCCGTCGCCCGCGGTGCGGTAGGCGATCGGCTGCTCGTCGCAGTCGCGGGGCTCGTGCACCGGGCGAGTATGCCAGACCCTGCGTCGGTGTCAACAGTGTTGACAAACTCGTGCCACTCTGGTGGGATGCGCCCATGGCGATGACAGCGCAAGTGCGCGCCCGTGCGGTGGAGTTGGTGCGGGCGATGGGCCCGACGATGGAGGAGCGGGCCGTCCGCTACGACCGCCAGGCCAGCTTCCCGTTCGAGAACTTCGCCGACTTCCGCGACAACGGGTTGCTGGGGGTGTCGATCCCCACAGCGCACGGCGGCATGGGTGCGGGCTACGCCGACTACGTGCGGGTGAGCGAAGAGGTGGGCCGCCACTGCGGTGCGTCGGGCCTCACCTTCAACATGCACAACGCCACGATGCTGTGGTGCGGTGAAGTGGCCGACCTGCTCGACATGACCCCGCAGCAGCGTGAACAGCACGAGGAACGGCGCACGGCGATGTACCGCGGTGTGGTCGAGCACGGGCACATCCACTCGCAGCCGTTCTCCGAAGGCCTCGCCCCGGGTGCCACCGCCGGGGTGGGCACCTCGGCGGTGCCGGTGGAAGGCGGGTGGCTGGTCACCGGTCGCAAGATCTTCGCCTCGCTGTCGGGTGCGGCCACGTTCTACAACGTCACCTGTCAGGTACCCGGTGAGGACTTCATCCGCCTGCTCGGTGTGCCGTCCGACGGCGACGGCGTCACCCTCATCGACGACTGGGACCCGCTGGGCATGCGCGGCACGGTGTCGCGCACGCTGTTGATGCACGAGGTGTTCGTGCCCGCTGCCAACGAGTGGATGCCCCCCGGGCTCTACAACCAGGCGGCGCTGCGTTACCCGTGGCTGTTCTTGTCGCTGTGCCCGAGCTACCTCGGCCTCACCGGTGGGGTGCTCGACGTGACCCGTCGCTATCTGCGCGGCGAGATGCCGGGGCAGGCCGCCGGTGCCCGCCGCGACCATCCGGTGAAGCAGTTGGGCTGGGCGCAGATGCAGGTGAAGCACCAGCAGTCGCAGGCGCTGCTGTACCGGGCGATCGACGAGGCCGTGCTCGACCCCACCGACGACCAACTCGTCACCGGCTGGTCCGCTGCGTTCACCGTGATGGAGCACGCCGCCGAGGTGGCGAGCCTGGCCATCCGGGTGTGCGGCGGGCAGTCGATGCTGAAGCACCTCCCGCTCGAGCGGCTGTACCGCGACGCCCGTCTCGGCAGCACGATGCTGCCGTGGAGCGCCGAGGTGTGTCTCGAACGGCTCGGCCGCGCCGGGCTGTACGACTGAGCAGCCCGTGGGCCGACCCGCATCGCTGAGCCGCGACCGCATCGAGGCGGCGGCGGCGCAGATCGTCGAGGCCGAGGGTGTCGATGCGCTCAGTGCCCGCCGCCTGGGCAGCGAACTGGGCTGCGACCCGAGCGCGCTGTACCGCCACTTCGCCGACATGGACGACCTGCGCCGGTGCGTCGGCGACCGCATGCTGGCCGCCGTGCGCACCACCGTTCGGGCCGGCGAGCCGTGGGACCGCTCGGTGCGGCGCATCTGCATCGACCTGCGCCGCACGCTGCTGGCCCATCGCCGGCTGGCCGACCTGGTGCAGGGGGCGCCCACCCGTCTGCCGAACGAGATGCGCATCAGCGAGGCACTGCTCGCCGCGCTGCTGTGGTCGGGCCTCGACCCTGCGCAGGCGGCCGGGGCCTATCACGCGCTGGTCGAGCTCACCATCGGCTCGGCCGCCATCGACGCCGACGTCGCCGCGCAGGGCACCCGCGCCGCGGCCGGCACGTATCGCGCCTGGCGCAACGACTACCGCCGACTCGACCCGCAACAGTTCCCCGCACTCACTGCCGTGGCCGACCACCTCTACCGCGGCAGCGCCGCCGACCGCTTCGAACGCGCCCTCGACGCCCTGCTCGCCTCCCTCGCCCCCCTCGCCCCCTGACCCCCGAGTCGCCGCTGCGCACCCGAGTCGCCGCTGCGCACCCGAGGGTTGTTTGGCAGACGGGGTGGCAGATTCCACTCGGCCATCCACGTGCGACTCGGATGGTCGTGTGGGACTCGGGTGGGGAGGGGCCGGCGGGGGGCAGTGGGGTCGGTTGCGGGGTCGGTTGCGCGGTCTCACGCGGCACACTGGGGTGATGGCTGCGCTGCGCGACCTCCTTCCCGCAGCGGGCGCCGACCCGAGTGAGGTGGTCGACGCCTTCGGCGCATGGGCCGAGGCCACGGGCCGCCCGCTGTACGCGCACCAGGAGGACGCGATCCTGGCCCTGGCGATGGGTGACCACGTGGTGCTGGCCACACCCACCGGTTCGGGCAAGAGCCTGGTGGCGATGGCCGGTATCGCGCTGGCGTTGAACGCCGGTCGCCGCGCCGTGTGGACCGCCCCCATCAAGGCATTGGTGGCCGAAAAGTTCTTCGACCTCGTCGACCTGTTGGGCGCCGACACCGTGGGCCTCGCCACCGGCGACGCATCCATCAATCCCGATGCGCCGGTGTTGGTGTGCACCGCCGAGGTGCTGGCCAACCACGCTCTGGCAGTCGGGCCGGCGAGCGACTTCGGGTTCGCCTGCCTCGACGAGTTCCACTACTACGCCGAACGCGACCGCGGCTGGGCGTGGCAGGTGCCGCTGCTGGAGCTCACCGGGTGCCAGATGCTGCTGGCCTCGGCCACGTTGGGCGACATGGCCGCCATCACCACCGATCTCGAACAGCGCTCGGGTCGCAGCGTCACCAGCGTCACCTCGGTGCAGCGCCCCACCCCGCTGCACCACCAGTGGCGGATGACCAACGTGGCCGACAGCGTGCTCGACGCCGTGGCCGACGGCCTCACCCCGGTGTACCTGGTGCACGCCACGCAGGCCGCCGCCATCGAGCGGGCCCAGGGGCTGGTGAGCCTCACCGTCACCACCCGGGCCCAGCGTGAAGCGATCGCCGAGGCCCTCCGCACCGAGCGGGTGCGCCGTGGGTTCGGCGAGACACTCGACCGACTGCTGCGCAACGGGGTGGGCGTGCACCACGCGGGCATGCTGCCCCGCCACCGCCGCCTCGTCGAGCGGCTCGCCGGTGCCGGCCTGCTGCCGGTCATCTGCGGTACCGACACGCTCGGCGTGGGCGTGAACATCCCCATCCGCACCGTGCTGATGACGGCGCTCACCAAGTTCGACGGCACCAAGGTGCGTGCGTTCACCGTGCGCGAGTTCCGCCAGTTGGCGGGCCGTGCGGGCAGGCCGGGCTTCGACCCCGACGGACACGTGTGGGCGCAGGCACCCGACCACGTGATCGAGAACGCGAAGGCGCTGTCACGCGCGGGCGACGACCCGAAGGCCCGCAAGAAAGCGGTGAAGGCCAAGCCGCCCGAGGGGTTCGTGCACTACGACGAGGCGACGATGAACCGTCTCATCAACGGTGAGCCCGAGCCCCTCACCTCGCGCTTCCGGGTGACCGCCGACATGGTGGCCACCGTGCTGGGCCGTTCCGACGGCCCCGCCGCGTTGAAGCGCCTGCTGGCCACCAACCACGAAGCACCGCTGCGTCGCCGTCAGCACAAGCGCCGCGCCATCGCCGTGTACCGCAGCCTCGAAGCGGCGGGTGTGGCGGCCCGCGAGCGCGACGCGAACGGGCGCTGCGCCGGCGTGCGTGTGGGCTCGCTGGTGGAGGGCAGCGACGAGCGCGCCGCACTGCGGTTCTCGGCGCCGCTCATGCCGTTCGCCATCGAGGTGATCGCGGCATTCGATCGCGACGACCCGGCCTACGTGCTCGATGTGGTCAGCGTGATCGAAGCCGTGCTCGACGACCCGCGGCAGATCCTCTACGCCCAGCAGAACGCGGCGAAGGGTGCCGAGGTTGCCCGGCTGAAGGCCGAGGGCGTGCCCTACGAGGAGCGGATGGAGCGCCTCGACACGGTCACCTGGCCGCAACCGTTGCGCGAACTGCTCGACACCTGCCTGCATCCGTACCGCGAGCGG
>JBIKLX010000195.1:0-5646 GCA_044359565.1 Ilumatobacteraceae bacterium
AAGCGGCCGATCAACTCAACCGCACCGTCACCCGCATCATGTCGCTGTCGGGCCTGCTCGATGCCGCACTCACCGCCAGCCTGGCGCAGATCTCGGTGCAGCAGAACGAAGACATGCGCAAGATCAGCGCCTGGGTGGCCATCGCCGCCGTGCCCACGATGGTGGCCGGCATCTACGGCATGAACTTCGAGCACATGCCCGAACTGGGCCACCCCGCCAGCTACCCGATCGTGATCGGCGGCATGGTGCTGGTGGCAGTGCTGATGTACCGGGCGTTCCGCAAGAGCGGCTGGTTGTAAGCGCCGAGCGGCGTCGCGCCGTCAGGCCATGCCCTTGCGCTGACGGCCGAGCGCCCGCTGGATCTCGCGCTGGCTGTCGCGCTCGGCGATGACCTGGCGCTTGTCGGCCTTCTTGCGGCCCCGGCCCATGCCGATCTCGACCTTCACCCGGCCGTCTTTGAAGTACAGCGACAGCGGCACCATGGTGAGGTGCTCGCGCTTGATCTCGGCTGCGATGCGCTCGATCTCGCGCCGGTGCAGCAGCAGCTTGCGGGCTCGGTTCGGGTCGTGCGCCCCCACCCCGTGAGCGAACTGGTAGGGCGGGATGTGCATGCCGTCGAGCCACACCTGGCCCTGGATGATGCGGGCGAACGCGTCGGCGATCTGAACATGACCCTCGCGGAGGGCCTTCACCTCGCTGCCGGTGAGCACGATGCCGCACTCGATCTCGTCGACGATGCCGTAGTCGTGCCGGGCGCGCCGATTGGTGGCGATGATCTTCCTTCCGGGGTTCTTCCCGTTGTCTCGCGCGCCGGCCATGGGCCGATCACGCTACCGGGCCGCCACCAACAGGATCAGCCCGCACAGCACCACCGTCGCAGCCACCATGCGGCGGCGGCCGCCCTCCTCGCCCAGCATGCGGCTACCGGCAAAGGCCGCGATCAGCACGCTCGACTCGCGAATGGCGGTGACGTAGCCCACGGGCGCCAGCCGCCAGGCCAGTTGCACCATGCCGTAGGTGATGCACGACACGATGCCCACCACCGTGTACCGCTTCCAGTTGGCCCGCAGCGCGACGGTCATCACCGGTCGGCGGCCCGTGGCGAGGCAGAACGTGGTGAGCACCGCCCCCGTCGAGGCGAACGAGGCCAGCGTGTAGAGGGGAGTGTCGGCGGTGCGGATGCCCTTCGCGTCGGTGATCGAGTACACGCCGATGGTCAGCGCCACTGTCAACGCCGCTGCCACCTCGGGGCCGCGGGCTCGGCCGGCCAGCAGGAACAGGCCCAGGGCCACGGTGACCACGGCGGTGAACGACAGCCAGCCCAGGTCGTCGCCCAGCAGCAGCACGCCACCGATGGCCGCCAGCAACGCGCCCCCACCGCGGGCCATCGGGTAGACGAGCGAGAAGTCGCCGTGGTCGTACGCGCGGGCGAGGAACCAGCAGTAGGGGAGGTGCACCAGACCCGAGGCGCCGGCCCACAGCCAGGCCGAGGCGGGCAGCTCGCCGAGCAGCAGCAACAGCACCAGCGAGATGGCACCGGCGATGGAGAACTGGCCCCACAGGGCGAGGAACCGGTCGCCGCTCTGCTTCACCGACAGGTTCCACCCGGCATGCAGCACCGCCGCGCCGAGGGCGAGCAGGGTGGCGGTCAGCACTGGCCCGACGTTAACCCTCCGTTCACCTGGCCCCAGCGATGCCGGACCGGGCCACCGGCGACACAACCGGCGTCAGGCACTACTCTGCAGCGCCGTGCAGCATCCGCCCCTCATGTTCCCATCAGCAGCGTTCGCCGCGATGATCGGCCACATGTACGACGGCTACCCGCTCGAAGCGTGCGGCCTCCTGGTGGGCCGCGGCAGCCGGGTCAGCCGGTTCGTGCCGTGCACCAACCTCGCCGCCTCGGCGAAGCTGTACACGATCGACCCCAAGCAGCATCTGCGGGCCGAGCGCGAGGCCGACGACGAGGGCCTCGAGGTGATCGGCGTGGTGCACAGCCACACCCACAGCGAGCCGTACCCCAGCCCCACCGACGTGGCGCAGGCCCCCGACCCGGGCTGGCACTACGTGATCGTCAGCCTGAAGCGGGGCGCGCCCGAGAGCCGCAGCTACCGCATTGTCGATGGTCACATCAGTGAAGAGCCGATCGGCATCGCCTGACGGCGGATCCGTCGACTAGATTGTCGACTGATCCGATCTGATTTATCCACCAGATCCGGGTTTTCGGAATGAAGTCGCTCGAGACGGAGGTTGTGCCAGCCATGTCGGTGCTCGAAACCCCCGTTGCTGCCACCACCGCACACCCTCGGAAGGAGGCTGACGCCATGATCCCCGCCACCAGCGTGCTCGACCTGATCGGCAACACCCCGATGGTCGATGTCAGCCAGCTGTCGCCCAACCCCAACGTGCGCATCATCGCCAAGCTCGAGAACCAGAACCCGTTCGGGTCGGTGAAGGACCGCATCGCCAAGGCGATGATCGAGCAGGCCGAGAAAGATGGCCGCCTGCAGCCGGGCCAGACCATCATCGAGCCGTCGTCGGGCAACACCGGTATCGCCCTGGCCGCGATCGCCCAGATGAAGGGCTATCCGATCAAGATCCTCATGCCCACCAGCGTGTCGATCGAACGGCGCCAGATGCTCGAGGTGTTCGGGGCCGAGCTGATCCTCACCCCGGGCGAGGAGGGCAGCAACGGTGCGGTGCGCCGGGCCCAGGAGATGGCCGCCGCCCATCCCGAATGGTGCTTCCTCTACCAGTACGGCAACGACGCCAACCCCACCGCGCACTATGAGGGCACGGGCCCCGAGATCATGCGCGACTGCCCCGAGATCACCCACTTCGTCGCCGGCCTCGGCACCAGCGGCACCCTCATGGGTACCGGTCGGTACCTGAAGGAGCACAAGGCCGGGGTGAAGATCATTGCCATCGAGCCGCCGCTCGGCGAGCGGGTGGAGGGTCTGCGCAACCTCGACGACGGCTACATCCCACCGGTGTTCGAGCAGTGGTACGGCTTCGATCTGCTCGACCGCAAGCGCGTGGTGCGTCCCCGCGAAAGCATCGAATGGACCCGCCGCCTCGTGCGCGAGGCCGGCATCTTCGCCGGTATCTCGGCCGGCGCGGCGTTGGCGGGTGCCGCCAAGGTGGCCAGCGAGATCGACGAGGGCACCATCGTGTTCATCGTGTGCGACGGCGGCTGGAAGTACCTCTCCACTGGCGCCTACACCGACGACCTCGACGAGGCCGAGAGCAAGGCCGAGAAGATCATCTACTTCTGACCGTGAGGATCGCCGCACTCAGCGCCGCCACCGGCGTGAACGTCGCGACGCTGAAGTACTACCTCCGCGAGGGGCTGCTGCACGCGGGCGCGGCGACGGCAGTGAACCAGGCGCAGTACGACGACACGCATGTGCGCCGGGTGAAGCTCGTCCGGGCGCTCGTCGACCTCGGTCGTCTGAGTATCGCCGAGGTCCGCGAGGTGCTGGCTGCGGTCGACGACGAGGCGCAGTCGCTGCACGAGGCGTTCGGCGCCGCACAAGACGCCATGGCCACCGAGGTGTCGAGCGACAGTGAGTGGCTCGACGCGGCGCTCGCATCGGTCGACGCCTTCTTGGTGCGCAACGACCTGGACGTGCGACCCGAGTCGCCGATGCGGGCCATGCTGGCCGAGACACTGGTGTGGCTCACCGAGTTCGGCTGGGGCCTGCCCGGCATCGTGGTCGACGCCGCCGTGTTCGACTCGTTGGTGCCCGGCCTGAAGGAACAGGCCGAGTTCGAGATCTCGGTGGTGCCGCCCGACACCGACCGCACCGCACAGGTGGAGTTCACGGTGGTGGGCACGATGGTGTTCGAGGTGGCCGCCGCGGCCATCCGTCGCATGGCGCTGGAGGATGCCAGCGCGAAGCGGTTCGGGCCACGCGGCTGAGCGGCACCCGCCGCGCGCCGAGCGGTAGGGTGGCCCACGTCATGGACGCAGCCGCCGCACCCGACGACCGGCCGATCGGCATGTTCGACAGCGGCTTCGGCGGCCTCACCGTGGCCCGGGCCGTCATCGACCTGCTGCCGCACGAACACCTCGTCTACGTCGGCGACACCGGGCGCTACCCGTACGGTTCGAAGCCCCAGGCCGACGTGGCGCGCTACGCCCGCCAGATCGCCAGGTGGCTCATCGACGAGCACGACGCGAAGGTGATCGTGGTGGCGTGCAACACGGCGGCATCGGCGGTCGACCTGGCCGCCGAACTGCCGGTGCCCGTGATCGGCGTCATCGAGCCCGGCGCCCGGGCGCTGGTGCGGGCCACTCGCTCCGGTGCGGTTGGAGTGATCGGCACCGTGGGCACGGTGGGATCCGGCTCGTATCAGCGCGGTGTTGCTACCGCGGTGCGGGCGGCCACGGCCGACGGTGCGGCACTCCCCGAGATCGACCTCACCTGTGCCGCCTGTCCGGGCTTCGTCGAGTTCGTCGAGCGCGGCGTCACGAGCGGCGACGAGATCACCCTGCTCGCCGAGCGGCTGTTGGCACCCGTGGTCGAGGCCAAGGTCGACACCCTGCTGCTCGGCTGCACGCACTACCCGTATCTCGCCCGGGTGATCGGCGAGGTGATGGGCCGTGAGGTGGTGCTGGTGTCGTCGGCCGACGAGACCGCCTTCGAACTGTCGCGGCTGTTGGCCGACCGCGGCCTCGCCCGTCCGGCCACGGCCACGCCCGGCACCCATCGCTTCGTCTCGTCGGGCGATGTCGACTGGTTCCGAGCCCTCGGCCGGCGCCTGCTCGGCCCCGAACTCGCCAGCGTCGAACACGTCGTGTTCGACTGAGACCTTCCAACAACCAGGAGATCCCTATGTCCCGCCCCGACGGCCGCGCCCCCCACGAACTGCGCACCATCGCCTTCGAACGCGACTTCACCGAGATGGCGGCCGGCAGTGTGCTGGTGTCGTTCGGCCGCACCCGCGTGCTGTGCACCGCGTCGATCGACGAAGACGTGCCGCGCTGGATGAAGGGCACCGGCACGGGCTGGGTTACGGCCGAGTACTCGATGCTGCCGGGCAGTTCGCCCGAGCGCGTCGACCGCGAGGCGGCCAAGGGCAAGCAGAGCGGGCGCACCGTCGAGATCCAGCGCCTCATCGGCCGGTCGTTGCGTGCGGCGTGCGACATGCGCCTGCTCGGCGAGCGCCAAGTAGTGGTCGACTGCGACGTGCTGCAGGCCGACGGCGGCACCCGCACCGCCAGCATCTGCGGCGGCTACCTGGCGCTGCACGATGCACTCACCCGCCTGCAACAGAACGGCGCCATCAAGCAGCATCCGCTGCATTCGTTCTGCGCCGCCATCAGCGTGGGCATCGTCGGTGGCTCGCCGGTGCTCGACCTGCCGTACGTGGAGGACTCGACGGCCGAGGTCGACATGAACGTGGTGATGCTGGGTCAGCCGCACGACAGCGCGCACGAGCCGCGCTTCGTCGAGGTGCAGGGCACGGCCGAGGGTGTGGCGTTCAGCCGGGGCGAACTCGACGCGCTGCTCGGACTCGCGTCCGGTGGTCTGCGCGAGATCATGGACCTGCAGGCACTGCTGGTGAGCGACCCGCCGTCGCCGCGGGCGATGCTCACCCGCAAGAAGTGAGCGCCGTGCCCGCCCCCGACCAGACCGGACAGCC
>JBIKLX010000196.1:0-5606 GCA_044359565.1 Ilumatobacteraceae bacterium
CTCGGCGAGCTGAAGATCGACCTGTCGCCCGCGCATCGCATCGACGGCCTGCGCATGATCGCCGGCAAGAAGACCCGTGAACTCGCCTGGCCAGCCAGCGAGCGCTTCCCCGGTCACGGTGCCGTGTGGCCCCGCCAGCGTTTCGACAACCACCTGATGGACGTGGCCGCCGAGGCCGGTGCCGAGATCCGCTACGAGACCGAGGCCCTGCCGGTGCTCGAGGGCGACCGCGTGGTGGGTGTCGATGCCGGCGGCGAGCGCTACACCGCGCCGCTCACCATCCTCGCCGCCGGCGCCCAGGGCGCGGCCGCCAAGGTGCTCGGCGCCGAGCGCGATCCCGACGAACCGTTCGGCCTCGCCATCCGCGCCTACGCGCCCACTCCTCGACACGCCGAGCGACACCTCGAGGCCTGCCTCAGCCTGCGCGACGAGCACGGCACACCGGTGCCCGGCTACGGCTGGATGTTCCCGGCGGGCGACGGCACCGTCAACATCGGCGTCGGCGCGCTCAGCACGATGAAGGGCTTCAAGAAGCTCAACCTCAACAAGCTGCTCGACCAGTACGCGGCCATCGTGCGGCCCACCTGGTCGATCGGCGACTACGTCGACAAGCCCCGCGCCTGGCGTCTGCCGATGAGCAGCACCAAGCGCCACGGCCCCGGCTGGGTGGCCGTGGGCGACGCAGCCGGTTTCGTGAACCCGATGAACGGCGAGGGCATCGACTACGCGCTCGAGAGCGGCATGCTGGCCGTCGAGCAGTACCTCGCCGACCCGGCCCAGGCGCCCGCCAACTACGACCGGCTCGTCGGCGAGCGGTTCGATGCGTTCCTGCGCACCGGGCGCCGCTTCAGCTTCCTCATCGGTCACCCGTGGCTGCTGCGGCCCGGTCTGCGCATCGCCGTCGGCACGCAGACCACGGCCGACATCACGCTGGCCGTCATGGGCAACCTCATCGACTCGTCCACCCCCGGTGCCGCCGGCCGGGTGATGCGGGTGGCCGACACCACGCTGCGCCTAGCCGACCCCCTGCTGCGCCGCACCCGCGCCGCCGCCTGACCCCTGCCCCGCAAGCACCGCGATGAGCGAGTTGCGCAGCGGGTGCGCACGTTGCTCATCGCGCCCAGGAGGCGACGTGCGTCAGACCCAGCCGCCGGCGTAGCCGACCCACTGGCCGGTGGTGAACCGGCTCGTGCCGTCGAGGAACACCGCGCAGAACGCGGCGAACTCGTCCATCGTGCCCAGCCGACGCTGGGGCACCTGGGCCTCGATCTTCGCCCGCACCGCCGGGTCGGTGGCGCCGCTGGCCTTCAAGAAGCCGGGGAAGTCCATGAAGTTGGTGCCCACGGCGTTCACCTGCACGTTGGCCGCGGCGACCTCTTCGGCCACGTTCTTGGCCATCATCGTCGCCCCGGCGCGCATGGCCGAGTAGAGCGCAGCACCCTTGCTGGGCCGCGCTGCGGTGGCGCTGGTGATCATCAGCACCTGGCCGTCGCCCTGGGCCACCATCGGGCGCACCACGGCCTGCAGGAAGTGGAACGGCGCCACCATGCAGCCCTCGTACAGCCGACCGAGCTGCTCGGCAGTGCTGTCGAGGAAGCGGCCGGTGATGATCTGGCCCGAGAACGCCGCTGCTGCGTGGATGGCGCCGAAGCGGGCGATGCCGGCGTCGACGAGGTGCTGGGCCGTGGCCGGGTCGGCCAGGTCGCGAACGCCGGGCACCACTTCAACCGCCGCGCCGAGTTCTTCGAGCTCGGCGACCAACTCGGCCGAGGCGTTGCCCAGGACGAGGTCGTGGCCACGCTGGGCGAGGATGCGGGCGAGTGCGGGGCCGACGTAGAAACCGGCTTCGGCGACGAGGGCGACACGGCGTGAGGTGCTCATCGGCCCACTGTACATCTGGCATCTTCCATGCCACTTCCCGGCCCGTCCGCCCCGCCCGACCGGCGCGATGAGCAGGTTGCGCAGCCAGTGCGCAGGTTGCTCATCGCGGCGACCCGCCCCGCCGGCGCGATGAGCGGGGTGCGCTGCCGGTGCGCAGGTTGCTCATCGCGGGGAGATCGTGGGAACCGAACGGGGTCGGGCGACGTCGGAAGGGACATGAAGTCGTCACTCATCGCCCTGCTCGCCGTCGCCACCGCCGGCATGTTCACCCTCGCCTCGTGCGGCGACCCCTCGGTCGAGCCCGCCACGAGCCCCACCGATCCCGGGAGCACCACCATCGACACGAACCCGTCCACGACCCCTGAGCCCGGCGACGACCTCGCCGCGCTGCTCGCCGGCAAGACCTACCTGTCGCAGTCGACGACGGGCATCACCCTCGCCGACGGTGCCGTGCTGCGCATCTCGTTCGACGACGGCCGCATCAGCGTGTCGGGCGGCTGCAACGGGATGGGCGGCGATGTCACCTTCGAGGGCGACGCCATGACCGTGGGTCCGATGATGTCGACACAGATGGCGTGCGACCAGCCGCTGATGGACCAGGACTCGGCAGTGCAGGCGTTCCTCACCGCCGGCACCACGGTGTCGGTCGACGGCGACACGCTCGTGCTCACCGGCACGCTCACCGGCAGCGAGGCGACCATCACGCTGCTCGACCGCGAGGTGGCCGACCCCGACCGACCGCTCGCCGACACGGCATGGACGGTCACCGGCGTCATCTCGTCCGACGCGATCAGCTCGGGCTGGGGCAGCGCCGTGGCCACGCTCACCATCGTCGACGACCAAGCCCAGGTGAACACGGGCTGCAACCGCGGCATGGCCACGGTCACCGTCGACGAGGCCGCCGGCACCATCGCCTTCGGCCCGCTCGCACTCACGAAGATGATGTGCGACGACGATGCGATGAGGCTGGAGCAGGAGGTCAGCCGGGTGCTCACCGGTACCGCCACCTACTCGATCGAGGCCGGCTCGCTGACGCTGATGAACGGCACCGACGGACTGCAGTTCACCGACAGCACCCTTCTCGCGGGCTGACCCCCGCTCGGGTGAGCGGTGGTTCCCCCCTCGCTCACCCCCGACACATTGCGCCCACATCGGACAGATCAGTGGGCCATCATCATCGGCCCCGGACTGTGGAACCGCCCGGTCCGGGGCCGATCTCCTGGCAGGGCCTCTGCCAGAACCTGTGGCGCTTGCTACGGTGGCGGGATGATCGTGCTGCGCACTCCCGACGACCGCTTCGTGGGTCTCCCCGACTTCCCCTTCGAACCCCACTACGCCACGATCTCGGATGGCACATTGCGGGTGCACTACCTCGATGAGGGCCCGCGTGATGCGGCGCCGGTGCTGCTGCTGCACGGCGAGCCGAGCTGGTGCTTCCTGTACCGGCACATGATCCCGGCGTTGGTGGCGGCAGGCCATCGGGTGGTCGCCCCCGACCTCGTCGGCTTCGGTCGCTCCGACAAGCCGAGCGAGCAGAGCGATTACACGTTCGGCCGCCACGTCGACTGGATGGCCGAGTTGCTGTTCGACCAACTCGACCTGCGCGACATCACGTTCTTCGGGCAGGACTGGGGCGGCCTGGTGGGCCTGCGCCTGGTGGGCGCGGCACCCGAACGCTATGCCCGGGTAGTGGTGGGCAACACCGGCCTGCCCACCGGCGACAACCCGCCGAACAAGGCGTTCCTCGCCTGGCAGAACTTCTCGCAGACGTCGCCGCAGTTCCCCATCGGCATGATCGTGAACGGCGGCTGCACCACCGACCTGGCAGCCGATGTGATCGCCGCCTACGACGCCCCGTTCCCCGACGACACCTACAAGGCCGGCGCGCGCATCTTCCCGTCGCTTGTGCCCACCAGCACCGACGACCCGGCCCGCGCCGACAACCTCGCCGCATGGGAGGTGCTCGACCGCTTCGAGCGCCCGTTCCTGTGCGCTTTCAGCGACGCCGACCCGGTCAGCAAGGGTGGCGAGCGGGCGTTCATCGGCCGGGTGCCGGGTACTGCGGGACAGCCCCATGTCACCATCGAAGGCGGCGGGCACTTCCTGCAGGAAGACCGTGGGCCCGAGTTGGCTGCCGTCATCATCGACTTCATCGCCCGGACCCGCTGATGCTGGGCACCACCCGCTACGAGATCCGCATCGACCGGCCGGCCGCGCAGGTGTGGGCGCTGGCGGGCGATGCGCCGCGGCTGCACGAATGGTTCCCCGGCATCGTCGCCAGCCCGGTCGACGGCACCACCCGCGTCATCACGATGGAGGCGGGTATGTCGATGCCCGAGGAGATCGTGTGCTGCGACGACACCATCCGCCGCTTCCAGTACCGCATCACGGTGCCCATCTTCAAGCACCACCGGGGCACGATCGACGTGATCGACCTGGGCGACGACACCTGCCTCGTCGTCTACTCCACCGAGGCCGACCCGCGCACGATGGCGTTGGTGATCGGCGGCGGCACGGCCGGCGCGCTCGACGAACTGAAGCGACAGATGGAGAGCGGCATGCACGACACCGGCACGCACGACACCGGCACGGCCACAACGCACACCGGAGGGACGCACTGATGGGCCGCAAGATCCTGTTCATCACCACCGACCAGCAGCGCTTCGACACGCTCGGCTGCAACGGCGGCACGCTGTCGCGCACGCCGGTGGTCGACGGCCTGGCGGCGCAGGGCATCAACTACCGACGCGCCCATCCGCAGAGCGTGGTGTGCATGCCGTCGCGCTCGACCATGCTGACCGGCCAGCACCCGAGCACCCACGGGGTGTGGATGAACGGTGTGCCGCTGCCCGAGACCGCGCCGTCGGTGGCCGAGGTGCTGCACGACGCCGGCTACCGCACCGCGATCATCGGCAAACCGCACTTCGAACCGTTCCTCGATCCGTTCGGCCGCTTCCCCGAGAACACCTACGCCCGCGCCGGCACCTTCGGCCCGCACCGCGGGTTCGAGCACTTCGAGTCGGCCACCCACGGCGCCGCCGGTCAGCTGCACTACGCCCGTTGGATCGCCACCACCCACCCCGAAGCGATGGGCATGTTCTACCCCGTGCTCGACGGTGCGCTGGAGGTGAACGCCATGGGCGGCGGCGAGAACGGCGCGCCGCAGGTGTGGGACAACGCCATCCCGCGCGAGTGGTACCACACCGACTGGGTGGCGGATCGCACGATCGCCTGGCTCGACTCGCTGGGTGCCGCCGACGACTGGTTCTGCTGGATGAGCTTCCCCGACCCGCACCACCCGTGGGACCCGCCGAAGAGCGAACTGCACCGTGTGCCGTGGCGCGATGTCGACCTGCCCGCCGGGTACGCGGCCGACGCCGCGACGCGTGAAGCCGTGCTCGACGCAAAGCCGCGCCACTGGCGGGCCTGGTACGACGGCCGACTGGTGAGCAACTACGAGGCCCCGCACGATTGGGTGCCGGCCACGATGACGGCCGATCAGGTGCGCGAGGTGAACGCCGTGAACGCCGTGGAGGTGGAACTGATCGACGAGGCCATCGGGCGCGTGCTCGCCACCATCGCGGCGCGGGGCTGGACCGACGACGTCGACATCGTTTTCACCACCGACCACGGCGAGTTCCAGGGCGACTTCGGCCTGCTGTTCAAGGGTCCGTACCACGTCGACGCGCTGATGCGCCTGCCGCTCATCTGGCGGCCCGCGCCGT
>JBIKLX010000042.1:0-19467 GCA_044359565.1 Ilumatobacteraceae bacterium
CCCTCGAGCAGCACCCACACCTGCCGGCCGTCCCACAGCAGCGACACCGGGCGGTACAGCGCCGTGAACAGCGGGGTGGGGTCGTCGGCATCGGCGCGGAACCACTGCGAGTGCAATGGCAGCGGACGGGTGCGCACGATCACCTCACCGAGGAAGCCCAGCGTGCCGCGGCTGCCCACCAGCAAGCGGCACAGGTCGAAGCCGCTCACGTTCTTCACCGTCGGTCCGCCGGCCTTCACCACCTCACCCGTCGCCGACACGTAGCGGGCCTGCAGCAGGGCGTCGCGCACCGGGCCGTCACCCAGGCGCCGCACACCACTCAGCCCCACCGACAGCGCACCCCCCACCGTCCCGGCCACCGTGCCGCCAGTGCTCGGCAGCACGGTGCGCTGGCCCACCTCGGCGAGCGCGGCGTCGAGCACCTCCAACGGCGTGCCGGCTCCGCAGCACACAGTCATCTCGTCGGCCTGGAGCCAGTCGATACCGGCGGGTGCCGTCACCGTGCGCACTCCCGGCACGGCGCCACCGCGGGTGCCTGCTCCACAGATGGTCACCGGGTCGTCGGTGCCCACCTCTGCTGCGAACACGTCGAGGTCGATCACGTCAGACCCACAGCCCCTCGGGCACCTCGTGCGCGTCGCCACATGAGGCCGGACTGGGCAGGACCTTGGTGGGGTTGGCCAGGCCGGTGGTGTCGAACGCCGCCCGCAGCGCCGCCTGGGCCGCCAGGTCGGCAGGGGCGAACATCAACGGCATCAGGTCGCGCTTCTCCATGCCGATTCCGTGCTCGCCGCTCAGCACCCCACCGGCCGCCACCGAGGCCTTCACGATCTCCTCCCCCGCTGCGTGCACCCGGTCCATCACCCCCGGTTCGCGCTTGTCGAACACCAGCAGCGGATGCAGGTTGCCGTCGCCTGCGTGGAACACGTTCAGCACCAGCAGGTCGTGTCGCGCCGCGATCTCGTACACCTGGGCCAGCACCTCGGGCAGCGCCCGACGCGGCACCACGGTGTCGTGCAGGTAGTAGTTCGGCTTGATCCGCGCCACGGCACCGAACGCTGTCTTGCGTCCCTTCCACAGCAGTGCCCGCTCGGCCTCGTCGGCAGCGATGCGTACGGTTCGGCAGCCGTGCGCGCGAGCGATGGCCACCACCCGTTCTTCGTCGTGGGCCAACGCGTGCTCGGCTCCGGTCACCTCCACCAGCAGCACCGCTGCCGCGTCGGTGGGCAGACCGGCGTGGATGTAGGCCTCGACCGCCTCGATGCACAGTTGGTCCATCATCTCCAGCGCCGCGGGCACCATGCCTGCGGCGATGATGGCACCCACCGTGTGCGCGCCGGCCTCGACGGTGTCGAAGTCGAACAGCATCGTTCGCACACCCGGCGGGTTCTGGGTGAGGCGTACACAGATGCGCGTGGCGATGCCGCACATGCCCTCGCTGCCCACGAACGCGCCGCGCAGGTCGTACCCGTCTGATTCACCCGACTCGCTGCCCAACACCACGATGGTGCCGTCGGGCAGCACCACCTCGGCCGCAAGGATGTGCGCCGACGTCACCCCGTCGGCCAGACAGTGCGGTCCGCCCGAGTTGTTCGCCAGGTTGCCACCGATGGAACAGCTCTGCTGGCTGCTCGGATCGGGGGCGAAGTGCAGGCCGTGCACCGCAACCAGGCGGGTGAGGTCGAGGTTCAACACTCCTGGCTCGACCCAGGCGAGCCGGTGTACCGGGTCGACCGACAGCACCTGGTTCATCTTCGTCAGGGTGATCACCAACGCACCATCGAGCGGTGTGGCACCGCCGGCCAGGCCGGTGCCCGAGCCCCGGGCCACGAACGGAGCGCCGTGGCGCCCTGCTGCGCGTACCGCCGCCTGCACCTGCGCGGTCGACACCGGGAAGCACACGGCGCCGGCGACGCCCTCGATGTTCGACGAGTCGCGGCCGTACAGGCCCAACTCCGTGCTCCCCACCCTCACCGCGTCGGCCCCCAGCGCGGCGCGCAGCTCGTCGAGCAACTCCGCGTTCATCGGCGGCGGTTCAGGCGCGCCGGCGCGAACGATTCGCGTCGGCGCGGACCTGCTTCAGCACGATCACCTGACCGGGCTCGACCGGGCGACCATCGACCAGCACGGCATCGACATCGGACAGTTCGTCGGCAAGTGTCGACGCCCTGCCGTCGAGCCGGGCGCGCAGCTCGCGCTCCTTGGCGCGCATCGCGATGCGGCCCTCGCGCAGGGCGTCGCTCACCGATCGTCCGCGGTCGCGCACCGAGTCGCCGGCCCGCTTGGCCACCTGCACGGGTGCCAGCTCGCCGGCCACCGTCTTCACCTTCTTCTTCGCCGCGCCCATGCCGAGCGCGCCGGCGACGATGCCACCCGTGAACCAGATCAGCCGCTTGATCATGCCGATCTCCGCGTGCCGCTACTGCGTTCGATGCGTGCCGGGTCCTTGCGGCGCAACCGTCGCCAGGCCCGCTGCGTGCCGGTGGCGAGCGCTGCGGTCTTGATGACCGGGGTGCTGAGGGCGGCCCGGGCGATGGCCCCGCTGCCCTGCACCGCGCTGCTGATGGCCTCGGCCGAGCCGAGCACTCGGTCGAAGCGGTCGAGGTCGTCGCGGGCCTCGTCGATGACGGCAGCAGCCGACTCGGTGGAGGTGCGCAGCTCGGCCAACAGCGGGCCGGTTTCGGCGCGCAGATGCGCCACCTCCTCGCGCAGCGACTTCAGCGAGTCGAGCACCCGCATCAGCACCACGACGAGCGCCGCAAAGCCGATGCAGCACAACACGGCGGCAAGCAGCACCGCCAATTCGCCTGCGGTCATGGGTGCCTCCGTTCCATCAGTTCGCCGATCTCCTGTTCGTGCCCGTGCCGGGTGGGTTCGTAGTAGCGCTTGTCGGCCTGGTCGGCGGGCAGGTACTGCTGGTCGACCCAGCCGTCGGCATGGTCATGAGGGTACTCGTAGCCCACCCCGTGACCGAGTGACTTCGCCCCCTGGTAGTGGCCGTCACGCAAGTGCGCCGGCACCTCGCCCACCGCGCCCGCCTGCACGTCGGTGCGTGCGTTCCAGATGGCGAGCGCAGCGCGATTGCTCTTCGGCGCCGTGGCCAGGTGGATGACCGCCTGCGACAGGTTCAGTTGGGCTTCGGGCAGGCCCACGTGGTCGAGTGCCTGCGCGGCAGCGACCGCGGTCAGCAGCGCCGTGGGGTCGGCCAGACCGACGTCTTCGCTGGCGAAGATGATCATCCGTCGGGCGATGAATCGGGCATCCTCCCCCGCTTCGAGCATGCGGGCCAGGTAGTACACGGCCGCCTGCGGGTCGCTGCCGCGCATCGACTTGATGAACGCGCTGATCACGTCGTAGTGGTCGTCGCGTCCGTAGCGCAGGGCGCTGGTGCCGAGTGCCGCCTCGACGTGCTCGATCGACACCGCTCCGGGCATGGCCAGTGCACATGCCACCTCCAGCGCGGTGAGGACCTGACGGCCATCGCCCCCCGCACGGTCGGCGAGGTGGGTGACGGCATCGGGCTCGGCCTGCATCCCCTCTGCCTGCAGGCCGCGGTGGATGAGCGTGACGATGGCGTCGCGGCCCAGCGGCTCGAGCCGGAACAGGGTCGACCGGCTGCGCAGCGGTGGATTCACCTCGAAGAACGGGTTCTCGGTGGTAGCGCCGATGAGGGTGAGCGTGCCGTCCTCCACCGCCGGCAGCAGCGCGTCCTGCTGGCTCTTCGAGAAGCGATGGATCTCGTCGAGGAACAAGATCGTGCCGCGGCCGTGCTGGCCGAGGCGGTCGCGGGCCCGTTCGATCACCTCACGCACGTCCTTCACCCCGGCAGTCACCGCGCTCAGCTGCTCGAAGGCACGCTTGGTGCTCCCGGCAACGGCCAACGCGAGGGTGGTCTTGCCGGTACCGGGCGGGCCCCAGAAGATGGCGCTGGTGAGCCGGTCGTGTTCGACCAGTCGGCGCAGCGCCTTGCCGGGGCCGACCAGGTGCTCCTGGCCCACCACATCGTCGAGGGTTCTTGGCCGCAGGCGGGCAGCCAGCGGCGCCTGGTCGCGCAGACGCTCCTCGGCGGCGGCGCTGAACAGGTCGGTCACAGGCCCGACGCTACCGCCTCGGGCCGGGTGTGGCCGGGAGCGGCCCGCCCCACCCGATTCGTCAGGTTCGGTGGCGACGGCGATAGCCGCCGAGGAACCGCTCGATGCGGGTGATGGCCTCGGTGAGATCGTCGACGTTGGGCAGGAACACCACCCGGAAGTGATCGGGCGTGGGCCAGTTGAACCCGGTGCCCTGCACGATCAGCAACTTCTCCTCGGCCAGCAGTTCGTAGGCGAAATCCTGGTCGTTGGTGATCGGGTACATCTGCGGGTCGAGCCGCGGGAACATGTACAGCGCAGCCTTCGGCTTCACGCAGGTGACGCCCGGGATCTGGGTGAGCATCTCGTGTGCCACGTTGCGCTGGCGGCACAGCCGCCCGGTGGGCGCCACCAGGTCGTCGATGCTCTGGTACCCGCCGAGTGCGGTCTGGATGGCGAGCTGGCCCGGCGTGTTCGAGCACAGCCGCATCGACGACAGCATGTCGAGGCCCTCGATGTAGTCGCGGGCGTGGCGCTTCTCGCCGCTCAGGATCATCCAACCGGCGCGGTAACCGCACGAGCGATAGTTCTTCGACAAGCCGTTGAAGGTGACGAACAGCACGTCGTCGGCCAGCGAGGCGATGCTGGTGTGCGTGTTGCCGTCGTAGAGCGTCTTGTCGTAGATCTCGTCGGCCATCACGATGAGTTGGTGCTGGCGGGCGATCTCGACGATCTCCTGCAACAGTTCGGGCGGGTACAGCGCGCCGGTCGGATTGTTCGGGTTGATCACCACGATGGCTTTGGTGCGCGGGGTCACCTTGCGGCGGATGTCGTCGAGGTCGGGAAACCAGTCGCTCTGCTCGTCGCACAGGTAGTGCACCGGGTTGCCCCCGCTCAGCGACACCGACGCCGTCCACAACGGGTAGTCGGGGGCCGGCACGAGCACCTCGTCGCCGTCGTCGAGCAGTGCATTCAGGCTCATCGTGATGAGCTCGGATGCGCCGTTGCCGAGGTACACGTCGTCGACGCTCACCCCGGCGATGCGCTTTTGCTGGGTGTAGTGCACGATCGACTTGCGAGGGGCGAACAGGCCCTTGCTGTCGGTGTAACCCGCCGAGGTGGCGAGGTTACGGATCATGTCCTGCACGATCTCGTCGGGCGGGTCGAGGCCGAACACGGCCAGGTTGCCGATGTTCAGCTTGAGGATCTTCTGGCCCTCCTCCTCCATCTCGCGGGCGCGGTCGAGCACCGGCCCACGGATGTCGTAACCGACGTTGGCGAGCTTGGCTGACTTGGAGACGGGCTTCACAGGTGGCTCATGCTAGGCAGACCGCCCGTCGACGCGCCGGGCAATTGCCACACGGCACGTCGTGGCGACCCGGCGTCAGAGACTGAACAGCACCCGCTCGTAGGCGGTGCGGCGCCAGTCGGGCACCTGCGCCACCAGCCAGGCGGGCTCGACCCATTGCCAGGCCACGAACTCGACGCCGTCGGGCGTGGGTTCGATGTCGGCGTGATGGGCGTCGAAGAGGAACCACTTCTGGATCTGCCCACGCCTGCGACCGTCGCGCCCATGCACCTCCATCACCTCGACCGGCCATTCGTACGCCACCCAGTCGGGGTACTCGGCGCGTGCCATCACGTGGTCGGGGCCGAGCCCGGTCTCTTCGAGCAGTTCACGCCACGCCCCCTCGATCGGCTCCTCGCCCTGGTCGAGGCCACCTTGAGGCAGTTGCCAGCTCCGAGCCGTATCGGCCCGCTCGAACGCCAGCACCCGCCGCCCGTCAGGGTGCCGCACCACGATGACGACCCCTGCCCGGAAGTGCTGTCCTGCCATCCCCCGGATCGTACCCACCCCCACCCCACCCCCACCCCCACCCCCACCCCCCGGCGATTGTGAGCTGAACCCGGTTCATCGCCGGCCCGCTCACAAACGCCGGCGACGCTCCCGGCCCTCACCCCAGCGATTGTGAGCAGAGTCCGGTTGATCAGCCGTCAGCTCACAAACGCCGGGCTCACTCCCCCACCCCACCCTGCGTTTGTGAGCGAACTCCCAGCCCTACCCGGGCCAACTCACAAACGCAGGGTTCGGCGGGATCAGGTGAGCATGCGGAGGATCGAGTGGCCGATTTCCCGGTCGCTCATGCCCCAGGTGATCTCGATCGGGCGCCAGCCATCGGCGACCAGGTCGTTCTGGCGCCGGGCATCGTCTTCGAGGTCTGACGCCATGGAGTGGAACCCGAACCCGAGCCCTTCGAGATACACCCGCTGCTCCGGCCAGGCGAAGTCGAAGCGGTAGCGGTGCCCGTCGACGTTCCACCTCAGCTGTTGCACCGGAGGCGGTAGACGCTCAGCGATGATCACCTGAGCGATACGTGCCTCGAGCGGGCTCTCGCCGGGGTCGTACGTCCCGGGTCGCTGGCTCAGCACCGTGCGCAGCGTCGCCACCGAGCGGCCCGGTGCAGGCCGGAGACCGTCGACGCGACGGCGCAGTTCCTCCAGGTCGAGCATCTTCCGGCGCATGAATTCGTCGACCAATTCGCCCAGGCGTTTCGTCGACCAACTGCTGCTGAGGTCGATCACAGTTCGCAGCGCCGATGTGCACGTCAACTCACCCCGGCAGACGAGGTCGCCCGGCTCGATCAGACCAGAACGATGGCAACGCACTCCGTCGAGCACCACCTGATGACCCATCGCAACGAGGACGTGGATCCGCTCCGCCTCGTGGTCGACCCAACCGAGCAACACCCGCACGGCGGTCGAATGCGACAACGCGGCGTCGACCCCTGCACCAAGCAGCACCGCCCGTACGGCCTGCCGCCAGGTGGGCGGTGTGCCGTTGATCGCCACGACACCGCGCCTGATCGGACGCAGCCTCCCGGTCGAGCGGTGGTAGTCGATTGCTGCGTCGCTCCAACCGGCGCGACGCAGCACCGCAACCGTGAGCAGCCCATCGTGCTGCTCGGCCCAGCGATACATCTCCATCGGATGTACCCCCTTCTCCATCCGCGTCTGTGAGCGCGCCCCGGTGGAACCGGGTTTCACTCACAGACGCGTGGTTTTCCGTCGGGCGATTGTGAGTGGGACCCCGGTAGACGGGGGTGAGCTCACAAACGCCGATATGGGGGAAGGAGGTGGATGTGTGCCGGGGGACGGGGGCTACCCCTTGGGGGGAAGGACGCGGACTCCGAGTTCGTCGAGCTGCTTGGCGTCGACCGGGGTGGGGGCGTTCGTCATCGGGTCGGCACCCGACTGGGTCTTCGGGAAGGCGATGACCTCGCGGATGTTCTCCTCGCCCGCCAAGATGGCCACCAAGCGGTCGATACCGAACGCGAAACCGCCGTGCGGCGGGGCGCCGTAGCGGAACGGGTTGAGGAAGAACCCGAAGCGACGGTCGGCTTCCTCGGGGCTGATGCCGAGCAGGCCAAAGATGCGGGCCTGCAACTCGGGCTGATGGATACGGATCGAGCCCGAGCCCAGTTCCCAGCCGTTCAGCACGAGGTCGTAGGCCTGGCTGCGCACGCGCAGCGGATCGGTCTCGAGCATGTGGAGATCGTCGGGGTGCGGCTGGGTGAACGGGTGGTGCCCCGGACGCGGGCGACCAGACGCCTCGTCCACACCGACGAACAGCGGGAAGTCGACCACCCACAGGTAGCGGTACGGACCTTCATGCACCGGCGGCCGCGCGATGTCGTTGCGGAGAGTACCCAGCACCTCGCACGCCGTGGTCCACGCGTCGGCCACGATGAGCAGCAGATCGCCGGGCTTGGCGTCGAGACGAGCCCGCAACTCGGCCTGCTCGCCCTCGCTGAGGAACTTGCTGACGGGTGACTCGAGTTCGCCGTCGGCACCGACCTTGATCCAGACCAGGCCCTTGGCGCCCATCTTCTTGGCCTTGTCGGTCATCGCGTCGAGCTTGTTGCGGCCGTACTCGTCGGCCTTGCCGGCCGCGTTGATGCCCTTGATGCTGGCGGCACCGGCGAACGCCTTGAAGCCGGTGGAGGCGAACGCATCGGTGAGCTCGACCAGTTCCATCCCGAAGCGCAGGTCGGGCTTGTCGCTGCCGAACCGGTTCATCGCCTCGTGCCAGGTGAGCGTGACGATGTCGCCGGGCTCCTGGCCGGCGGCACGCGCCGCGGCGAGCACGGCGTTGCCGATTGCCGTGTGCACATCGTGCTGGGTGGCGAAACTCATCTCGATGTCGAGCTGCATGAACTCGTACTGCCGGTCGGCACGCAGGTCTTCGTCGCGCAGACAGCGGGCCACCTGGTAATAGCGGTCGATACCGGCCACCATCAGCAACTGCTTGAACAGCTGCGGGCTCTGCGGCAGGGCATAGAACGACCCGGGCTGCTGGCGGCTGGGCACGATGAACTCGCGGGCGCCCTCGGGCGTGCTGGGCACCAGCATGGGAGTCTCGACCTCGACGAAGTCCTGCGCCTCCATCGCCCGGCGGATGGCCGAGTTGACGGCGGCACGCAGGCGCAGGTTGCGCTGCATTCGCTCGCGGCGGATGTCGAGGAAGCGGTATTGCAGGCGCGTCCCCTCGGCCACCTGGTCGGCGCGTTCGTTGATGGGAAACGGCGGTGCGTCGGCAGCGTTGAGCACCTCGACGACGCAGTCCTGCAGTTCGATGCCGCCCGTGGGGATGCGCGAGTTGACGTTCTCGGTGGGCCGTGCCGCCACGGTGCCCGTGACGCGGATGACGTACTCGGGCCGCACATCGACCGAGTTGTCGACGACGCACTGGGTGACGCCCGAATGGTCGCGCAGGTCGACGAACGCGAGTTTCTCGCCGTGCTCGCGGCGGGTGGCCACCCAGCCGCAGAGGCTGACCGTGGCACCGATCTGTTCGGGACGGAGTTCGCCGCACTGGTGGGTGCGCATGGACGTGCTGCTCATGAGAGTGCTTTCGTGAGGTGGTCGATGAGATCGTGACGGGCGACGTCGTACTGGCCCGACACCGCCGGGGCGTCGCCCTGCCCGGCCGGTCGTTCTGCGCGCAGCGGCCGCACCACGACGGTGCCGGCCTCGAGTTCGTTGGTACCGACGATGACGGCGTACGCAGCGCCGCTGCGGTCGGCCACCTTCATCTGGCTCTTCATGCTGCGGTTCTCGTAGGCGCGGTCGCAACGGACGCCGGCGGCGCGCAGCGCTCCGGTGATGCGCACCGCTTCGAGGCCGCCGGTGGTATCGACGACGAACACGTCGACCCCACTCGACGGGGCTGCGAACACACCTTCGTCGTCGCAGGCCAAGAGCGTGCGGTCGAGGCCGAGGGCGAACCCGACGCCCGGCGTGGCCGAGCCGCCCAGCGACTCGACGAGGCCGTCGTAGCGGCCACCACCGCCGAGCGCGTTCTGTGCCGAGTCGAGCGTGCCACCCTGGTACTCGAACGTCGTGTAGCGGTAGTAGTCGAGGCCACGAACCAGCTTGTTCTCGACGCGGAACGGGATGCCCAGTTCGCCGAGGCCGGCCTGAACGGCGGCGAAGTGCGTAGCTGCCTCATCGCTGTAGAACTCGGCGATACGGGGCGCGCCCGACACCACCGGCACGTCCTGCGGTCGCTTCGAGTCGAGCACGCGCAGCGGGTTCTTGGCGAGGGTGGCCTGGCTCTCGACACTGAGGTCGCCGAGGTGCGCCTGGAAGTAGGCCTCAAGGGCTGCGACGTAGCGCGCCCGGTCGTCGGGTTCGCCGAGCGAGTTCAGCAGCAGATCGACCTGGCTGAGGCCGAGGCGGCGGAAGAACTCCCAGCCGAGGGCGATGATCTCGACGTCGAGATAGGGATCGTTCGCGCCGAGCACTTCGATGCCCACCTGGTCGAACTGTCGATACCGGCCACGCTGGGGCTTTTCGTAGCGGAACTGCGAGCCGGTGTACCACACCTTCCACGGAGTGACCGGGTGGTGCTGCACGAACGCCCGGCACACCGAAGCAGTGAGCTCGGGGCGCAGGGCGATGTGGCGGCCCCCTTTGTCGACGAAGTCGTACATCTCCTTGCTGACCACATCGGTGGCGGCTCCGATGCGTTGGAACACGCCGAGGTCTTCCAGCAGCGGCGAGATGACCTGGCCGTACCCGGCCCCGTCGGCCACTTCGGCGAACACCTCGACGAAGCGTCGCCAACGCGCCGAGTCGGGCGGCAGGATGTCGCGCATCCCTGGGCTGGTCTGGAACTCGGGCACGGTTCGCAATCCTACCCGGCCACTTCTGCGCAGGCCGGGAGGCTTTCGCCACTCGCTCGAGGTCAGCCGACCAGGCGCAGCACGGTGAAGACCCCCATCCCCACCACCATCATCGCCATCATGTTGCGGGTGCGGGCGAAGACCACTGTGGCCGCAAGCAACGCCCACAGTTGCTGATTCCCCCAACTGATGGTGACGTGGCGGTCGTGAGCGAGTACGCCCGGAGCGATGATGGCGGCCAGCGCGCACGCGGGTGCATATCGGAGGGCCCGCTCGAGCCACACCGGCAGTTCGATGCGGGCCGGCAGCACGAAGAAGCTCGCCCGAGTGATGACGGTGCCCACGACCAAACAGATGATCGCGCCGAGCATGTAGGGCCACTGGTCGATACCGGCCATCAGCGGACCTCCTCGCCCAGCGCCACCCGACGAGCCACGACGGTGTCGCGGACGCGTTCGACCAGCAGCGCCACGCCCACCCCGGCGACGACCGACACGATGAGTCCGAGCCGGAGCGGCATCTGCACCGTGACGAGCGAGGTGACGACTGCGACACCGACCCCCGCGATGGCCGGTGATGTGACGGTCATCGGCACCAGGACCGCCACCAAGGCGAGGTATGCGGCGACCTCGAGGCCCCAACTCGCCGGTGCCAGCCCGCCGAGCACCAACCCGGCGATCGAGGCGACCTGCCAGATCGACCAGTTCACCACCGCCCCGCCGTAGAAGTAGCCCCACTGCAGGGGATTACCCCGCTCGGGATCGGCGGCGAAGCGCAACGAGAACAACGAGAAACCGAGGTCGCCATTGAGGTATCCGGCAAGGGTTCGTTGGCGCAGCGACAGGCGGACGAACGCCGGACGGCTCGTCGCTGCGAAGATGACGAAGCGCAGATTGACGATCATCGCCGTCACCCCCACCAGCGGTAGTGGCGCGCCGGCCGCGAGCAGCGGCAGCACCGCCAACTGTGCCGAACCTGCGAACACGGTGAGCGTCATCACGAGGCCGATCGCGACCGGCATCCCCGTGTTGACCATCGCCACACCGGTGACGAACGCCCAGATGGAGATCGCCACTCCGAAGGGCCACATGGCCCGCGCTCCCTCGCGGAACCCCCTCGGGTCGACCGGCGCGATCCAGCGGTCGCGAAACGAGACATGACTGCTCATCGAACGGCTCAGAGGTGGTAGGTCTCGGTGTGCCCGTCGACGCCGATTGCCTGGCCGCTCACCATGCGCGCCGCCGGTGAGGAGAGGAACAGGCACATATCGGCGATCTCGGACGGTTCGACGAATCGCTTGATCGACTGGCCGGCGACGTACTCGTCGGCCACCACCTGCGGGTCGACGCCGCGCTGCTCGGCCTCGGCCGCGATGACACGGTCGATGCGGTCGCCGCGCACCGACCCGGGGCAGATGGCATTGCAGGTGACACCGAACGGGCCGAGTTCGATGGCGAGCGACTTGGTGAGCCCGACGACGGCCCATTTGGCAGCGGCGTACGGCGTGCGCATGCCGTAGCCGTACATGCCAGCCATCGACGAGATCTCGATGATCGTGCCGCTCCGTTGCTGCTTCAACAACGGCGCCACACGGCGGGCGCAGCGATAGTGCGAATCGAGCGACACGGTGAGACACGCCGACCAGTCGGCCGGATCGACGTCTTCGATGTACGCAGTGGGTCCCTTGGTGCCGGCGTTGTTGACGAGCACGTCGACACCCCCGAGGGTGCCGATGGCCTCGTCGAGCCAGCGGTCGAGCGCGTTGCCGTCGGCGAGGTCGACCACCGCGGCCGACGCCTGCGGGTACGCAGCCCGGAACTGCTCGACTGCCGCCACATCGACGTCGCACACCGCGACCTGATCGCCCCGGGCCAAGAAGGCCTCGGCGATCACCCGGCCGATGCCACCAGCCGCAGCGGTGATGACGACTCGCTGCGCCACGGTTAGTCGCCCTTCCCGGGCACGATGCGATACGCGTCGTACACGGCGTCGATGGTCTTGATGGTGCGCAGCACCGACTCGAGATGCGACGGGTCGGCCATCTCGAACTCGAACCGCATGCGGGCCACCCGGTCGCTGCCGGTGTGCGTGGAGCAGGCGACGATGTTGACGTGCTGCTCGGACAACGAGTTCGCCACATCGCGCAGCAGCTTCGAACGGTCGAACGCGATGACCTCGACCGCAGCACGGAACAGCGCACCTGCCTGGTCACCGTCCCACTCGACCTCGATGAGCCGCGGTGCCTGTTCGGTCATCAGGCTCTCGGCGTTGGCACAGTCGGCACGGTGCACCGACACACCACGACCACGGGTGACGAACCCGATGATCTCGTCGCCCGGCACCGGGGTGCAGCACTTCGAGAGGCGGATGAGCACATCGTCGAGGCCTTCGACGATGACACCCGGGTTCTTGCGACCCCGTCGGGACCGCTGCGGGTTGAGCGCGCTCGACGACATCTGGTCGTCGTCGCTGTCGCGATAGGCCCGCGCCACCTTCTGGGCGAGTGCCTGGGCCGACACATGGTGCTCGCCCACTGCGGTGAGGAGTCCGTCGATATCGCCATAACCCGCAGATTCGATCTCGTTGGCGAGCGCCTCGCTCTTCCACACCCGCTGCAGCGGCACCTCGGCCCGACGGAACTCGCGGGTGAGTTCCTCGCGACCCACCTCGATCATGTCGGTACGCCGCTCGCGCGAGAACCACTGGCGGATCTTGTTGCGAGCACGCGGCGAGACCGAGAACTGCAGCCAGTCGCGCGACGGTGCCGCAGTGTCGAGCTTCGACGTGAAGATCTCGCAGGTGTCGCCGCTGCGCAGTGCCGTGTCGAGCGACACGAGACGGCCATTGATCTTGGACCCGATGCAGGTGTGCCCGATCTCGGTGTGCACGGCGTAGGCGAAATCGACCGGGGTGGACCCCTTGGGCAACGTGACGACCCGACCCTTCGGGGTGAACACGAACACCTCGTCCTGCTCGAGGTCGGTCTTCAGGTTCTCCATGAAGGCGGCCGGGTCGGCGAAGTCGGCCTGCCAGTCGATGATGCGGTTCAGCCAGTCGAAGTCGGGCGCCGCAGTGTCGTCTTTGTAGGCCCAGTGCGCCGCCACGCCCCACTCGGCGCGCTGATGCATCTCGCGCGACCGGATCTGCACCTCGATGACCTTGCCGCCAGGCCCGATGACGGTGGTGTGCAGGCTCTGGTAGAGGTTGAACTTCGGCATCGCGATGTAGTCCTTGAACCGGCCCACGATCGGCGTGTAGTTGCCGTGGATCGACCCCAGTGCCGCGTAGCAGTCCTTCACCGATTCGACGATGACGCGCACGGCCACCAGGTCGAAGATCTCGTCGAACTCCCTGCCCTTCTGGATCATCTTTTCGTAGATGCTCCAGAGGTGCTTGCCGCGCCCGGTGACCTCGGCCTCGATGCCGACGGCGGCCAACTTGCCGCGCACCTCGGCGATCGACTTGGCGAGATACACGTCGCGCTCGGGCGTACGGGTGCTGACGAGATGGTCGAGTTCGGCATAGCGCTTCGGGTAGAGCGATGCAAACGCCAGGTCTTCGAGCTGCTGACGCACCTCTTGGATGCCGAGGCGGTGCGCCAGCGGAGCGTAGATGTCGAGCGTCTCTTGCGCGATGCGCCGCTGCTTCTCGACGGGCATCGCCGCGATGGTGCGCATGTTGTGCAGCCGATCGGCCAGCTTGATGATGAGCACCCGCAGGTCGCGGGCCATCGCCACCAGCATCTTGCGCATCGTGGCGGCCTGCTGGGCCTCCTTCGAGTCGAACTGGATGCGCTCGAGCTTGGTGACGCCGTCGACGATGGCGGCCACCTCGGCGCCGAACTCGCGGTCGACGTCGGCGAGGCTGATCTCGGTGTCTTCCACGGCGTCGTGCAGCAGGGCCGCAGCGAGCGAGATGTCGTCGAGGCCGATGTCGGCCACGATCTGGGCCACCGCGAGCGGATGGTTGATGTAGCTCTCGCCGCTCGAGCGGGTCTGGTGGCGGTGCGCCTCGGAGGCAACCTCGTAGGCCCGGCTGATGATGGCCACCGATGCCTTCGGGCGCCGCCGCCGGTAGACGGTGAGCAGCGGGGTGAGCTCTTCAGCCGGCGTGTGCTGGTGCCGCCGCCAGGGAAGGACTCGGTCGACCGTGGCCATGGCGCAGCTCAGTACCTGCTGAGGGCGTCGACCCGTCGGTCGCCGAGGCGCTCGCGTCCGCCGAGGCCGTCGATCTCGATGAGGAAGCCCAGACCGACCACCTGCCCACCGAGTTCCTCGATGAGCCGACAGGTGGCCGCCGCGGTGCCGCCGGTGGCGAGCACATCGTCGATGACGAGCACTCGTTCGCCGGGGCGGATGGCGTCGCGGTGCATCTCGAGCACATCGGCGCCGTACTCGAGCGAGTACTCCTCGCGCACCACGGCCCAGGGCAGCTTGCCGGCCTTGCGCACCGGCACGAACCCGGCCCGCAGGCGATACGCAACGGGGGCCGCGAGGATGAACCCGCGGGCCTCCATGCCGATGACCCGGTCGACCTGGAGGTCGGCGAACGCCGCGACGAGCTGGTCGATGGCCGTGGCGAAGCCGGGGCCGTCGCCGAGCAGCGGCGTGATGTCGCGGAACGTCACCCCCGGTTGGGGGTAGTCGGCGATCTCGCGAACGAGTCGGGTGAGCCAGGCGGGGTTGGCCGACATGCTCTCAGGGTACCGTCCCGCACAGGGGACGGCCGGTGATCAGCGCCGCTTCTTCTTGCGCGGCCGGGGCGGGTGGGTGAGCACGCTCTCGGGCGACGACGATGCGGCCACCGTTCCGGGGTCGACACCCTCGGCCAGGCGGGCCCTGGCTCGGGCGAGTTCGCGTCGGTGACCCTCGGGCGAACCGCCCAGGACGAGCCGTTCGAGCTCGGCACCCGTGACGTGTTCGCCCTGCGTGCTGCGGTTGCGCTGGTCGCGCTGTTTGAAGATGACGAACAGCGGGGCGGCCACGAAGATCGACGAGTACGAACCGATGAGCAGACCGATGAGCAGCGCCAGGGCGAACTCGCGCAGCGCCACGGCACCGAACAGCATCGAACCGACCACCAGCAGCGACAGCACCGGCAGCACCGCGGCGAGGCTGGTGTTGATGGAACGCATCAGCACCTGGTTCATCGACACGTTCATGATGTCGGGCTGGCCGAGGCGGGTACCGGCGAAGCGTTCGGAGTTCTCGTTGATCTTGTCGAACACGACGATGGTGTCGTACAGCGAGAAGCCGAGGATGGTGAGGAAGCTCACCACCGTGGCCGGGGTGACCTCGAAACCGAACAGCGAGTAGATGCCCACGCTGATGAGCACGTCGTGCAGCATGGCGACGATGGCGGCCAGCGCCATCCGCCACTGGAACCGCCAGCTGATGAAGAGCATCACCAGCACGAGGAAGATGACGAGGGCACGGATGGCCTTCTCGGTGATGCTGCGACCCCACGACGAACTGACCGAGGTGGACGACACCTCGCTCACGTCGACCTTGGCGGCATCGGCGAGCGCCTGCTGCACCGCGGCCACGACCTCCTGCGGCTGGTCGCCCACCTGGATACGCAGTCGTTCGCCGCTGTCGGCCGAGGTGAGCACCTGCACCTTGGCGCTCTCGCCGTTCAGGCCCTGCTCGTCGAGCAGCGTGCGCATCGAGTCGATGGTCTGTCCGTTGGACGGCACCTCCCAGGCCACACCGCCCTGGAAGTCGATCCCGAGGTTCAGGCCTTGGAGCAGCATCGACACGATGGTGACGACGATGAGCACACCGGAGATGATGAACCCGACGCGGCGACGACCCCAGAAGTCGATGGCCGTCTCGCCGTGATACAGCCGACCCCACGGGCCACGGCGGGCGTGCGGCACCACCGGCTGGGCGCCGGGCACGTTGGCGACCACGGCGGTGGCCAGGTCGGTGTCGGCAGTGTGGTTGAGATCGGTCATGACGCACCCCCGGCGATAGCTGCTGACGGAGACGGAGACGGCGACTGCGTTACCTCGATGCCCATCACCTTGCGCTTGGCCATCCAGTCGGTACCGGCCAACAGCAGCACCGCCGGCCGGGTGAAGAAGTACGACACCACGAGGTCGATGAGGGTGGACAGGCCGAGGAAGAAGGCGAAGTTCCTGACAGCCCCGACGGTGAGGTACCACAGCGTGAACGCACCGATGAGCGACACCGTGTCGGCGATGAGGATGGTGCGCCATGCACCTGCGAAGCCACGCTGGGCGCTGTTGCGCAGTGTGCGACCGGCGCGGACCTCGTCTTTCAGACGCTCGAAGAACACCACGTACGAGTCGACGGTGACACCGACCGACACGATGATGCCCGCCACACCCGCCAGCGACAGGGCGAGGCCCTGGGTGCGCGAGAGCAGCGAGATGATGCTGTAGAGGATCGAGCCCGACACGAGCAGACCCGCGGCCACGACGAGGCCGAGGTGGCGGTAGTACAGCACCAGCAGCAACAGCACCAGGGCGATGCCCACGAGGCCGGCGACGAGGGCGGCGCGCAGCGAGTCCTTGCCCAGTGTGGGCGACACGTTCTGCACGGACTGGGTCTCCATGCGCACCGGCAGCGAACCGCTGCGCAGCACATTGGCGAGATCCTTGGCCTCTGACTCGCTGAAGCTGCCCGTGATCTGTACACCGTTGCTGAAGTTGGCGTTCTCGACCGTGGGGGCCGAGATGATCTCACCGTCGAGTTCGATGGCGAGCTGCCGCGACGGGCAGCTCGCGCTGGCGCTGGCGCACTGGGCGGCGAGTTGGTTCCACACGTCGGCGCCCTCGGCACCGTTGCGCAGCCCGACGCGCACGCCCCAGCCGCCTCCGATGATGTCGGCGATGGCGTCGTTCTCGAACACAGCACCGGTGCCGCCGGCAGGGCCGACCAGGCACTGGCCGCCGCCGCGCAGCGGCAGCACTTGCTGCTGCGTGGGGTCGCTGATCACCGGCGTGGTGGTGCTGGGCGCACCGTCGACCGTCGTAGTGGTGGCGCCGGCCACCGTCGTGGCCGATGCGGGCACCGTCGTGCCAGGTTCGGTGGTGCCGGGCTCGGTGGTGGCGCTGGAGGTGACCCGCCGGCTGGGTCCCGGGGCAGCCGTGGTGGTGGGCGCCACCGTGGTGGACGAGCCCTCCCCCGCCGCCGTCGTGGTGGTGGACGAGCTGTCGGTGGTGCCGGGGTCGCTGAGACAACCCTGCACGGGCCGCAGGTACACCTGACCGGTGACCTGCACCAGTTCGATCGCCTGCTGCTGGTTCTTCACACCGGGCAGGTTCACGACGATGGCATCGCCCTGGCGGATGATCTCGGGCTCGGCCACACCCAGGCTGTCGACACGATCGCGGATACGGTCGACGGCCAGGTCGATGGCAGCCGGGTCGTAGTTGCCGACCGGCTGCTGGGTGACCGAGATACCACCCTGCAGGTCGAGGCCGAGAGAAGGCTCGTTACCGGCGACGACACTGATGAGCAGGCCGCCGAAGGCCAGCACCAGGATGCCGACGAGTGAGATGAGGAGTTTGCGACGCATCACTGACCGGCAGGCGCGTCGCCAGTGTCGGCGATCGGCGTCGAGCGCGGCGTGTCGGTGCTGACGTTCTCGTTCGTCGGAGCAGCGCCGGCGTCGCCCGCCGAGGTGTCGACCTTGCGCTGCACCGCGGCGCGAGCAACGCGGATCTGTACGTTGTCGTCGATCTCGAGCCACACGATGTCGCCGTCGAAGCCGGTGACGAAGCCGTACAGGCCCGAGGTGGTCATCACCTCATCGCCCACACCGATGGCTGCCTGCATGGCGGCCTGCTCGCGCTGACGGCGACGCTGCGGACGGATGAGGAGGAAGTACATCGCCACCGGGATGAGCAAGAAGATGCCCAACTGGACGATGGCGGCTCCGCCGGAGCCCGACGAGGTGGTCTCGGCAATGATCGAGGTGACGTACATGGTGTCCCGCTGAGAAGGTTGCGATTCGGTCGGCGACCGATCGGTGGGGAAGCCTAGCGACCCGACGACCAGGTGGGCAGGTCAGCCCCACACATCGAGCACCTCGCGCCGCAGCGTGGCGAAGGTGCCCGCGGCGATGGCCCGCCGCATCCGGCCCATCAGCTGCAGCGTCCAACTGACGTTGTGGATGCTCACCAGGCGCGACGCCGTGGGCTCGCCCACCTGGAACAGGTGGCGGATGTAGCCGCGGGAGTGCCGGGCGCACACCTCGCACGCGCAACCTGCGTCGATGGGTTCGTCGCTCAGCGCGTGCTTGGCGTTCTTCACGTGCAGCTTGCCGGCATCGGTGAGAGCGGTGCCGTGGCGGCCGAGCCGGGTCTGCAGTACACAGTCGAACTGGTCGACACCCAAGCCCACGGCCTCGACCAGGCTGGCCGGGTCGCCCACACCCATCAGGTACCGCGGCCGGTGGGCGGGCAGGCGGGCGATGGCCGCCGCCAGCGCCGGCACCATCTCGGCCCGGGTCTCGCCGACGCTGAGGCCCCCGATGCCGTAGCCGTCGAAGTCGAGCGCCGCCGTGCGCTGTGCGCTCTCGGCCCGCATCGTCTCGCTGACACCACCCTGGACGATGCCGAACAGGGCCTGATCGGGCCGGTGGTGCGCGGCCTTCGCTCTCGCCGCCCAGGCACTGGTGCGCTCGAGCGCCACACGGATCACCTCGGGCGGCGATGGCAGCGGCGGGCACACGTCGAGCACCATCTGGATGTCGGCGCCCAGCAGCTCTTGGGTGTGCACGGCCAGTTCGGGGGTGAAACGGTGGCTCGACCCGTCGTAGGTGCTGCGGAACGTCACCCCGTCGTCGTCGACCTTCGGGTCGAGCGAGAACACCTGGAACCCGCCCGAGTCGGTGAGCGTGAGCCCGTTCCATCCGGCGAACCGGCCGAGGCCGCCGAGCTCGGCGATGGTCTGGGCACCGGGCCGCAGCATGAGGTGGTACGTGTTGCCCAGCACGATCTCGGCGCCGAGCCGCTCGTAGTCGGCGGCGCTGAGGTACTTGATGGCACCGCGGGTGCCCACCGGCATGAAGCACGGCGTGCGGTACGTGCCACGCGCCGTCGTGGCGGTGGTGGCGCGGGCATCACCGTCGGTGTGCTCGATGGACAGGGTGACCGGGTGCATGCGCCGTGCACGGTACCGGCGGGTCAGCCGGCAGCGGCGACGGTGTCGGCGAGCAGGTCGAGCGCAGCCACGGCGAAC
>JBIKLX010000043.1:0-19445 GCA_044359565.1 Ilumatobacteraceae bacterium
GTCGGTGACGCCCTGGCCGGCTTCGGGCGCCAAGCACAGCACGCCGATCTTGCCCTCGTGCATGTTGTGGTGCATCTGGTACGCCGCCTCACCGGTCTGCTCGAGGTCGAACACCTGGCTCATCACCGGGTGGATCATCCCCTTGGCGATGAGACGGTTGGCCTCGTACGACTCCTTGTAGTTGGCGAAGTGGCTGCCGACGAGCTTCTTCAGGCGCATCCAGAAGTAGCGGTTGTCGAACTCCATCATGAAGCCGCTGGTGGCAGCACAGGTGACGACGGTGCCGCCCTTCTTGGTGACGTACGTCGAGGCTGCGAACGTGTTGCGACCCGGGTGCTCGAACACGATGTCGGGGTCTTCACCGCACAGGTCGCGGATGTCCTTGCCCAGTCGCCGCCACTCGCTCTCGTCGTGGGTGTGCTCGTCCTTCCAGAACTGATAGCCGGCCGCGGCACGGTCGATGATGTGCTCGACACCCATGTTGCGCAGGATGTCGGCCTTCTCGGCGTTGCTGACCACGCACACCGGGATGCCGCCGCCGTTCAGCACGTACTGCGTGGCGTAGGCGCCGATGCCGCCGGTGGCGCCCCAGATGAGCACCACATCGCCCTGCTTCATCCGTGCGCCGTTGGCCGACACGAGCATGCGGTAGCTGGTGGAGTTGCACAGGGCGTTGACCGCCGCTTCCTCCCACGAGAGGTGGGCGGGCTTCGGCATCAGCGCGTTCGCCTTCACCACGGCGAGGTCGGCGAGACCGCCGAAGTTCGTCTCATAGCCCCAGATGCGCTGGTTGTTGCCCATCATCGAGTCGTCGTGCGACGAGGGGTCCTGGTCGTCGACATGGTTGCAGTGCACCGTGACCCGGTCGCCCGGCTTCCAGTTGCGCACCGCCGAGCCGACGCGCAGCACGACACCGGATGCGTCGCTGCCCACCACGTGATACGGCAGGTCGTGGCGGCGCGCCCACTCGCTCTCGCGGGCGAGGCGCTTGAGGGCGCCGAACGTGCTGATCGGCTCGAAGATGCTCGTCCAGACGGTGTTGAAGTTGATACTGCTCGCCATCACGGCGACATACGCCTCGTCGGGCGCGAGTTCGGGCGTGGGCACCTCGCCGATGTGGATGCTCTGGCGCGGATCCTTCTGCTTCGACG
Source organism: Ilumatobacteraceae bacterium (assembly GCA_044359565.1). GTDB lineage: Bacteria > Actinomycetota > Acidimicrobiia > Acidimicrobiales > Ilumatobacteraceae > VFMC01. The sequence continues at coordinate 1,152 of JBIKLX010000043.1, forward strand.
GGACCCCGGCCCACATCTCCTGCTCCGAGGCCAGCACATGAGCGGCGCGGTACTGCTGAGGGATGGGCAGTGCGGCGATGTCGGCGCTACTGGCGCCCTGCTGGATGGCTTCGAGGATCTGCTGCATCGGGCGATGGTACTGAGCGGTAGGTGCGGTGAGCCAAGCGGCGATCGATCCGGTTCAGGGCCGATGACACAGGGTGCTGGCGCGACCACCCGGTGGGTCGGGGCCTGTAGCCTTTTGTCATGCGCATGGCGAGCCGGTTCACACCGGGCAGGGCACTCGTGGCCCTGGCCCTTGTCGTCTCGCTCGTTGCGTTACCCAGCGGTTCGGCGCCGTTCCGCGCCGAACGCGCCGATGCCGCCACCCCATTGCGCTTCGTCTCCGGATGGATCCCCGTGTGGAGCACCGCCGGGCTCTCATCCCTCACCGCGGACCAAGGCAACGACCTGGTGATGGTCGACCCGTCGCCGTTCAACTTCTCCGTCACCGGGGCCACCACGTTCGCCATGTCGAGTTCGTATTCGAACAACCTCGTCACCGTGTCGCGAGCGCTGCGGGCCAAGGGCCTACCCGTCATCCCCGCCCTCACCGACGGCATCTCGGGCGGCACCGAGGAAGGCATGGCCATCATGCTGCGCGACCGGATGGACGTGCACGTGCAGGCCATCGTCAACCGGGTGATGCAGGGCGTCGACGGCATCGCCTTCGACGGTATCGACCTCGACTACGAAGGCTTCGCCTTCGACGACTCGGCCTCGAGTTGGGTGCGCACCAAGCCGATCTGGACCGACTTCGTGACCCGGCTCGGCGCAGCGCTCGACGCACAGGGCAAGGTGCTGTCGGTCACCGTGCCAGTGGGTGTGTCGCCCTCCACCGGCTACTCGGTCTACAACTGGGCCGGCATCATCCCAGCGGTCGACCGGCTGCGATTGATGACCTACGACTACAGCTGGAGCGTGCCCGGGCCGGTGTCGCCCGGTAGCTGGGTGCAGACCACGATCACCTACGTGAAGGGGCTGGTCGTCGACGCCGGCCGCGACCCGAAGATGGTGCAGATCGGTGTGCCCACCTACGGTCGCAGTTGGGCTGCGACCGTATCGGGCACCTGCCCGTCCAGCGCGCTGCAGCGCAGCGACCCCACGATGCGCGCCGCCGAAAGCATGGCTGCCAGCAAGGGCATCACCCCCACCCGCCACAGCTCGGGCGAGATGACGTTTACCTACACCGAGCAGTTCAGCTCCGACGGCATTCGGCTGAACTCGACTGCGACGTCGACCACCGCTGCCGAGACCGCGACGCTGCAAGACGGCCGGCCCATTCCCGTCGTCGCCACCACCACCGTCACGCCCGGTGCCCTGGTGCGTGCCAATGCGCTGCCCGCGGTGGTCGCCCCCGTCGAGCCCACCGGCCTTGCCAGGGCGAAGCGGCTGTCGGTCTGCACTGTGCGCCGCACGGTGTACTACGCCGACGAGACCACCGTCGTGCAGCGCGCCCAGATGTCGCTCGACGCCGGCCTCGGCGGCATCGCCATCTGGGCGTTCGGCTACGAGACCACCGACCTGTGGCCGATGCTGCGGGCCGTGGGCGCCCAGTACGGCACACCCTGACCCACCGCTCAGCTCCAGGTATCGATCTCGCCGCCGGCGAGGTCGCGGATAGCGTTTCCGCCCATGACCTCCGCCGAAGCAGTCCCCACCGATCCCGGCGCAACGCGCCGCCGGGGTAACCGCTACGAGGTGTCGGCCGCCGAGATCGAGGCGTTCCGACGCGACGGTTACGTGCACCTGCGCGGGGTGATGGCACCCGACGAGATGGACGACATCGAAGCGGTCTACGACCGGTTCCTCCGTGGCGACATCGCCGTTGCGGGCAAGGACTTCAACGACATGACCACCGGCGAGCACGGTACCGACCCCAGCGGGTACGCGGTGGTGAACGTGATGCTGCCGCGCCGGTACTTCCCCGACTGGCAGGGCAACGTGTTCGAGCAACGCGCCACCTCCATCGCCGAGCAGCTGTGCGGTGAGGGCATGACCATCGACTTCGACCAGTTGCTGGCCAAGTCGCCGGGCCGCGCCGACGCCGTGTTCCACTGGCACCAGGACCAGGCCTACTGGATCGACACCGACGACCGCCGCACCGCCACCTGCTGGCTGGCGGTCGACGACTCGACCGTCGAGAACGGCTGCATGCAGTTCCTGCCCGGCTCGCACCACGAGCCCGTTCGCCCGCACCGCCCGCTGCACGGCGACCGCTCGTCCAGCCACACTCTGGTCACCGATCTCCGACCCGCCGACGTGATGCGTCCGGTCGAGATCGGCCGCGGCGACATCACCGTGCACAACGAAGGTGTGCTGCACGGTTCGGGCGGTAACACCTCCGCCAACAGTTATCGCCGCGCCTACATCGTCGCCCTGCGCAGCGAGTCGACCGTGGCCGAGGAACGCCGCCGCGGCTTCACGCACAGCCACAACGACGCGGGCGACGTGCTCGACAGCGTCGACGGCCTCCAGGCCTGAGCCAGGGCCGGTGACGCTCGGCATTACCCACTGGTAACTCGCGGCGCGTACGCTGCTGCACAACGCGAGTCGCGAGGAGGACATCGTCATGGCAGGTTCGTACATCGTCGCCGGAGCCCGTACGCCGATCGGCAAGATGAGCGGGGCACTGGCCGCGTTCAGCGCCGCCGATCTCGGTGGCTTCGCCATCAAGGCAGCACTCGAGCGGGCCGGTGTGGCCCCCGACGAGGTCGAGCACGTGCTGATGGGCCAGGTGCTGATGGCCGGCCAGGGCCAGGTGCCCTCGCGTCAGGCCGCAGTGAAGGCCGGCATCCCCATGAGCGTGCCCAGCGTGAACATCAACAAGGTGTGCCTGTCGGGTCTGAACACCATCTACCTCGCCGACCAGATGATCGCCTCGGGCGAGGCCGACATCGTGGTGGCCGGTGGCATGGAGAGCATGACCAACGCGCCCTACCTCGCGGCTGGCGCTCGAGCCGGGTTCCGCTACGGCAACACCGAGTTGGCCGACGCCATCATCAAAGACGGCCTGTGGTGCGCGTTCGATGCCTGCCTGATGGGCCTCGGCACCGAGCGCTACTCGGCCGGCACCATCACCCGCGAGCAGCAGGACGACCTGGCGATGAAGAGCAACGAGCGGGCCGCCAACGCCATCAAGGAAGGCCGCCTCGCCGACGAGATCGTTCCCGTCAGCATCCCGCAGCGCAAGGGCGAGCCCATCTTGGTGGAGACCGACGAGGGCGTGCGCCCCGGCACCACCATGGAGTCGCTCGGCGGCCTGAAGCCGGCCTTCGACAAGGACGGCACCATCACCGCCGCCAACGCCTCGCAGATCAGCGACGGCGGGTCGGCCGTGGTGATGATGAGCGAGCGGGCCCTGAACGCCCGCGGCATCACGCCCCTCGGCCAGGTGGTGAGCTACGGCATGGTGGCCGGGCCCGACAGCGCCTCGCTGCTGCAGCAGCCGAGCAAGGCGATCCTGAAGGCCCTCGCCCGCGCCGGCAAGACCGTCGCCGACCTCGACCTGTTCGAGATCAACGAAGCGTTCGCAGCAGTGGGCGTCGCCTCGATGGCCGACCTCGGCATCAGCGACGAGATCGTCAACGTGAACGGCGGCGCCATCGCCCTCGGCCACCCGATCGGCATGAGCGGCAACCGTCTGGCCCTCACCCTGCTGCACGAACTGCGCCGCCGCGGTGGCGGCATGGGCGCTGCGGCGCTGTGCGGTGGCGGCGGCCAGGGCGACGCCATCGTCGTACGCACCGTCTGACGCTGCGCCGCTGACGAGCAGAACGGCACCAAATCACAGAGATGTGACTTGACATATGTCCGTCATGTTTGTAACGTGATCGACACATAGTTGTTCGGTCCCCTCCCGGAGGCCGAACGACGACAGAGTCGGGGTACCGCCTCTGGAGCTGGCCCGTCCGCCCGCTACCAGGTCCAGGAGCGGTACCCCGGTTCGCGTACCGGGTGCCCTTCCAGCTGAACGTCAGCCGGCCATGTCGCGGCGGTTCTCGAGCGATCGGCCTAGCGTGAGTTCGTCGGCGTACTCGAGATCGCCACCCACCGGCAGCCCGCTGGCGATACGGGTGACCCGCACGTCGAACGGCTTCAACATCCGCGCCAGGTACAGCGCAGTGACCTCGCCCTCGGTGTTGGGGTTGGTGCACACGATGACCTCGGCGATGCCCTCGGGCTCGATGCGAGCGAACAGTTCTTTCACCTTCAGCTGCTCGGGCCCGATGCCTTCGAGCGGGTTCATTGCCCCCAGCAGCACGTGATAGCGGCCACGGAACTCGCCGGTGCGCTCGATTGCCACGATGTCGCGGGCCTCTTCCACCACGCACACCGTGGTGGCGTCGCGGCGGTCGTCGGCACAGATGGGGCACAGTTCGGCATCGGCGACGTTCCAGCAGCGGGAGCAGAACCGCACCTTCGCCTTGGCGTCGACCAGTGCCGTGGCCAACCGGGTGACCTCCTCGGTAGGTGCCTTCAGCAGATGGAAGGCGATGCGCTGGGCCGACTTCGGGCCGATACCCGGCAGGCGCCCCAACTCGTCGATGAGCACCTGGACCGGTGTGGTGTAGGTGGCAGCCATCAGCGCCGCTCGTCGACCATCTCGGAGCCGGGGAACGCCTGGGCCAGACGATCGATGGGCGACACCACCGACTCGGGCGGTACGTCGACGAGGTCGTCGAGGTCGACGTCGACGTCGGCCTCGACAGGTGCCGGCGCGGCCGGCGCAGCAGCCGACGCTGTGACGGCGCCTCGCGGCGGTTCGTCGTCGTGGGTGGCGTCGATGACGAAGGCGAGCGGCACCCGGGCGCCCACCACCGCAACCAGCGCAGCCTCAGCGTCGGCGCGGAACTGTTCGCACTTGCTGCGATGTGTGTCGTTCGGTACGGCAAGGGTGAGCACGCCGTCGCGCACTCCCACCACCCGCGGCACCGAGTAGATGGCCCGCACCAGCGGCTTCAGCGTGGGCACCACATCGCTCGACCACCGTGCCACCGCCTGTTCGGCCGTGGCACCATCCGCCGGAGCAGCCGGAGCAGCCGGAGCAGCGGGTGCAGGCTGGGCTGTTGCAGCACGAGCCGGAGCAGGCTCGGGAGCCGGGGCGGGCACGGGTGCAGGTGCCGCGGGCGACGCGGAGGCAGCGGGTGCTGCAGCAGGCTCAGCCGGGGAAGCAGCGGCCAGAGGAGGAGCAGCGGCAGGAGCTGGTGCAGCTGCCGGTGCTGGTGCAGCTGCCGGTGCACTTGCCTGCGGGCGGGCCCGACCACCCAGTGCCACCCGACCTGTGGCCGGATCGACCGGTACGGGTGCCTGGCGCGTGGCGCCACTGCCGCCTGCAGCGCCACCATCGGCCACCGACCGTTCGAGCCGGTCGAGCCGGTCGAGGATGGACCCGATGTCGTGCGCCGCCGCCTCGTGACTGAGCTGCACGAGGGCCACCTCGAGCAGCAACCGGGCATCGGGGGCGTGACGCATCTCGACGAGGATCTGGCCGAGGCGTTCCATCGCCCGCACCAGCTTCGCCGCGCCCAGGCGCACCGCCTGCTCGGACACTGCGTTCGCCTTCGCGTCGGGCAGCGCCACCAACTCGGGCGCCATCAGCGACAAGAAGCAGTCGCGCAGGTAGCGGACGATGTCGTCGGTGAGGGTGCGCGGGTCGCGGCCCTGATGCACGGCGTGTGCCACACCGGTGAGGGCCCGGCCCGGGTCGAGATCGATGAGCGCCTCGACGAACTCGGCGAGGTCGACGGTATCGATCTCGTCGCCACCCGTGGAGGCGATGAGCTCGAGCGCGCTGAGCGTGTCGCGCGCGGAGCCGCCGCCCTGCTCGAGCGCGGCCTGGATGGCTGCTTCGCTGACCTGCAGGCCGGCATCGGAAACCACCCAGCGCACATGCGCCTCGAGTTCGTCCATCGGCAACAGGTGGAACCGCAGGTGCTGGGTGCGGCTGCGGATGGTCTCGCTGACCTTCTGCGGATCGGTGGTGGCCAGCACGAACACCACGTGCGACGGCGGCTCCTCCAGCGTCTTCAGCAGCGCTGCCTCGGCACCCTTCGACAACATGTGCACCTCGTCGAGGATGTACACCTTGTGCCGCCCCGGCGTGCCGAGCGAGGCCTTCTCGATGAGGTCGCGCATCGCCTCGACACCGTTGTTGCTGGCGGCATCGAGCTCGTGCACGTCGTAGCTGGTGCCGCGCTCGACTGCGATGCAGGAATCGCACTCGCAGCACGGTTCGCCGTCGACCGGGCGCTCGCAGTTGAGCACCTTCGCGAGGATGCGCGCCGAGGTGGTCTTGCCCGTGCCACGTGGGCCGGAGAACAGATAGGCCTGGCCCTCGCGATGGTGGATGACGGCATTGCGCAGGGCCCGCACGACATGCTCCTGCCCGCGCATCTCGCTGAAGCGGCGCGGACGGTAGCGGCGGTAGAGCGCTTGGGTGGCCATCGCTGTGGAGCCTACTCAGGAGGTGCGCGACGCCACGCCCGCACCAGTGGCGCTGGATAGGGTGACGCCGACCCTCGAAGGAGGTCAGATGAACCGTCGACTCCCCACGCTTGCCATCGTGCTCGGTGTGGTCGCCATGCCGCTCGCTGGGTGTGGCGGCGACAGCAAGCAAGCCCTGTCCACCGAGGATTTCATCGACCAGGTGGCCACCATCTGCGACGACCTGCAGGCCAGCCTCGATGCGCTCGGTGAACCCACCGACAATGCCGCCCTCGCCACCTTGGCACGCAAGGCCAGCAACCTTCTGTCGGATGCCCGCACCACCTTCGCCGATGTCGCCCCACCCGAGGAACTGAGCAAGGACTACGCCGAGTTCCTCGACGTCATCGACCGCCAGATCCAGGGCGCCGCGGATCTGAAGAACGCTGCTCGCGACGGCGACGACGCCGCGATCGAGAAGGCCGGCGCCACCCTGTCGCAACTCGTCGACGAAAAGGACTCGATCGCCGACGACCTCGGTGTGCCCGAGTGCCGATCGAGTGACGACAGCGGCGACACCACCGACACCGTGTCGGAGGAGACCAGCCCAGCCGCCACTACTGCACCGGTGGTCACCTTGCCCATCACGCTTGTGCCCGCTACCCAACCGGGCAGCAACACCACCAGCGACAACGGCACCGGCGGCTCACCGATCGAGGTGATCGACCTCACCACCATCTACCAGGCACCGGCCGGGTATCGCCTCGAGGCCGACACGCCCAATGACGCCACGCTCGAGTTGTTCGCGTCCGACCCCGACCTGGCTGCCACCATGGCCTTCGTCGGCGTCGCCTTCCTGGTCGACGAGAACACCGGCGAGTCGGTCGCCGCCCTCTGGATTGGCGGCACCTACGCCGACGATGTCGCGATGCCCGAGTCGTGGAAGACCATCGACTGCCCGACGGGCGACCCGATCGTCAGTGCCACCGAGGTGCAGGGCGTCACCTGTCAGGGCGCACCCGACTCGGGGAATGTCTCCATCTTCACCGCCACCGAGGGCGCCTTGGGCATCTCGGTGTACGCCTTGCGCGAGGGCGCCGACCCCGTGCAACTGGCCGACGACTTCTTCACCGCCAACGCCTGACATCGGCGCACCACTGCCAACCCCGCATCGCCCCAGCGTCGGCAGGGGCGGCCGGGTTGGGTAGCGTTGGTGCATTGTCATGACTGGAACCGACCTGTCTTCACGCGCCCGGGTGCGCCGCTTCGTGCGCCGAGCACTCGTCGTCGCTGCTGCATTCCTGAGCGCCGGCGCCTTTGCGGCACCCACCGCGCTCGCCGACAACAGCCTGGTCAGTTCGAACCCGGCCGACAATGAGAGCCTGACGGCCTCGCCCATGTCGATGGTGTTCAACTTCTCCGAACCGCTCGGCGGCACCAACAGCGTGGCGGTCACGTGCGAGGGCGCCCCGTTCAGCGTGGGGCAGACCACCGTTGGGCCCGATGGACTCACCATCACGGTGCCGGTGCCCAACCCGATGCCAAAGGGCACTTGCAGCGCGGCCGTGTCGGTCAGTGCTCCCGACGGCTCGCCCAACGGTCAGTTCTCGGTGAAGTTCACCATCACCTCCGACTCGGTCGTTCCCGCCACCACACTCGCCCCCGCAGGCACAGTCGACCCCACCGCCACCACCGTCGCCGGTGCCGTGGCCACCACGGTCGCACCAGCCGGCACCGGCGACAGCACCGATGGCACCGGTGGTAGCGGTGGACCGCTCGGCCTGGCCCGGCTGGTCACCAACATCGGGCTCGCGGTGCTGTTCGGCTCGCTCGTGCTCATCGCCACCGCCTGGCCCGAAGGGGTGGAGTACATCCTCACGGTGCGCTTCTTGCGTACGGCCTGGATCGTGTCGTTGGTGGGCTCGGTGCTCACCGCGGTGTTCCTCACGGCGAACGTCACCGGAAAGTCGATCGGCGCATCGCTGAACCCCTTGTCGTGGACCGATCTCGACAGTGCGTCGGGCATCGCTGCCATCGCGCGTGTGCTGTTGACCGCAGGCTGCATCTGGGTGGTGATGCGCCCCGAGCGCTGCATCGACCAGTCGACCCAGCTGCCCGCACTGGCAGCGCCGCTGTTGGCCGTGGCCACGTTGGGCTTCACCCGCACCGGCGGCGACCTCGCCGCGGTGGGCGTCATCATGGGCATCGGCCATGCACTGGCCATGGCCGTATGGTTCGGCGGCCTGGCGCTGCTCACCAGGGTGGTGCTTGCCGGCCCCGGCGACGACGACCTGGTGCACGCCGTGCGCGGCTTCAGTCGCATCTCCACCCCGGCCCTGCTGGTCACCGTCGTCACCGGCGCCGTGCAGACCTTCCGTCTCGACCGCGGCGCGTTGTTCGACACCGGGCACGGGCGGGTGCTGTTGCTGAAGGCCGTGGCCGTTGGCGCCATGGTGTTCGTCGGCCTCGCCACGCGCCAGTTCGTGAACGCCCAACTGCGCAGGGTCGATTCGCTCAGCGCGCCGCTTGCCGGCAGGTTGCGGCGCGCCACGGGTATCGAAGCGGTTGCCGGTGTGGTGGTGCTGGCCATCACCGCGTGGCTGCTGTCGTTCACACCGCCCAACCTGGTCGAGGCCGCTCCGGTAGGCCAGTACGGCTACTCGGCGCCGATGGTCGCCGACGATCTCGACGTGACGGTTCGCCTCACCGGTGTGGTGGGCCGCAACGGCCTGCGCATCGAGGTCGCCTCACCCACCTCGGGGCTGAGCAACTTCACGGTCACGTTCATCCCGCCCGCCGAGACCACCGCACCCACGGTGCTGCTCACCGTGCCGGCCGAGTTGGCCGGCGCCGGTGTGGCCGTGCTCGACGTGGCCGAGGGTGTGCCACTCGAGGCACCCGGCGTGTGGACGCTGGCCATCAAGGCCACCACCCCCACCGGCGAGAAGACGGCCCAGAAGCGCTTCACCCTGCTCGGCGCGTAGCCGCGCCCCGCGCTGTCACCGAGGTCAGGTGCGGCGGACGATGTCGTCGAACGGGCGAGCCGTGGCGACGTCGAGTTGGTCGTAGGTGCAGCTGGCCGGCAGCCGGTCGGGCCGCCACCGCACGAACTGCACCCCGTGACGGAAGCGGCCGCTCTGCAACTGTCCGAACGTCACCTCCACCACCCGCTCGACGCGCAGCGGCACCCACGACAGGTCCTTGCCCGCACTCCACCGGCTCTGCGCGCCCGGCAGCCGCGCCTCCTCGTGCGCCTCGGCCATCGCCCAGTCGCACCACGGATGGTCGTCGAGAGCACCCTCGGTCAGCGGTGCCAACTCGGCCATCAGCTCGGCGCGGCGCTTGGCGGTGAACGACGCCGCCACACCCACGTGGTGCAGCCGGCCCTCGGCATCGTGCAGTCCCAGCAGCATCGACCCCACCCCGAGCCCGTCTTTGTGGATGCGGTACCCGGCGAGCGCACAGTCGGCGGTGCGGAGGTGCTTCACCTTCACCATCGTGCGCTTGTCGGGGGTGTAGGGGTCGGCCAGCCGCTTGGCCACCACACCGTCGAGGCCAGCACCCTCGAACTCGGTGAACCACCGCTCGGCCACGGTGTGGTCGTGGGTGACGGGGCAGCGGTGCACCGGGCCACGGGCACCGGCCAGCGCGCGGTCGAGCGCCGCGGCACGTTCGGCCAGTGGCCGGTCGAGCAGCGACTCGTCGCCCAGTGCCAGCAGGTCGAAGGCGACGAACGACGCCGGGGTCTCGACCGACAGGCGTTGCACCCGCGACGCGGCCGGGTGGATGCGCTGCAGCAGCGCGTCGAAGTCGAGGCCGCGGCCGCCGACGTGGGGAATGACGATCTCGCCGTCGACCACGCACCGCTCGGGCAGCGCGGCCAACAGCGGAGCGATCAACTCGGGGAAGTACCGGTTGAACGGCCGCTCGTTGCGGCTGGTCAGCTCGATGTCGGGTCCGTCACGGAACACGATGCAACGGAACCCGTCCCACTTCGGTTCGTAGTGCCACCCCTCGCCCACGGGAATACGTTCCGCGGCCTTGGCCAGCATCGGTGCCAGCGGCGGAGTGAGCGGCAAGTTGAGCGGCAACGTCACCCGGCAAGCATGCCAGCCAGAGCTGTGTGGGTGGCCGCCACGGATAGGCGACCCCCACGGCCCGAGGGGTAGCGTTGCCCCTCGTGAGTGATCCGACCAGCCCGAACACCGGCCACGACGCGTTGGCCGCCAAGCTCGACGACCTGCGCCAGCGACGCGAGCAGGCCTATCATGCGGGGTCGCCGCGGTCGGTCGAACGCCAGCACGAGAAGGGCAAGATGCTCGCCCGCGAGCGGATCGAGTACTTCCTCGACCCGGGCAGCTTCAACGAACTCGACCTCCTCGCCCGCCACCGCGCCCACGCCGCCGGCCTGGAAGACCGGCCCTACACCGACGGTGTCATCACCGGCTGGGGCACTGTCGACGGCCGCAAGGTGTTCGTGTTCAGCCAGGACTTCACCGTGTTCGGCGGCGCGCTCGGCGAGGTGTTCGCCGAGAAGATCCACAAGCTGATGGACCTCGCCTTGAAGGTGGGCGCCCCCGTGGTGGGCCTGAACGACGGCGCCGGTGCGCGCATCCAAGAGGGTGTGGTCAGCCTCGCCAGCTACGGCGGCATCTTCCACCGCAACGTGCTGTCGAGCGGTGTCATCCCGCAGATCAGCGTCATCCTCGGCCCCTGCGCCGGTGGCGCCGTGTACAGCCCGGCCATGACCGACTTCATCTTCATGGTGCGCGAGACCAGCCACATGTTCATCACCGGACCCGATGTGGTGAAGACCGTCACTGGCGAGGAAGTGACCCTCGAAGAACTCGGCGGCGCGATGAGCCACGCCAGCAAGAGCGGCGTCGCCACCTTCGTGAGCGCCGACGAGAAGGCCTGCCTCGACGATGTGCGCTTCCTGCTCGGGTTCCTGCCGTCGAACAACCTCGAAGAGCCGCCCACGGCCGACACCGACGACGACCCCGATCGCCTGTGCCCCGAGCTCCGCTCGATGATGCCGGCGTCGCCGAACCAGCCGTACGACATGAAGAAGATCATCGCTTCGGTGGTCGACGACGGCGAGTTCTTCGAGTACTTCCCGCACTGGGCCAAGAGCATCCTGTGCGGGTTCAGCCGCATCGACGGCCAGCCCGTCGGCATCGTGGGCAACCAGCCGATGGTGTTCGCCGGCGTGCTCGACATCGAGTCGAGCGAGAAGGCCGCACGGTTCGTGCGCACCTGCGACGCGTTCAACATCCCGCTCGTCACCTTCGTCGACGTACCCGGCTTCCTGCCCGGTGTCGACCAGGAGTACGGCGGCATCATCCGCCACGGCGCGAAGCTGCTGTACGCCTTCTGCGAGGCCACGGTGCCGCGCATCCAGATCATCACCCGCAAGGCCTACGGCGGTGCGTACGTGGTGATGAACTCCAAGAGCATCGGCGCCGACCTCGCCTACGCATGGCCCACCGCCGAACTGGCCGTGATGGGCCCGCAGGGTGCGGTAGAGATCGTGTACCGCCGCGAACTGCAGCAGGCCGCCGACCCCGTGGCCCGCCGTGCCGAGCTGGTGGCCGAGTACACCGACAAGTACGCCAACCCGTACAACGCTGCCGAGCGTGGCTACGTCGACGACGTCATCGACCCCGCCGAGACCCGCCAGAAGGTGGTGGCCGGCTTGCGGATGCTGCGCACCAAGCGTGAGGAACTGCCCCGCCGCAAGCACGGCAACGTGCCGCTGTGAGCAACGGAACGCGATGAGCACGGAGATCACGCCCACACCCACCGACGAAGAGGCCGCCGCGCTGGTGGCTGCCGTCGACGCGCTGTGGCCCCGCCCCGTGGTGGCTGCCGTCGAGCAGCGCGCCCGCGAGGCGGCATGGCGATTCAGCGGCCGCTGGTGGGCCAAGCCGCTGCCGCAGCGGCGCGACCGCCCCTTCCGCTGACCGCACGTCGAGGGTCGCTCACCGGTAGGTGGGGCGCGGCGTAATGTTCGGGCCATGAGCATGCCTCCGCCACCACCGCCACCGCCGTCGTTCCCCGCCGGGTCGCCCGCCGATGGGTTCGCCGGGTCCACCTCGGCCAGCTTCGGCAGCCGATTCCTCGCCTTCTTCATCGACGGCCTCGTTCAGGGCGCATTCACGCTGCCGGGCTACATCCTCATCGCTGCCGACGCCGGGGCACTCGGATCGCTCCTCGTGCTCGTCGGCATCGTGGCCTTCATCGTGCTCTACTGCAAGAAGGTGTCCGCCGGGCAGAGCTGGGGCCAGAAGATCGCCCGCGTTCGGGTGATCGACATCAACACCCGGGCCAACCTCACGCCGGGTCGCGTGTTCCTGCGCCAGCTCTCCAAGATCATCTCCGGCTTCCTCTGCTACCTGGGGTTCTTCTGGATGCTGTGGGACAAGAACCAGCAGACCTGGCACGACAAGATCGTCGACACCGCAGTCGTCAACGCCTGACATCGCTCACCGGCAGGTGCAGCGCGGCCTAGTGTTCGCTCCATGAGCATGTCTCCGCCGCCGCCACCACCGCCGCTGCCTGGCCCGCCGCCCAGCCCTACCCCGGGCTGGGGTGCCGCACCGCCTCCCGGCTATCCCACCTCGTACCCGGCACAGCCCGCAGCAGGCGGTCAGTTGGCCGGCTTCGGCAGCCGCCTCGGCGGCATGATCCTCGACTCGATCCTGTACGGCATCCTCACCGCAGTGTTCACCGTCCCGGGCATCGTCATGATCGCCACGTCGTTCCAGGACTGCGTCACCGTCGACCTCGGCGACAACCGGACGGACGTGGTGTGCCCGCCGGGGTCGCCCAACGGTGGCCTGCTCGGTGGCGGCATCGCCCTCATTGCGGTCGGCGTCATCCTCGTCGCCATCTTGTACATCCGGGCGCTCGGCAAGACCGGCCAGACCTGGGGCCGCAAGCTGGCCAACGTGAAGGTGGTGGGCAAGGCCACCGGGCAGCCCATCGGCTTCGGCCGTGCCTTGGGACGCACCCTGTTCGCCCAGATCATCTCCGGCGCCATCTGCTACCTCGGCTACCTGTGGATGCTGTGGGACAAAGACAAGCAGACCTGGCACGACAAAGTCGTCGACAGCGTGGTGGTGAAGGCATGAGCACCGATCCGTCGTTCCTCCCCGGCCTGCCCGTGGGCACCAAGCTCGCTGGCGGCTTCAGTCGCTGGCTGGGTTGGATCATCGATCAAATCGTCCTGAACCTGATGGTGCTGCCGCTGTCGCTGCCGGGCATCTTGATGATCATCAAGGGCACCGAAGGCTGCGACACGAGCGGCGAGACGATCTCGTGCACCGAGTCCGACATCAACGCTGGCTGGCTCACCGCCGGCATCATCTGCACCGTGCTGGCGCTGGTCCTGCTGGTGTTCCTGTACTCGCGGTGGTTGGGCAAGGGTCGTACCCCGGGCATGAAGATCACCGGTAACCGCCTGGTCGACGTGAACACCGGCGGCCCCATCGGCACCGGCCGTGGGTTCGGCCGGGCACTGGTGGCGCAGTTCATCTCGCCGTTCCTGTGCGCCCTCGGCTACCTGTGGGCCATCTGGGACCCGCGCAAGCAGACGTGGCACGACAAGATCGCCAACAGCGTCGTCATCAAGAACTGACCAGCGGGCCGCTACCGTCGGCGTCGTGGACATCACCACCGTTGCCGACGACCTGATCGTGGCCCACGACGGCCTCGACGTATACCAACTCGACGGGCTGCAGCCGGCCACCACCTACGAGGTGCGCGGCCAGGCCGTGCGCACGCTTGACCGGCCCGCGGGCCAGTTGCTGTGCCGGTTCGGCACGGTGAACGACGTGCACTTCGGCGAGATCGAGTGCGGCCGTATCGACGACCACGCCGAGGGCCCCATCCAACGCGTCGGCCCCGACGAGATGCCCTACCCCGAGACGATGAATCGTGGCGCCGCGGCCGAGATGCTGTCGGCCGATCTGGCCGCCGTGTTCGTGAAGGGCGACCTGTCGGTGGATGGCCGACCCGACGAGTGGGCCGCGTTCGAAGCCTGCTACCGCGACACGTTCGGCGAGCGCCTCCACGTGGTGCGCGGCAACCACGACAGCTACCAGGGCCAGACCGAGTACGCAGGCGACCGCTGGGTGGTGCTTCCCGGTGTGGCCGTGGCGCTGATGGACACCGCCATCCCGCAGAAGACCACCGGCCGGCTGAGCACCGAGCAGCTCGAGTGGCTCGACACCCACGCCGGGGCCAGCGACCGCCCGGTGGTGGTGATGGGCCATCACCAGCAGTGGACGCCCTCTGCCGATGGGCATCGCAGCGACGACTACTTCGGCCTGCACCCCGACCCCAGCGACGCGCTGGCCGAGGTGATCACCCGGCGCCGTTCCATCGTCGCCTACACCGCCGGTCACACGCACCGGCACCGGGTCCGGCGTCTCGACAGCGGCGTGCCCACGGTGGAGGTGGGGTGCGTGAAGGACTTCCCCGGCACCTGGGCCGAGTACCGCGTGTACGAGGGCGGTCTGATGCAGGTGGTGCATCGCATCAGCACCGCCGACGCGCTGGCCTGGAGCGAACGCTGCCGCCACCTCTACAGCGACTTCGGGGTCGACTACGAGACGTACGCGCTGGGCACCCTCGCCGACCGCTGCTTCACCATCGACCTGCGATGACCCAGCCGCCACCCCCTCTTGCGCCGCCGCTTGCCGGCCTGCGTGTGCTCGACATCTCCGCCGTGCTGGCGGGGCCGAACTGTGCCCGTTATCTCGCCGACTTCGGCGCCGACGTCATCAAGGTCGAGCACCCCGAGCGCGGCGACACGCTGCGCAACATGGCCTGGCGCGACCCTCGCGACGGCGAGGGCCTGTGGTGGAAGGTGGTCAACCGCAACAAACGCACCATCGCCCTCGACCTGAAAGACGACGCCGACCGCGAGGTGTTCCTGCACCTGGTCGAAGGCGCACATGCGGTGGTCGAGAACTTCCGGCCCGGCACCCTCGAACGGCTCGGCCTCGGGCCCGATGTGCTGCAGGCCCGCAACCCGAAGTTGGTGCTCACCCGCGTGACCGGCTTCGGGCAGACCGGGCCGTACGCCGGGCGGGCCGGGTTCGCCACGATCGCCGAGTCGATGTCGGGGCTCAGCGCCATCAGCGGCGAACCCGACGGCCAACCGCTGCTGCCGCCCATCGCCCTCACCGACGAGGTGACGGGCCTGGTGGCGGCGTTCGCCACGATGGTGGCGCTGCACAGCGGCGTCGGCCAGGTGGTGGATGTGAGCCTGCTCGAGAGCCTGTTCCAGATCATGGGGCCGCTCATCTCGCTGTACGAACTCACCGGCGAACAGCAGCCGCGGTTGGGCGCCGGCCTGCCGTACACGGTGCCCCGCGGCACCTACCGCTGCAGCGACGGGAAGTGGGTGGGCGTGTCGACCAGCGCCGACAGCGTTGCCCAACGGGTGCTGGCCTTGCTCGGTGTGGGCGACGATCCGCGCTTCACCACGTTCGCCGGGCGGATGGCCAACCGCGACGCGCTCGAGGCCGTCATGCGCGACTGGTGCGCGGCACGCACCCAGGCCGAGGTGATCGACGCCTTCACCGCGGCCGAAGCAGCCATCGGCCCGGTGATGGACATGGCCGACATCGCGGCCGACCCGCACTACGCGGCGCGCGACACCATCGTCGATGTCGACGGCACACCGATGCAGGGCCTCATCGCCAAGCTCAGCGCCACGCCGGGCGTGTTGCGTTGGGCCGGCCGCACCCTCGACGCCGACGGTGCCCACATCCGCGCCCACGGCTGGACCTGACGCCGGGTCCGCACCCTGCACCCTGACCAACCCCCCAACCGGTCCGTGAGGATCGACCGCCGCTGGGGCGGCCGCCGCTCACGAAGCCCCAGCCTTCGTGCGCGTGGACCGGCCCTGAGGGGGTGCCGGCGCACGAACGGCGCGGGGGCGAGGGCGGGTGCAGGCGGGTGCAGGCGACTCGGGCTGGTCAGGCAGTGAGGCCGATGGGGCAGGTGACGCCGGTGCCACCGATGCCGCAGTACCCGTTGGGATTCTTGGCGAGGTACTGCTGGTGGTACGGCTCGGCGTAATAGAAGGCGCCGGCCGGAGCGATCTCGGTGGTGATGACCCCGTAGCCAGCGGCGCTGAGCCGCTCCTGGAACACGGCCGCGCTGGCCAGCGCGGCGTCGAGCTGCTCGGCCGACGTGGCGTACACGGCGCTGCGGTACTGCGTGCCGATGTCGTTGCCCTGACGCATGCCCTGGGTGGGGTCATGGTTCTCCCAGAACACCCGCAGCAGCGTCTCGTAGCTCACCTGCGCCGGGTCGAACGCCACCAGCACCACCTCGGTGTGCCCGGTGAGCGCAGTGCAGGTCTCCTCGTAGGTGGGGTTCGGGGTGTATCCGCCCGCGTAACCCACGGCGGTGCTGAACACGCCGGGCGTCTGCCAGAACTTGCGCTCGGCACCCCAGAAGCAACCGAGACCGAACACAGCGGTCTGGTACCCCTCGGGCCACGGACCCTGCAGCGGGTTGCCGTTCACGTAGTGAGCGGTGGGGACGGGCATGGTCTGGTCGGTACGGCCGCGCAGCGCTTCGGCGGGGTCGACCATCGCGGTCTTCTTGGATCCGAACATGGTGGCCAGGCTACGACCCCTACAGTGCTGTGTCGTGCTGATCCGCGACACCGTGACCACCGACCTCGATGCGGCACTGGCCCTCAACAACGCCAACGTGCCCGAACTGAACGAACTCGACCGGGCCGAGATCGAACGACTGCTCGGTATGGCCGAGGCGGCCCTCACCGCCGAGGTCGACGGCGCGTTCGCCGGGTTCTGCATCGTGTTCCCGCCGGGTGTCGACTACGGCAGCCTCAACTACGGCTGGTTCAGCCGCACCTACGACGACTTCGCATACCTCGATCGCATCGCCGTCGAACCGGCATTCCGCCGCTACGGCATCGGGCGCGGGTTCTACGCCGAGCTCGTCAGCCGCCTGACGGGCCGCTTCCCGCTGCTCACCTGCGAGGTGAACATCCGGCCCTACAACGAGCCGAGCCTGACGTTCCACCACTCGATCGGCTTTCGCGAAGTCGGCCAGCAGGACACTGACGGCGGTAAGAAGACCGTCAGTCTGCTCGCCCTCCCCCTCGACTGATCTGCGCCGTTCCCGGCCGGGTGCGTGTCGACTTCGGGCCCTCACGCGGCCGCAACTCGACACGTTCCGGGGCCGACCGGGCCGCTGGTCAGCGGCGGTCTTGGAGGAAGCGGAAGCGGTCGCGCACGGCGGCCACATGGCCGGCCGACACATCGGCCAGCAGGATGCTCTCGGTGTTGGCCGCCGTGGCCAGCAGTTCGCCGAGCGGGTCGACGATGCGGCTGTCGCCCGAGTACGCCAGCGTGCCCCCGGTGCCCACCCGGTTGCAGCCCACCACGTAGGCCTGGTTCTCGATGGCCCGGGCCTGCAGCAGGCTCATCCAGTGGGTGCGGCGCGCCTCGGGCCAGTTGGCCGGCACCAGGTACACATCGGTGGTGGGGGCGAGCTGCCAGAACTCGTCGGCGAAGCGCAGGTCGTAACAGACGAACAGGCTGAGGCGCAGGCCCAACACCTCCACCTGGGTGAAGGCGTCGCCCGCACGGAAGTGCTTGTCCTCGCCGCCGAAGCTGAACGGGTGGATCTTGCGGTAGCGGTGCTGCTGACCCTCGGGGCCGGCGAGCACGAACACGTTGTGCGGCCGCTGATCGTCGGCCGGCGCATCGGGCGACACCTCGGGGCACGAGCCGCCCACCCAGATGCCGTGGCGGCGGGCCTGCTCGGTGAGGAACTGCG
>JBIKLX010000198.1:0-5543 GCA_044359565.1 Ilumatobacteraceae bacterium
GGCGCATCATGGCCGAGGCCGAGCAGACCATCGACCGCATCGCGAAGATCCGGCGATGAGCGCCGGCACCGTCGACGCGGTGCTGGGCGACCACATCGCCCGCGAGTGGGCCACGTCGGTGCTGCCCACACTGCACGACTTCATCCACATCCCCAACGTGTCGGCAGCCTTCGACGCCGATTGGCACGCCCACGGCCACATGCATCGCGCCGTCGGCCTCGTGCGCGACTGGTGTGCGCGCCGCTCGATCGTCGGCATGGTGGTGGAGGTGCACGAACTGCCCGGCCGGTCGCCGCTGTTGCTGATCGAGGTACCCGCCTTCGGCGGCATGACCGGCAACGACACGGTGATGCTGTACGGCCACCTCGACAAGCAGCCCGAGATGACGGGTTGGCGCGACGACCTCGGCCCGTGGAAGCCGGTCGTGGAGGGCGACAAGTTGTACGGGCGTGGCGGCGCCGACGACGGCTACGCAGCGTTCGCATCGCTGCTGGCCATCGAGGCCGCCCAGCTGGCGGGCCTGGCGCACCACCGTTGCATCGTCCTCATCGAGGCGAGCGAGGAGAGCGGCAGCCCCGATCTGCCGGCGTACCTCGATGCGCTCGGCCCCCGCATCGGGTCGCCCAGTTTGGTGCTGTGCCTCGACTCGGGATGCATGGACTTCGAGCGGCTGTGGGTCACCACCTCGCTGCGAGGCATGGCCAGCGGGCAACTGCGGGTCGACATCCTCCGTGAGGGCGTCCACTCCGGCTCGGCGAGCGGCGTGGTGCCGTCGTCGATGCGCATCATTCGTCAGTTGCTCGACCGCGTCGAGGACTCGGGCACGGGCCGGGTCCTCGTGCCCGAACTGCACGTCGACGTGCCGGCCGACCGCCAGGCCCAAGCCGAAGCCGTGGCCGCCGAGTTCCCGATCGGCGACCACTTCCCCTGGGTCGACGGCGCACGCCCCGCGGTCGACGACCCGGTCGACCAACTGCTGGCCACCACCTGGTGGCCCACCCTCAGCACCACCGGTGTCGATGGCATCCCCTCGGTCGATCTGGCCGGCAACGTGCTACGTCCCCACACGGCGCTGCAGCTCAGCTTCCGGCTGCCACCCACCTGCGATGCCGATGCCGCGCTGGCCGCCATCGGGACGGCGCTCACCGCCGAACCGCCGTACGGGGCGCGTGTGCGGTTCCTGAACGGTCGCTGCGGGCCCGGCTGGAATGCCCCGTCGTTCGCACCGTGGCTCGCCGACGCGCTCGACGCTGCGTCGCTGGCCGAGTTCGGCCGACCGTCGCGTGCCTTTGGCGAGGGTGGCACGATCCCGTTCATGGGGATGCTCGGCGAGATGTTCCCCGAGGCCCAGTTCGTCATCACCGGCGCACTCGGGCCCGACTCGAACGCGCACGGCCCCAACGAGTACCTCCACCTCCCCACTGCGCAGAAGCTCACCGGCGTGTTGGCCCGTCTGCTGGCCGCCCACGCCCTCCGCTGATGCTGCAACTGCTCCGCTCGAACCGCGACATCCGTCTGCTGTTCATCGCCCAGGTCATCAGTTTCATGGGCGACTGGTTCGCGTTCGTCGCCGTCGCCGGGTTGGTCGACGATGCCACCGGCTCGGAACTGCTGGTGGCGCTGGTGATGGTGGCGTTCTCGCTGCCGTCGTTCCTGTTCTCGCCCCTTGGCGGCAGCGTGGCAGATCGCTTCGACCGCCGCCGGGTGCTGGTGGCCGTGTCGGGCATGCAGGCCGTCGCGGCACTCGGTCTGCTGCTCGGCACCACCGAGCACGTGTGGGTGGTGTTCGTGTTCCAGGCGTCGATCTCGGCACTGGCCGCGTTCGTGAAGCCGGCCGTCGACGCCGCCGTACCCAACCTGGCCCGCTCGCCCGAAGAGTTGCGCACCGCAGCCGCACTGCTGGGCGCCACGTGGGGTGTGATGCTGGCCGTCGGCGCAGCGATCGGTGGCGTGTTCAGCGAGGTGTTCGGGCGTACCGCGTGCTTCATCGCCAACGCCGTCAGCTTCCTCGTGGCAGGTGCGTTGTTCGCGCTCATCCGGACGCGGATGCAGACCCACGAGGTCGGTGCGTCACGCCAGCCGATGCGGCCGGTGGCCGACATGGCGGAAGCCGTGCGCTTCGCTCGCCGCGATCCGGTGGTGCTCGCGCTGATGGCGTCGAAGTCGACCTTTGCGATCGGCGCCGGTGTGGTGAGCCAGCTCGCGGTTCTGGCGGGCGACGTGTTCAACACCGGTGACGGTGGGCGCGGTCTGTTGATCGGTGCGCGTGGTGTGGGTGTGGGCCTCGGCCCGATCGTGGCGATGCGGTTTGCGCGCGGCGACATCCGCCGGATCCTGCTGGTGTGCGGCACGGCGGGCGTCGCCTACTCGGTGCTGTACGTCGGTGCGGCGTGGGCGCCCACCATCGGGGTGTGCGCTGTGCTCGTCGCATTGGCCCACCTCGGCGGCGGCTCGCAATGGACGCTGTCGTCCTATGGCCTCCAGATCCGCACCCCCGATGATGTTCGCGGCCGGGTGATGGCCGGCGACTTCGCCATCGTCACCCTGGTGATCAGCCTGTCGAGCATCGCGACCGGCCTGCTGTCGGAGGCGGTCGGCGTGCGCGTGGCGATGACGGTGGGCGCTGGCGCGGCGGGCGTCGCCGGTGTGCTGTACCTGGTGCTGACCGCCGGGTTGCGACGCGGCTAGAGGGCGTCGATCACCGTGGTGGCGGCGTCGGTGAGGTGCTGGGCGCGGGCATCGTTGGCCAGGTTCGACGCCGGCTTGTTCATGACGTAGGCGAACGCCAACTCGCGATCGGGCTGAGCGAACGCCACCGAGCCGCCCGCACCGGGGTGTCCGTACGAGCCAGGGCCGGCATAGGGCGTGAACGGCCCGTGGGTCATGAACCCCATGCCGAACGTGGTGGGCATGATGAGGCAGGCATCGGGTTCGTTGTCGGGCGTGACCGTGGTACGTGCCACCTCACGAGTGTCATCCGACAGCAGGCACACACCGTCGACCGGGGCCATCGTGGCCGCGTACATGCGGGCGAGGGACCAGGCATTGGCGATGCCATTGGCCGCAGGGATCTCGGCGGCATGCACGTCGCGTCGGTTGAAGGCGTTCTCGCCCTCGACGGTGAAGGCGCCGTTCAGCGACAGTGCCCGACCACCGCGGGTGTTGGGCCCCATGAACTGTTCGATCATCGCCTTCAGCGCCGGGTCGTCGGTGGTGGAAGCGAGCGGCGAACCCTGGATGGGTGACACACGGTGCTCGTGCTCGGCGGGCAGACCGATCCACAGCTGCAGGCCGAGCGGCCCGGCGATCTCGTCGGCGACGAAGCGACCGATCGACCGATGGGCGGGGTCGACCCGGCGGACCAGTTCGCCCGCCAACCAGCCGTAGGTGAGTGCGTGATAGCCGTGGGTGGAACCGATCGGCCACTCGGGCTCGGTGTCGGCAAGACGGGCGGTGACGGTGTTCCAGTCGAGCGCCTCGGCCAGCGTGATGCTGCCCTGCACGCTGAACAGACCGCACTGGTGGCTGAGCAGTTGCGCCACGGTGGCGTCGCCCTTGCCCTTGGCCGCGAACTCGGGCCAGTAGGTGCTCACCTTCTCGCCGTACTGAATGAGGCCGCGGTCGACGCAGATGCCCACGGCAATGGCTGCGATGCCCTTGGTGGTGGAGAACACCAACTGCAGGGTGTCGTCGTCGTAGGCCTGGTCGCTGCCGGCGTCGAACTGGCCGCCCCACAGGTTCACCACCTGTTGGCCGCGGTGATACACGGCGACGGCCGCACCCACCTCTTCACCGCGCTCGAAGTTGCCACGGAACGCGGCCTCGACCGCTTCCCAACCGGGTTCGACTGTGCCACCGAAGGTCGTCATGGCGCCACCGTACCCCCTGGGTACTGCGTTGCTCGGGGTGGGGCAGTTCGGGGCGGGGCTACTCGTTCCAGTTCAGCGCGGCGCGCATCGTGGTGTCGAAGTCCTCGAAGCTCATCGCGCTCTTGGTGCCGATGATCAACTCCGTGTCGCCACCCACCGGATACCGCAGGCGGCCCGGCTGCTCGGTTGCGGCGGTGTAGATGACGTCGGCGACGATCTGCGCCGGGGCGGGCTGACCGTTCACCAACGTGCGCTGCGCTGCCCGGAACCGCTGCCACCGCGCGTACTCGTCGCTGCTCTCAGGCATCGCCTCGGCCACCGACGAGTTCGAACCCAGCGAGGTGGCGAACTGGCCAGGCTCGACCAGACGCACTCGCACCCCGCGGTGCGACAACTCGAAGTGCAACGACTCGCTGAGCGCCTCGACCGCGTGCTTGCTGCCCGCGTAGATGCCGCTGTACGGCGCACCCACCACGCCAGCGACCGAGCCGACGTTCACGATGGTGCCGCCACCGTTGGCCAAGAAGTGCGGCACCACGGCGCGCACCACACGGATGACACCCGTGACGTTCGTGTCGAACTGACGCTGCACCTCGGCATCGCTGAGCAGGTGCACCGCGCCGAACACCTCGATACCGGCATTGTTCACCACGATGTCGAGCTGCCCGCACTGGGCGATCACCTCGGCCACTGCGTGCTCGACCGACGCCGTGTCGCACACGTCGAGTGCCACCTGGGTGATGTCGGCGCGCGTGTTCAGCGCCGCCGACCTCCCGGGGGTGCGCATCGTCGCGAACACGCGGTGACCATGGTCGGCGAAGGTGAGGGCAGCGAGTTCACCGAACCCGCTGCTGCACCCCGTGATGAGGACGTTTGCCATGGCAGGACTGTAGGTGCGAGTAGGTTCCTCGGTGTGGACCGAGCCACGACCGACGAGGCGCAGTGGATTGCCGCGGGACTGCTCGATCCCGCTGCTCAGACGGCTGCCAGCCGCCGTGCCCTGCTCGCATGGCTCACCTCCCTCGGCATCCCGCTCGACCTGATGCTCGAGGCCGACCGCGAAGGCGACCTGGCGGGGCTC
The DNA here is from genome assembly GCA_044359565.1 of Ilumatobacteraceae bacterium. Lineage (GTDB taxonomy): Bacteria > Actinomycetota > Acidimicrobiia > Acidimicrobiales > Ilumatobacteraceae > VFMC01. The sequence continues at coordinate 4,951 of JBIKLX010000198.1, forward strand.
GCCGGTGACCTCGCGTTGCTCCCGGGCGAACGCTTCACGGTGGCCGAGCTCGCCCGGCGAGCCGGATTCGATCTCGAGACGGCGGCCCAGTTGCGCATCGCCGCCGGGTTCCAGCCGGCACCGATCGACGACCCGGTGTGCACGACCGACGACGTCACCGTCTTCGAGTTGTTCGCCCTGGCGCGCAGCCTGTTCAGCCAGGACGAGCTGCTGCACTTCACCCGCGTGGTCGGCTCGTCGATCCGCCGAGTAGCCGAGGCGGCCGGCGAGATGTTCCTCCGCGACGTCGAGGCCGAGCGCCTCACCGAGTTCGACGAGCTCGAGCGCGCACAGGTCGGCGTGCAGGCGATCGAGCTCGCCCGACAGGCGACCGGGCTGTTCGACCCGCTGTTCCGCGCCCATCTGGCCGAGTCGGTTCGTGCCAGCCGTCGCGCGTTGGCCGGCCACGACGACCTGGCGACGATGCCGCTCTGCGTCGGGTTCGTCGATCTAGCCGGGTTCACCGAGCGCGCCGGCGCGGCGAGCCCGGCCGAACTGCTGCATCTGGTGTCGACGTTCGAGGCCACGGCGCACGATCTGGTGACGGCCCACGG
>JBIKLX010000199.1:0-5540 GCA_044359565.1 Ilumatobacteraceae bacterium
CGAGCGCGTCGATGATGCGGAGCACCTTCTTCGCGTCGTCGACGTCGGTGACCTCGACGCTGTTCGACGACACCATCGTCGACTCGGCCGACTCGACGGCCACCTTCGCCGCCTGCAGCGCATCGCGCACCTCGTACAGCAGCGACGGGTCGCAAGTGATCTTCCAGAACTCGCCGTCGGCGGCCACATCGTCGGCGCCGGCGTCGAGTGCCACCATCATCACCTCGTCCTCACTGCCCTTGGCGAGGATGACGCCCTTGCGACTGAACTGCCAACCCACTGCGCCGGGTTCGGCCAGCGATCCGCCCAGCTTGGAAAAGATGTTGCGAACGTCGGCGCTCGACCGGTTCCGGTTGTCGGTGAGCACATCGATGAGTAGCGCTACACCACCGGGCGCATAGCCCTCGTAGGTGATGGCCTCGTAGTTGCCGCCGTCGCTCTGGCCGGTACCGCGCTTGATGGCCCGGTCGATGAGGTCGTTGTTCATCTGCGCAGCCTTCGACTTCAACACCATCGTGCGCAGCGTGGCGTTGGTGGCCGGGTCGCCGCCACCGTCGCGTGCAGCCACCTCGAGTTGCCGGGCGAGCTTGGCGAACACCTTCGCCCGGCGCGCGTCGGCTGCGCCCTTCTTGTGCTTGATCGTTGCCCATTTGGAGTGGCCGGACATGATGCAGTGGCTCCTTGTAGCAGTGGTCTCAGCGGCCGACGGTGGCCGACAGAACGTGGTGGACGAGTGACACGAACAGCCCATGCAACCGCAGATCGTCGGTGAGCTCGGGGTGGAACGACGCAACCAGCACATTGCCCTGGCGGGCGAGTACGGGCACACCATGGTGCTCAGCCAACACCGACACGCCCTCGCCGACGCGCTCGACTTTCGGAGCACGGATGAACACCACGTGGAACGGTTCATCAAGGCCATCTACATCGATGTCGTCCTCGAAGCTGTCGACCTGACGGCCGTACCCGTTGCGGCGGACTGCGATGTCGATGACCCCGAAACTACGCTGCCCCGCCCGGCCGTCGAGCACCTCGGTGGCCAGCAGGATCATCCCGGCGCAGGTGCCGAACACCGGCATCCCGGCGGCCAGACGCGCGGCCAGCGGTTCGAACAACTCGTTGGTGGCGAGGAGGTGCGCCATGGTGGTGCTCTCGCCACCGGGCATCACCAGCGCATCGACCTCGGCCAGATCGGCAGCGGTGCGTACCTGACGCGTGACCGCGCCGAGGCGGATCAGCGCACGTTCATGCGCGGCGAAGGCACCCTGCAGGGCGAGCACGCCGATGACCGGAGTGGTGGCGTTCACCTGGGGGCTGCTCCCCCGCCGACCGCACGACTCACCAACCCCGCTCGGCGAAGCGCTGGTTGATGGCATCCATGCCGATGCCCGTCATGGGGGCACCAAGGCCACGGCTCACCTTGGCGAGGATGTCGGCATCGCGGAAGTGCGTGGTGGCCTCGACGATGGCCTTCGCCCGCGGCTCGGGGTCGTCGCTCTTGAAGATGCCCGACCCGACGAACACGGCCTCGGCACCCAGTTGCATGGCCAGCGCCGCATCGGCCGGTGTGGCGATGCCACCTGCACAGAACAGCGGCACTGGCAGCGTGCCGGTTTCAGCAATCTCCTGTACCAGCGGCAACGGGGCCTGCAACTGCTTGGCCCACTGGAACAATTCGGCCTGGTCGTTGGCGGCCTGGATGCGCTTGATGTCGCCGAGGATGTTGCGCAGGTGGCGCACGGCCTCGACGATGTTGCCGGTGCCGGCCTCACCCTTGCTGCGGATCATGCAGGCACCCTCGCTGATGCGTCGGAGCGCCTCGCCGAGGTTGGTGGCACCGCACACAAACGGCACGGTGAACGCGAACTTGTCGATGTGGTGCGTCTCGTCGGCCGGGGTGAGCACTTCGCTCTCGTCGATGTAGTCGACACCGAGTGCCTGCAAGATCTGCGCCTCGACGAAGTGGCCGATGCGCGCCTTGGCCATGACGGGGATGGTGACCGCGGCCTGGATGCCGTCGATCATCTCGGGATCGCTCATGCGGGCGACACCACCGTCGCGACGGATGTCGGCGGGCACACGTTCGAGCGCCATCACGGCACAGGCGCCGGCTGATTCGGCGATACGAGCCTGCTCGGGAGTGACGACGTCCATGATGACGCCGCCTTTCATCATCTCGGCCAGACCGCGCTTGACCCGATACGTACCCGTGGAACCGCTCGACGAACTCATGTCGGCCATCGTATCCATCCGACCCGCGACGACCCACAGCGGATTGCGGCGTTGTGTCGGGTGCAACAGCGGTCGGCCCCCGACGGCTCAGACGCGGGGCGTTACCTTGCCCACCCGGGCGAGTTCCACCCAGGTACGACCGGGTGTGAGGCCGATGACTCCACCCGAGGCGTCGGTGAGGGCGAACGGCTCGAGGCGATCGTTGCGGGTCCAGGTGCCGCGCACCAGCACGCCGCCCGTGTACACCCATGCCGTACCGGTGCCGATGGTCTGGGCCTCGGGACTGCGCGCGTCGGCCGGGCTCGGCTCGTAGTCGACCTCGAGGATCACCACGTTCGCGGCGTTCACCTGGCCGAGCGTGGCGTCGTTGTGCGCCTTGCCGCCCTGGGTGCGCAGGTAGCTTGCCGTGGTGCCGTCCCAGGTCCAGCCCGCCTCGACGCCGTCCATCTTCACGTCGACACCGGGTGAGGCCTCGCCCGCGGCCGCCACCCCGTCGTCGCGGTAGGTGAACTGCGCCGGCGGCGGCGACAACTCGTCGGGCTGGTGCGTCCAGAGCGACTGGGTGCTGTTGTAGAGCGTGTGCTCGATGTCCTCGTTCCCGCGTGGCGCCCGGTAGTACCCCGAGTTGCTCACCGCCGCAGGGCTGAGGTTCACGAGGTCGCTGGCCTTCACCGCAGCGGTGACGTTGCCGTTCCCGCCGCTCCATGCGAACAGGGGCTTGTTGAACGACCCGAGCAAGGTGACGTCCTGAGTGCGACCCGAGCGGATCGGACCCACCCGTTCGGCGTCTTGGCTGTGGAACACCGCCGCGAATCGGGTGAGGTTCTCGACGTTCTCCTCGAACACGATGTCGGCAGCGTTCAGACCGAACTGCGGACGAGCCTGCGGATGGTTGTCGATCTTCACCACCAGGGCGCGCCGCAACGGCAGCAGATCGTTCGGGATGGGCAGCCCCGTCAGCGGCATCGGGGGCAACTCGACGACGGTAGTCGTGGGTGCCTCGGTGGTGGCGGGTGCCTCGGTGGTGGTGGTCGCAGCCGTCGTGGTGGGCGTTTGGGTGGTGGCAGGAGCAGCCGTGGTGGTTGGCGCTGTGGTTTCGGCAGCGGTGTCGTCGTCGCCTCCACACGCTGTGGCGACGAGGGCAACGGCCAGCAGGCCGACAACAGCAGTTCGGGTTCGGTTCACAGTTCCCTCAACAGTGCAATGCGCTCCTCGAGCGGTGGATGAGTGTCGAACAGGCGATGGATGCCACCGAGCCGCCCAGCGTCGCCCACACCCGACATGGGTTGCTCGATCCAGAGATGGGCCGTGGCCGTCGAGGCCGAATGGGTGACGGTGGTGTCGTCGCGGAGTTTCTCGAGCGCCGCGATGAGCCCCGGTGGGTACCGGGTCATCTGGCAGGCGCTCACGTCGGCGAGGGTCTCGCGTCGGCGACTGATGGCGGCCTGCATCACTTTGGCCAGCAGCGGGGCGACGATGAGCAGTGCGAAACCGAGGAACGCGATCGGGTTGTTGCCGTCGGCGCGGTCGCCGTCGCGTCGCACCCGGCCACCGTTCCACCACATCAGGCGGATGGCGGTGTCGGCCAGGATGGCGATACCTCCAACGAGTGTGACGGCGAGGGTGGAGACGAGGATGTCGTAGTTGCGGATGTGCGCCAACTCATGCGCCACCACACCTTCGAGCTCGACCCGGTTCAACTTCTCGAGCAGACCGGAGGTGACCGCGATGGCGGCGTGCCGCGGGTCGCGTCCGGTGGCGAAGGCGTTCGGCGCCGGATCGTCGATGATGAAGATCCGCGGCTTGGGCAGGCCGCCGGCGATGCACAGCCCTTCAACGAGGTTGTGCAGCCGCTGGAACTCGTTCGGGTCGGCAGGACGGGCCCGGCTGACGGCCAAGGCGATGGAGTCGGCCTTCCAGTACGAGGTGAAGGCGATGACACCCGAAACGACCAGCGCAATGATGGTTCCGATCAACCCGTGACCGAGCAGCACCCCCACCGCGGCACCCACCAGACCCAGCAGGCCGACGAAGCCGATGATGAGGGCTGCACTCTTGCGGCGATTGGCGCGGATGAGTTCGAACATCAGACCCGTCAGAGTAACGGTCGAACGGCTCTGATTGCGGGCACCATCGGCCGGCAGTGACCGATGTATGGCGCTGCTGGGTTCAGAACTGCACCTTCGGGACCTGGCGATCGGCACCGTCGGCCTCGAAGTAGTCGCGCTTGGTGAAGTGGAACATGCCCGCCAGCACCACCGTGGGGAAGGTCTGCAGCTTGTTGTTGTACCCCAGCACAGTGTCGTTGTAGAACTGCCGCGCGTAGGCCACTCGACCCTCGGTGGCGGTGAGTTCTTCCTGCAGGGCGAGGAAGTTCTGGTTCGCCTTCAAGTCGGGATACGCCTCGCTGAGAGCGAACAGCTGGCGCAGCGCGCCGGTGATCTGGTTGTCGGCGGCCGCCTGCGCATGCGGGTCGCCGGCAGGCGCCGCGATGGCAGCGTTGCGGGCCGTCACCACGGCGTCGAGCGTTTCTTTCTCATGGGCCGCGTAGCCCTTCACGGTCTCGACCAGGTTGGGGATGAGGTCGATGCGTCGCTTCAACTGCACGTCGATCTGCGACCACGCGTTGTCGACCTGGTTACGGGCCCGGACGAGACCGTTGTAGAGGCCGATGACGATCAGCACCAGCACGGCGACGACGGCGAGGACGATGATCCAGGTCATGAACTGCTCCGATCGATGAAGGCCGAGGCACGGGCGAGACGCGGCACGACGGCTCGCTCCAGCATACGCGACCAACGGCGACCTCTGGGTCGCTCCGGGAGTGCTGCACCCGTTGCCGCCAGCCGCTCGTAGTGCTCGACATAGCGGTGTGCGAGCGCCGTCATCGAGAAGTCGTCGGCCCGACGGCTCCCTGCAGCGACGAGTCGCTCGCGCAGGCGCGGGTCGGCGAGCACCCGCGACAGGCTCTGAGCGAGAGCCGCCACATCGCCCGGTTCGACCAACACCGCGTCGACGCCGTCGGTGGCCACGTTGCGATATCCGTCGAGGCCACTCGCTACCACCGCCGTACCCGCGGCCATGGCCTCGACCAGCACCACTCCGAACGACTCGCCGTGCAGCGACGGAGCGCAGAACACCGTCGCCGCCCGCATCCGCTCGACCTTGTCGTCTTCGCTCACCCGGCCGAGCCAGACGATGCGCCGGTCGTCGCGATAGCGCGCCTGGAGCGCCTCGGTGTCGGGCCCGGTGCCCGCCACCCACACGGTCACATCGGCGGGCAGCGACTGCAGCGCCTCGAGCAGCAC
>JBIKLX010000200.1:0-5533 GCA_044359565.1 Ilumatobacteraceae bacterium
TTCGTGGCCGACATCGCCGACGACGAGCTGGTGCCGTTGGTGCAGAACCTCGGCGGCCACGACCTCGACGTGCTGCTCGACGCCTACCGCCAGTGCGACGCCGTCACCGACCGGCCGAGCGTGGTGTTCGCCTACACCATCAAGGGCTGGGGCCTGCCCATCGCCGGCGACCCGCTGAACCACGCCGCCCTGCTGTCGCCCACGCAGATCGACCAGGTGCGCGCCGAGTTCGGCCTCACCGAAGCGACCGAGTGGGACCGCTTCGACCCCGAGTCGCCCGCCGGCCGCCTGTGTGCGGCGCAGGGCGGCGAGGTGAACAACGTGCCACCCAAGCCTCGCCCCGACCTGCCGGTGCCGGTGGGCGTGGGCGTGGCGGTGGGCGCCAAGCCGGTCAGCACCCAGGAGGTGTTCGGCCGCCTGCTCACCGGTCTCGGTGCCGTCGACGGTGTGGCCGAGCGCATGGTCACCCTGTCGCCCGATGTGAGTGTGAGCACCAACCTCGGCGGCTGGATCAACAAGTTCGGCGTGTTCCACCCCGAGGTGCAGCCCGACTTCCTGGGCAGCGACCGCCTGCTGCGCTGGCAGCAGGGCCCGGGCGGCCGACACATCGAACTGGGCATCAGCGAGATGAACCTGTTCCTCGCGCTGCACGCCCTGGGCCTCGGCCAGGAACTGCACGGCCAGCACCTCGTGCCCATCGGCACCGTGTACGACCCGTTCGTGTGCCGCGGCCTCGATGCGCTCATCTACGCGCTCTACAACGGCGCCCGCTTCATCGTCGTCGGCACACCCGCCGGCGTCACCCTCGCCCCCGAGGGCGGCGCCCACCAGAGCACCATCACCCCGTCGATCGGCCTCGAGTTGCCGGGGATGAGCTACACCGAGCCGTGCTACGCGCAGGCGCTCGACTGGCTGCTGTGCGACGGTATCCACCGCCTCGGGGCGCTCGACGGCGAGAGCCTGTACCTGCGCCTCAGCACCCGCCCCATCGACCAACGGCCGTTCATCGCCGCACGCGACCGCATCGGCGAAGGTTCGCTGCGCGACCAGGTGCTGGCCGGCGGATATCGCCTCGTCGAGCCCGACGCCGTGCTGGCAGCCGACCCGCACGCACCCCGGGTGGTGCTCGCCGCCACCGGCGCCGTGGTGCCCGAAGCCGTGCACGCCGCCGCGGCCCTGGCCGACGAGGGCGTGGCCGCCACGGTGCTCGACCTCACCTCACCCGATCGCGTGTACCGGGCCTGGCGCGGCGAGATGCAGCAGGCGGGCCGCAGCGCGCGGTCAGCCGATCTGAGCGGACTGCACATCGCCTCGCTCATCCGGGCCGACGAGCGCAGTGCCCCCATCGTCACCGTGCACGACGCCGCCAGCCACGCCCTCGCCTGGCTCGGCTCGGTGTTCGGCCAGCGGGTGAACCCGGTAGGAGTCGATGCGTTCGGCCAGTCGGGTGCCATCGTCGACCTCTACGACCTGTTCGACCTGCTGCCCCAGCAGATCGCCAATGCCGCGCTGGCCACGCTGTGATTAGGCTCGGCGCATGACGACCACCGAGTCCGGCATCCAGATGATCGACGGCATCGAGCTCACCCCCAAGCAGGTGGGCCTCGAGTTGCCCGCCCCGTTCGCCACGGTCGAGGAAGAGCGCCTGCACCGCAAGCAGAAGCTCGCCGCCGCACTGCGCGTGTTCGGCCGGGTCGGTTTCGGTGAGGGCGTCGCCGGCCACATCACCGTGCGCGACCCCGAGTTCCCCGATCTGTTCTGGGTGAACCCGTTCGCCATCAGCTTCCGCCACATCCGCGTCAGCGACCTCATCCTCGTCGACCACCAGGGCAACGTCGTCTACGGCAAGCATCCGGTGAACCGCGCCGCGTTCGTCATCCACTCGGCCGTCCACGAGGCCCGACCCGATGTCATCGCCGCAGCGCACAGCCACAGCGTGCACGGCAAGGCCTTCAGCTCGCTCGGCATCCCGCTCGACCCCATCACGCAGGACTCGTGCATCTTCTACGAGGACCACGTCATCATCACGGCCCAGCGCGGTCGGGTGCAGCTCGGCGTGGAGGACGGGCGCGACCTGGTGTCGCAGTTCCCCACGGGCAAGGCCGCCATTCACCAGAACCACGGCTTGTTCACCGTCGGCACCACGGTCGACGAGGCCGCCTTCTGGTTCTTGTCGATGGACCGCTCGTGCCAGGCGCAACTGATGGCCATGGCCGCCGGCACGCCGAAGCTCATCCCGCACGACGACGCGGTGTACACCCGCGAGCAGACGGCGTCGCACATCGCCGGGTGGCTGAGCTTCCAGCCGCTGTGGCAGGAGATCTGCCGCACCGATCCCGACCTGTTCGACTGAAAGCCGCCGCTTGAGTTCATCGGATTCGAACCGGCTCGACCGGTTCTCGCCCGAGGCCCTGTTCGTCTTCTCGGGTGTCTCGCAATACACCGGCGCGGTCATCGCCATATCGCTCTTCGACGACGTCAGCCCGGGCACGGTGGCGTGGTTGCGGGTCATCGGCGCCACCATCGTGCTGATGGCGTTCACCTGGCGTCGGCAGCGTGGCTGGACCCGGCGTGAGGTCTACGCCGCCATGCTGTTCGGCACAGCGACGGCGCTGATGAACGTGACGTTCTACTTCGCCATCGAGCGCATCGACCTGGGCAAGGGCGTCGTCATCGAGTTCATCGGTCCCATTGCCGTGGCAGCTGCCTTCACCCGCACCCGACGCAACACTGCTGCACTCGTGCTGGCCGTGGTGGGCGTGGTGGTGCTGTCGGGCGTGGAGATCGACACCGAGCCGCTGGGCTTGCTGTTCGTGTTCATGGCCTCGGCGATGTGGGCGGCCTACATCATCATCGGCCGCCACGTGGCCGGCTTCGACCGCGGCTCGGCGGGCCTGGCACTGGGCATGCTGTTCGGCGCGTTCGTGCTCATTCCGTTCGGTGCACCGGGCATCGGCGCCGTGGTGGGTCATCCGGCGTGGCTGTTCGCCGCGCTGTCGGTGGGCGTGCTGTCGAACGTGGTCGGTTACGGCATCGACCAGCACGTGCTGCGCCGGGTGCCGGTGCGCCGCTTCGCACTGCTGCTGGCCCTGCTGCCGGTGACGGCGATGTTCGTGGGCTTCATCGCCCTCGACCAGACCCCCACCTGGGTCGACCTGCTCGGTGCCGCCCTCGTCATCACCGGTGTCGCCATCCAAGAGCGCGAGGTCCTCGCCGCCGACGAACTCGACGTCGCCTCCGCCTGACCGCGCCGCTCTGACCCCGCCCGCCACCCCGGCCTGTCCGACCCGTCCCCGACCCCGCCCTCCCCCGTCCGTGCGCCCGGACCGCCCCAGCACCGGTGTTCTGCAGCAGGACATCCCTCACGAAGCCGCAAGATCCGTGCGGCTGGACCGCCCTGGTGCCGGTCTACGCTCACGGAGCTGCTGGGTCGGTGCGGCTGGACCACCCTGGTGCCGGTCCACGCTCACGAATGGGTGAGACGAGACGGGACGAGACGGGACGGGACGGGACGTGCCGGGGGCGCAGGGCAGGAGCCCCGGTGGCGTACGGCGCCTGACCGAGGTCAGTGCGACAGGCCTGGGGCGCAGAGGCCGTCGAGTTCCTTGATGACGATGCGGTCGCGGTTGGCGTAGGTGACCAGGTTGCTGGGGTCGCGCTGCAACTTGAACGTGCGGAACGACATCTCGGTGGTGTCGACCGCCAGGATGCGGCCGGCCAGCGAATCGCCCAGGCCCAAGATGAGCTTGATGACCTCGAGCGCCTGGATGCTGCCGATGATGCCGGGCAGCACACCCAGCACGCCGGCCTCGGCGCAGCTGGGGGCCAACTCGGCGGGCGGCGGCTCGGGCACCATGTCGCGGTACGTGGGGCCCTCGAGCGGATGGAACACGCTGACCATGCCCTCGAAGCGGAAGATCGAGCCGTGCACCACCGGGATGCCCAGCTTCACGCTGGCATCGTTCAGCAGGTAGCGGCTGGGGAAGTTGTCGGCGCCGTCGACGATGACGTCGTAGCCGGAGATGATGTCGATGATGTTCGACGCATCGAGCCGCGTGTCGTAGGTGACGACGTTGACGTCGGGGTTCAGCAGCGAGATCGTCTTCTTCGCCGAGTCGACCTTGCGGTCGCCGATGCGGTCGATGTTGTGCAGGATCTGGCGCTGCAGGTTCGACGCGTCGACCTCGTCCATGTCGACGATGCCGATGGTGCCGATACCGGCCGCAGCCAGGTACAGCGCGGCAGGCGAGCCGAGGCCGCCGGCGCCGAGCATGAGCACCTTTGCGCCCAGCAGCTTGGCCTGGCCCTCGACGCCCACCTCGGGCAGCAGCAGGTGGCGCTGGTAGCGGTTGCGCTGGTCGGGGGTGAGCACGACGGGCGTGGTCCACGGACGCCCCTCGTCCTTCCACCGACCGAACCCACCGGCCATCGACAGCACGTTGGTGTAGCCCAGTTCGCCCAGCGTCTTCGCGGCGAACGCACTGCGCACACCGCCGGCGCAGTACACGACCACTTCGGCGTTCTTGTCGGTGAGCCGGTTCTCGATCTGCGCCTCGAGGTGACCGCGGGGGATGTGGATGACACCGGCGAGGGCACCCTGGTCGAACTCGTCGGGCTCGCGCACGTCGAGCACGACGGCCCCGGCAGCGATGCGCTCGGCGGCGGTGGAGGTATCGATCTCGGTGATCTCGGCCTTGGCGGCGGAGAGGAGGTCGCGGAAGGTTGCCATGGCCGAAAGCCTACCGAGTCGGTCGGGATTACCTCACGGGGCGTTCGGCCCGTCGAGCACCTCGACCAGACGGGGCAACATCTCCGAGATCGACCCGAGCAGCACTGCGTCGGCGTACCGGTCCATCTTCGTCGGCTCGCCGTTCACGATGACCACGCGCGCCCCTGCGGCCTTGGCGCGCGGCACCACGTTGGCCGCCGGGAACACCGACAGGCTCGAGCCCACCGCCAGCAACAGGTCGCATTGTTCGGCCGCCACCATCGCTGCCTCGATCACCTCGGGCACCAGCGACTGCCCGAACGAGATCGTGTCGCTCTTCAAGATGCCGTCGCCGGCGCCGACGATGAGCCCGGTCTGCTCGCACAGCAGACAGTGCGGGTCGGGGTCGCCGGCACGAACTCGTTCGAGGGTCTCGGCCATCGGGCGACGATCGCCGCACGTCCAGCACCGGCTCCACCACATCGTGCCGTGCACCTCGATCACCTTTGCCGGGTCGTGCCCAGCGCGCTGGTGCAGTTCGTCGATGTTCTGCGTGACGAGGGCTGTGAGACGTCGCTGCTCCTCGATCTCGAGCAGGGCGAGATGCCCGGCGTTGGGCTGCGCTGTCCACGCCGGGTTGTCGAGCCGGTTGCGCCACGCCGCCTGGCGCACCTCGGCGTCGGCCAGGTAGTGCTGCAACGTCGAGGCCTTCTCGGCCAACGGGTTCCGGGTCCACAGTCCGTTCGGGCCACGGAAGTCGGGGATGCCCGAATCGGTGGAGATACCGGCACCCGTGAGCACCGTCACCCGCGCCGCCTGCGCCAT
>JBIKLX010000045.1:0-19317 GCA_044359565.1 Ilumatobacteraceae bacterium
CTCGACGAGGCGCACCTTGTTCGCGCCGATCTTCAGGTAGCCCTCGGCCTCGCCGAGGCGGCGGCGCAGGTCGCGGAGGTCGTCGGTGAAGTCGCGCATCGGTGCCGGCCGGTCAGATCGTTGCGCCGTGGCACTGCTTGAACTTCTTGCCGCTACCGCAGGGGCACGGTGCGTTGCGCGGGGTCTTCGACCACTCGTCTTTCACGACCGTCTGCTGCTTGGTAGGGGCGGGCGCCGCGGCGGTAGCTGCCACCGCGGGGTCGATCTCGCCGGCGGCAGCCGCAGCCTGGGCGGCAGCGGCGAACCCACCGGCCTGGGGCAGGTCGTCGCTCGACGACTGCTGCACGTTCTGCACCACCGGGGCCGGCGCCTCCTGGCGCACCACCTGTACGTGCATGACGTACTTCACGAAGTCCTGAGCGATGCCCTTCATCATCTGCCCGAACATCTCGAAGCCCTCACGCTGCCACTCGGTGAGCGGGTCCTTCTGGCCCATGGCCCGCAGGTTGATGCCCTCCTGCAGGTAGTCCATCTCGTCGAGGTGCTCGCGCCAGCGCTGGTCGATGATGCGCAGCATCACCTGTCGCTCGACATCGCGCATCACCTCACTGCCCAGCTCGGTCTCGCGCCGCTCGTAGAAGGCCGACGCATCGGCCATGACGAGGTCGTACATCTGGTTGGTCGAGCGGCAAGTGCTCAGTGTGGCGGCGGTGATGTCGCTGGGCCAGAACGAGCGCAGCTCGGTCGACAGACCGTCGAGGTCCCACTCGTCGTCGGCCGCGCTGGCGCAGTGGGTGTCGATGAGGCTGTCGACAGCATCGGCGAGGTACTCCATCGCCGCCACCTTCAAGTCGGCACCCTCGAGGATCTGGTCGCGGCGCTGGTAGATGACCTTGCGCTGCTCGTTCATCACCTCGTCGTACTTCAGCACGTTCTTGCGGATCTCGCCGTTGCGCTGCTCGACGGTGCTCTGCGCCCGCTCGATGGCCTTGGTGACCATCTTCGCCTCGATGGCCTCGTCGTCGGGCAGGGCACGGCCCATCACCCAACTCAGCGCACCGGTTGCGAACAGGCGCATCAACTCGTCGTCGAGGCTGAGATAGAAGCGGCTCTCGCCCGGGTCGCCCTGACGGCCCGAGCGGCCACGCAACTGGTTGTCGATGCGGCGGCTCTCGTGACGCTCGGTGCCGAGCACGTAGAGACCGCCGAGGTCTTTCACCTGCTGGCCATCGGCGATGCACTGCGCCTTGAACTCGACGAGCAGGGCGTCGTAGCGGGCCAACGCTGCCCGGCGAGCCTCGTCGAACTCGGGGGTGGTCTCGGCCGGCAGGGCGAACGCATCGACCAACAACTCGGCCGGGAACCCTTCTTTCAGCACCTCGTGGTGGGCCATGCCCTCGGGGTTGCCGCCGAGCATGATGTCGACGCCACGACCGGCCATGTTGGTGGCCACGGTGACGGCGTGCAGGCGACCCGCTTGGGCCACCACCAGCGCCTCACGAGTGTGCTGCTTGGCGTTCAGCACCTCGTGCTCGATGCCGCGCTTGGCCAGCAGCTTCGACAGCCGCTCGCTCTTTTCGACGCTGACCGTACCCACCAGCACCGGCTGACCGAGCTCGTAGCGGGTGGCGATGTCGTCGGCCACGGCGCCGAACTTGGCGTCCTCCGACTTGTAGATGAGGTCGGCCTGGTCAGCACGGGCCACCGGGCGGTTGGTGGGGATGGGCACCACCGACAGGTTGTAGGTGCTGGACAGTTCGGCGGCCTCGGTCTGGGCCGTACCCGTCATTCCGGCGAGCTTGTCGTACATGCGGAAGTAGTTCTGCAGGGTGATCGTGGCGAGGGTCTGGTTCTCCTCTTTGATCTTCACGCCCTCTTTGGCCTCGACGGCCTGGTGGATGCCCTCGCTCCAGCGACGGCCCTCGAGCACGCGGCCGGTGAACTCGTCGACGATCTTCACCTCGCCGTTCTGGACGATGTAGTCCTTGTCGCGGCGGTACAACTCTTTGGCCTTCAGGGCCACCACCAACTGGTGCACCAGGTTCTGCTGCACCTCGTCGTAGAGGTTGTCGATGCCGAGCGCCTGCTCGACTTTCTCGATGCCGGCCTCGAGCGGCACGACCACCCGCTTGTCTTCTTCCACCTCGTAGTCGACGTCGCGGCGCAACGAGCGCACGACGCTGGCGAACCGGTAGTACAGCTTGGCAGCGTCGGCGAGGCGGCCGCTGATGATGAGCGGGGTACGGGCCTCGTCGATGAGAATGGAGTCGACTTCGTCGACGATGGCGAAGTTGTGGCCGCGCTGCACCTTGTCGGCCAATGTGCCCGCCATGTTGTCGCGCAGGTAGTCGAAGCCGAACTCGTTGTTCGTGCCGTAGGTGATGTCGCAGCCGTAGTTGAGCCGCTTCTCGGCCGGCTTCTCCTGGAAACCGGGCACGACCAGGCCAACGCTGAGGCCCATCCAGCGGTGGATGCGCCCCATGTTCTCGCCACCGAGGCGAGCCAGGTAGTCGTTCACCGTCACCAGGTGCACGCCCTTGCCGCCCACACCGTTGAGATAGGCGGGCAGGCTGCTGACGAGGGTCTTGCCCTCACCGGTCTTCATCTCGGCCACCCAGCCGAAGTGGAGGGCGGCGCCGCCCATGATCTGCACGTCGAAGTGACGCTGCCCGATCACGCGGAATGCTGCCTCGCGCACCACGGCGAACGACTCGACCAGCAGGTCGTCGAGGCTCTCGCCGCGGTCGAGGCGGGTGCGGAACTCGGCAGTCTTGGCCCGCAGCGCGTCGTCGCTGAGCGCCTTCATGGCCGGCTCGAAATCGTTCACGTGGGGCACGAGGCCCTGGAGCGCCTTGAGCTTTTTGCCCTCACCAGCGCGGAGGACTCGGTCGAGGAGTTTCATGCGAGGCCGAATCCTACCGGAATCGACCGGGCCAGCCCCGGGCAGGCAGACTGGCCGCATGACGTCTGCGGCGGTCGACACGGTGATTTTCGATCTCGGCGGTGTGCTGGCCCGCAACGGCCGGCCCAAGGACATCGCCAAGCGCTACCCCGATCATCACCCCGATACGGTGATGCGCGTGCTGATGGGCGACTACGGCACCGACTCGGACCACCCCTGGCACCGCCTGGAACGCGGCGAGATCAGCCTCGCCGAGCACCGCGAACTGACCAGTGCGCTGCTGACTGCGGCTGGTATCGAGCCCCTGCCGACCCCGGCGCCGGGCGCGCCACGGATGCGCTTCGAACCCAATGGCCCGGTGGTCGACCTGGTGAACGATCTGCGCAGCCACGGGGTACGTCTCGGTGTGCTGACCAACAACGTGCGCGAGTTCCGCCCGCTGTGGTGGGACCTGCTGCCCTTCGACGATTGGTTCGACGACATCGTCGACAGCCACGAGGTGGGCTTGCGCAAACCCGACCCGGCGATCTATCAGCTGGCCCTGGGCAGACTGGGCGCCGCGGCCGAGCGCACAGCGTTCCTCGACGATGTGGCGACAAACGTGGACGCGGCAACACGGGTGGGGATGGTGGGCGTGCTGGTGGACGACGACCCGCTGCCGGCGGTGGCCACCGTGCGCGCCCTGGTGGGGCTGAACCGCGGCTGAGCAGGCGTGGCAGCAGCTGCCACCAGGTGCACCTCGGCCACCCCGGCCGCCAGCAGCGCCCGTTGCGCCGCCAGCAGCGTGGCACCGGTGGTGACCACGTCGTCGATGAGCAGCACCTGCAGCGGCCGCACCGCGCGACGCGACCGGAACTGCGGGCCATCGAGCCGTTCGGCGCGACTGCGCCCGGTCTGCGGTGCGCCGTGGGCACGGTAGAGCAGGCGGCGACACGGCAACCCCAGCTCGCGCGCCACCGCACGGGCGAGCAGTTCGGCCTGGTCGAACCCACGGTGCGCCTGGCGGGCCCGGCTGGTGGGCGCCCAGGTGACCACGTCGACAGGCACGTGGGCCAGGCCGAGCCGGCGGACCATGAGGCGGGCCAGGTGGCGAGCGACCGAGCGGCGGTTGCGGTACTTCAGCGCCAGCAGGCTGCTGCGCGCCACGCCGTCGAACGGCATGGCGGCCGCGATGCCGTTGAGATCGAACACGGCACGGGTGGCTGCCAGCGAGAAGCGACAGGCCCGGCACAGGTCGGGGCCGGGTTGGTGGCATGTGGCGCAGCGGTGGAGGAAGACAGCCGGGGTGGTCATGAACGCAGCCTGCCCGAGGGGTGTGACACGGTAAGGTCGCAGCCCGTGCCCATCACCGAGATCAGCAGCACTCGCGTCTACGCCCCGTCGTCGGTGGCTGCCGACTGGGCGATCCGCCTGTCGCGGTGCATCGCCGGTCTGTTCCTGTTCGGCGCCGGTATCGCGTTCATCCTCGACGCGCACCTCGGCGCAGCACCGTGGGACGCGTTCCATCAAGGAGTCAGCGAACTCACCGGTCTCTCGGTGGGCAAGGTGATCGTCATCACCGGCCTCGTGCTGCTGCTGCTCTGGATCCCGCTGCGTCAGCGGCCCGGCGTGGGAACCATCTTGAACGCCCTCGAGATCGGCTTCGTGGTCGATCTCGTCGAGCCGCTCATCCCCGACACCGGCAACATCGTCATCCGCGTCGTCTACCTGGCGGGCGGCATCGTGCTCATGGGGGTCGGCTCGGGCCTCTACATCGGCGCGGGCCTCGGCCCGGGGCCACGCGACGGCATCATGCTCGGCCTCAGCCGACGCGGGATCAGCGTGCGCCTCGCCCGCACCGTGGTGGAAGCAACGGTGCTCGTGGCGGGTTGGTTGCTCGGGGGCACCATCGGCGTGGGCACTGTGGCCTTCATGCTGGCCATCGGCCCGCTGGTGCAGTTCTTCCTGCCCCGCCTCAGCCTGCCGCCTCGCGGCCGCGTAGACGAGATGGTCAGTAGCGGTAGTGCTCGGCCTTGAACGGGCCGCTCGGGTCGATACCCAGGTAATCGGCCTGCTCGTCGGTGAGCTTGGTGAGCTTCACGCCGAGGGCATCGAGGTGCAGCGACGCCACCTTCTCGTCGAGCCGCTTGGGTAGCACGTACACGCCCGTCGGGTAGTTCTCGAGGTGGTTGAACAACTCCATCTGGGCGATGACCTGGTTGCTGAACGAACAGCTCATCACGAAGCTGGGGTGGCCCGTGGCGCAACCCAGGTTCACGAGACGCCCCTCGGCCAGCACGATGATGGAGCGGCCGTCGTCGAAGGTCCACAGGTCGGTGCCGGGCTTCAGCTCATCGCGGGTGGCGCCGCTGCGGGCCAGGCCCGCCATGTCGATCTCGCTGTCGAAGTGGCCGATGTTGCAGACGATGGCGTTGTGCTTCATCTTCGCCATGTGCTCGACAGTGATGATGTGGTCGTTACCGGTGGCCGACACGAAGATGTCGACCGAGCCGATCACATCGTCGAGGGTGGTGACCTGGTAGCCCTCCATCGCCGCCTGCAGCGCGTTGATGGGGTCGATCTCGGTGACGATGACGCGGGCACCCTGGCCGGTGAGCGCCTGGGCGCAGCCCTTGCCCACATCGCCGTAGCCGCACACCACGGCAACCTTGCCGGCGATCATCACGTCGGTGGCGCGACAGATGGCATCGATGAGCGAGTGGCGGCAGCCGTAGAGGTTGTCAAACTTGCTCTTGGTGACCGAGTCGTTCACGTTGATGGCCGGGAACAGCAGCTCGCCGCGCTCGTGCATCTTGTACAGACGCATCACACCGGTGGTGGTCTCCTCGGTGACACCCTTCACGCCCTTGGCCATGCGCGTCCACTTGGTCGGGTCGGTCTTCAACGACCGCTGCAGCAGACCGAGCACGATGGCGAACTCGGCGTTCGATGCCGTAGTGGGGTCGGGCACCTCACCCGACGCCTCGAACTCGACGCCCTTGTGCAGCAAGAGCGTGGCGTCGCCACCGTCGTCGAGGATCATGTTCGGGCCGTCGTCGCCGTTGGGGCCGGCGGGCCACGACATCATCTGGTCGGTGCACCACCAGTACTCCTCGAGCGTCTCGCCCTTCCAGGCGAACACCGGAATCCCCTGCGGGTCGTCGGGCGTGCCGTTCGGGCCCACGGCCACGGCAGCTGCGGCATGGTCCTGGGTGGAGAAGATGTTGCAGCTGGCCCAGCGCACCTCGGCGCCGAGCTCGACGAGGGTCTCGATGAGCACCGCCGTCTGGATGGTCATGTGCAGCGAACCCGAGATGCGCGCGCCGGCCAGCGGCTTGCTGGGACCGTACTCCTTGCGCAGGGCGCGCAGACCGGGCATCTCGTGCTCGGCGAGGTGGATCTCCTTGCGACCGAACGGGGCGAGCGACAGGTCGGCAACTCGGAAGTCGCGGCGCTGAGCAGGCGAAGACGACACAGGGGTTCCTTTCGGGCGCAGAGCAGGGAGGACGCCCGCGCGAAGCGCTTGAAGTGTACCGCTCAGTCGGCGAGCACGACGGCCGACGCGTCGAACAGGTAGTGCGCGAAGCCCCTGAAGTTGTAGACCCAGGCGGTCGAGGATGCGCCGTACTTCACCACCGCGAGGTTCGGCACCGGCACGTTCTCGACCGTGTTCAGATTCGAGGTGCCGGGCGTCTGGCCGGTGGGCAACTGGTCGGGGAACACACTCACGTAACTCGACACGGCCTGGCTAGCGTTCTGGCGACGCAGGCTGGCCGAGGTGAGGTTGCCGATGACCGCCATCTGGTTGCCCACCGCCACGCCGCCGATGTTCACCGACGCAACGAAGTCGGCGAAGCTCCACGGCTCGGCCTGACCCGGGCCGAGCTCGACATTGCCGAACGCTGCCTCACGGGTGTCGAACACACGGAACGGGGTGCTGAGCGGCACGATGCGGCCCGCCCGCGTCTCGTCGGGGCGTCGCTGGAGATAGCCCACCACATCGACCGCGAGGTGCGTCGTACCGGTGTTGTTGAAGAGGCGCACCCTGCCATCGCTTGCGTTCACCGGCACCACGACGAGGTTTGGTTTGATGAGGCCCTTGGAGAGGTTGAGATTGGAGGTTCCTGGCCTGCCCACAACGGGATCGGGCACCACCGACACGAAGGTGTCGGCACTCGCGGACGTGTCGTTGATGCCGGTCACATTCAGCATCACGCCGACGACATCGGCGGTGTTCGGCACCGTGATCGCACCCACTGTGGCGCCTCGGATGGGTAGCTCGACCGACTGCCCCTGCCCGATGCCGGAGCCAACGTTGCGCGAGTCGTAGATACGGCCCGGCGTAACGGGCACCAGACGAGCACCGCGGTCGGGGTTGGCGCTCGTGGCGATCCAGCCGAACACATCGACGATCACCTCGGCACTGCCGGCCCTCTCGGTGCTGAACAGCCGGATCGACAGTTTGCCGTCGGCGCCCGGGCGCACGATGGCCAGGTTGGGCACGGTCTTGCCCCTGGTGAAGTTGATGATCGACGTAGCAGTGGCCGGCGGCGACCCGGCGGCAAAGGCGTTCAGCCAGCCGTTCGCGGTGGGCGACGTGACCGTTACGTTCACCACCACCGCCAGCACCCGTGAACTGTCGACCGGCACCCCGCCCTGTCCCAGCAGGGGAATGTCGAACGTGGGCTGGTCGGGCGTGGCGGCCTTCGGACCCGGAGAGGGCTCGTTCACCGCACTACCGACCCGCGAGTCGTAGATGCGGGCGGGGGCGAGCGGGAAGAACTCGCCACCGGCGCCCAACCCGCCGGCAGCCTGAACCGAGGCGCCCGGTGCGCCGGGCGCCGGCACGACCACCGCGGTGGCAGCGACCAGCGCACAGACGACCCAGCGCACGAGGTATCGAGGCGTACTCATCACGTCAGTATTGCCGATGCCGACTACGCGTTGACGTCGCCGAAGGTGGGCGCGATGTGTTCGACCGCGATGCGCTCGATGAGGCGCGCGTGGGTCGCCTCGTCGACCGCGACGGCCTCATCGACGAGCATCACAGGGATGCCGTCGCGGACCTCGTACCGGCGGTGCAGCCGAGGGTTGTACAACCCCTCGTCATCGCCGAGGTAGTACAGCGGGCCCTTGTCTTCGGGGCAGGCCAGCACGGCCAGGAGACGGGTGTCGAGCGACATGCGGTGCCTCTTTCTCGAATGGGTACGAACGGAAACGGACGGGTCAGCCTTCGGTCACGAGCGCGAGCACTTCGGCGACACGGCGGTCGCACTCGTCGCGGTCGGGGGCCTCGAGGTTCAAACGCAACAGAGGTTCAGTGTTCGAGGGACGCAGGTTGAACCACCAGGCACCGCAGTCGACGGTGAGCCCGTCGAGTCGGTCCTGCGCGGCGCCTGCATATGCGGTGGCCACGCGCTCGATGACGTCGAGCGGTGAGGCGACCTGGGTGTTGATCTCGCCGCTCGACGCATAGCGCTCGAACGGCTTGCGCATCATCGACAGCGACTGGCCCGAACGGCTCAATTCGGCGAGCACGAACATGCTGGCAATGAGGCCGCTGTCGGCCCGGAAGTTGTCGAGGAAGTAGTAGTGCGCCGAGTGCTCGCCGCCGAACACGGCACCGGTCTCGGCCATCACCTGCTTGATGTACGAGTGACCCACCTTGGTGCGTACCGGCACACCGCCGTGCTCGCGCACCACCTCGGGCACGGCTCGCGAGCAGATGAGGTTGTGCAAGATGGTGGCGCCCGGATGGTCGCGTAAGACCGTGCTGGCGAGAATGGCCGTCGTGGTCGAGCCGCTCAAGCCGCGACCTGCCTCGTCGACCACGAACACCCGGTCGGCGTCGCCGTCGAAGGCGAGGCCGACGTCGAACCCACCGGCGACGACACGAGCCTGCAGATCGCGCTGGTTCGCCGGCTGCAGCGGATCGGCCGGATGGTTGGGGAACGTACCGTCGAGTTCGCCGAACATCACCTCGAGGGTGATCTGCGGGATTCGGGCGAACACGGCAGGGACCACCAGGCCGCCCATCCCGTTTGCCGTATCGGCCACCACGCGCATCGGCCGAAGCGCCGTGGTATCGACGAACGACACCACGTGGTCGGCAAAGGCGTCGAGCAGATCGCGCGACGATCTCGAACCTGCACGTGATGCGGGCGATGGGGCCTCACCCTGCAGCACGCTGCGAGCGAGGTCGCGCACCTCGGCCAGGCCGCTGTCGAGGCCCACCGGCCGTGCCCCGGCGAGACAGAACTTCACGCCGTTGTACTGAGCCGGGTTGTGCGACGCGGTGAACACGGCGCCCGGGGCGTCGAGGGTGCCTGAGGCGAAGTAGAGCAGGTCGGTGCTGACGAGGCCGAGGTCGACGACGTCGACGCCCTGCTCCATCGCTCCCCGCGCGAACGCGTCGACCAACTCGGGGCCCGACGGCCGCATGTCGCGGCCGACGAGCACTCGGGGCACACCGGTGAAGCGGGCAAAGGCGACACCGAGCGCGTAAGCGACCTCGGCGTTGAACTGGTCGGGGACCGTGCCCCGCACGTCGTAGGCCTTGACGATTGCGTCGAGATCGCCGGTGCCGGTACCGGCTAGGGGTTGATCGGTGAGCGCCATGAGGGTCACACGCTAGCGGTGGGTTCGTTCTGCTCGGACGTGTCCAATGGGTCGTCGATCGGGTCGAACGACATGTCGGTTCCGGTCTCCCGTTCGGCCTCCCGTTCGGTCTCCCACTCGTCCTCCCACTCGACCTGCCGTTCGAGGGGACTCGCCGTGCGGTGCTGCACATCGCCGATGCGCCGCCACACCACCAGCAGCACGATGCCGAACGCCGTGAGCAGATACGCGAACAGGTCGATGTTCGAACGACCGAACTGGAGGTGAACATCGGTGGACGTGGGCACGACCACCATCATGTTCGGAGCGATGCGGTACGGACCGTCGGCGCCGGTGACCTCCCAATTCGGGAAGTAGCTGATCTTGACCAGCACGGGCACACCCACCTGGTCGACCGTGAACCGCAGATCCTGCTCGCCGAGCTGCACGTCGCTGATCGTGACCGGCTCGAGCGGCACTGCGGTGATGGGCACGGCAGGCTGCACGATGTCGACCCGATCGTTCTGGCGGCGGCCCACATCGGGCACCACGTCGATGCGCTGCCACTCGGCAGGACCGTCGTCGGCAGGCATGGCGACCCATTCGTCGCGGTGCTGGAACCAGCTCATGCCCAACTCGAGGTTGCGTTCACGCTGGTCGCCTTCGCGACCGTTCACTACCACCGGCTGCAGAGCGAGCGGCTCGACGATGTCGCTGCCCGCCACCGTGTAGATGTTCCATGGTCCAACGGTGCGCACCTTGGTGAGCTCGGGCTGAGCATCGGCCTGGGCGCGGGCGGCCTCGGTGAACACCATCACGTACTTTACGCCCAGCGACTGCAGATAGGGCACGCCCTTCGCCGCGTCGTTGTTGTCGTAGCGCAACTGACGCACCGGATTCGAGCTCTGCTGGCTCATCGCTGCGGCAGTGATGAAGTGGAACGGGGTGGTGCCCGAGGCCTCGAAGAACAGGCCCTCCATGCTGGGGATGCACCCGTCGGTCCAGTGCGGCAGCAGCATGAGCGCCATGGTGGTGCCGTACTTGCCGGTCTCGCCGTTGTTCTCCCACAGCGCTCGGCCGCAACCGAACTGCGGGTCGGCGCCGAGGTCGCCCATCGCGGTGACCAGGGCGCGGTACTCGCCGTACGCGGGCTTGCCCTCGTAGCCGGTGAAGTTGTAGCGGGGCCAGGCATCGCTCAGCGCGTCGGTGGAGGTGGCGGTGAGCGAAATGGGGCCCCACTGGTACACCGACTTGCCGTTGTGGGTCTGATAGCCGGCGCCCGGCATGATGCGGAAGAAGAACAACTCGATCACGAGCACGCCCAGCGCCACCATGCCGGCGGTGACAGTGCCCACGACCATCGTGGTGCTCTCCGGCAGTTCGCGCACACCCTTCACACCGCGGGCGATGAGGAGCGCCGTCTCGACGATGCCCACCATCATCAGCAGATACCGCAGCAGATAGAGGAACGGCAGCAGCCGCGGGTTCCACAGCAACCCGATCAGCGGCAGGCTGTCGCGGGTGAGGTACACCAGTGCGACGAGCGCCAGGCTGCAGATACCGAGCCACGCGCCGTTCAGACTGCGCCGCACGATCGACGCCACGAAGCCGACGATGGCGAAACCGGTGATCAAGATGTCGAAGAACGTCGTGAGTGGGAAGAACATGTCCCAGAACGAGTCGTCGGCGCCCTGGGGTCGGTAGCCGTACTTCATGTCGGTCATGGAGGCGTGGTTCAGCAGGAATGGCAGCACCCAGAACGCCGACAGCAGCAGCACCGTCACCCCCACCGTGGCGCCGTACCAGAAGCGAGTGCGGTCGACCCACACCAGGCACAGCAGAATGGCACCGAGGGCGACGAAGATGAGCACGATGCCGTGCGACAGGCAAGCAAGCGAGATGACAATGGCCGCCCAGCAGCGGTACTTGCCGGTCTCGAGGCCACGCGCCAGCAGACCCAGGCCGAGGATGCCGAGCGACAGCGCGATGGAGAACGAGAACTCGCCCGCCATCGTGCTCTTCACATTGCCGCCGTAGATCGAGAAGCTCTCGTCGAACAGGAACAACATCCCGGCCAGCGCGAACAACTCGGGCATCGGGTAGCGGAACCTGGCGAGGCGGCCGAACGCGAAGCAACACAGTGGCAGTGTGATGATGCCGCAGACCACCACGATCTTGAAGGCGATGCCGTAGGGCAGCAGCACATTCAGGGCCACGATCATCAACGCCGGGATGACCATGTAGAAGCGGTACATCGGCAGCCCCGAGTACCAGTAGTTGCTCCAGCCAGAGAGCTGGCCGTTCGCCAGCAGTTCGTCGCGCAAGAACGCAGGGCCCATCACGTGGGCGCCCATGTCGCCACCCGTCGGGGTGTTGTTGCTCAGCACCAGGGTGGGTTGCACCACCTTCGTCGCCGCCCAGGTACTGCCTCCCACCACAACGATGGTGACCATCAGCCGGATGATCCGCTCGGTGGTCCACGGAGCATCGATCCACGCCGCTGGGCGACGCACGATACGCCGCATCACCCGCGTGAGGACCGACGGCTCGGCGGGGGCGACCGGATCTGGTCCGGGTGCCGAGCCGGGCGCGACATCCGACAGGTCGTCGACCGTCGCGATCGGTGGCACAGCGTCGATGGGCGGCTCGTCGCTCACGGGGTGCATCCTCGCATCCCCAGCCGGCTCAGCGCCGTCATCGCCGGGCCACCCACAACAGTCCGGTGGCATTGAAGGCGCAGTGGGCCAGCACCCCCATGCCGAGGCGGCGGGTGACCAGCGCCATGGCGCCGAGCACCAGTCCGAACGCGAACAGGCCCGGGTACTCGACGGGCCGGAAGTGGATGAGGGCGAACCAGCCGGCAACCAAGACGACAGCGATCCAACCCGGCACGCGCTGTGCCACCGAACGCTGCAGCAGGCCGCGGTACACCAGTTCCTCCACCAGCGGCGCCCCCACCACCACCACCAGCACCAACCCCACGAGCCAGGCCCCGTGCGCGCTGTCGTAGAGGTCGCGCGCCGAGGTCTCGATGCGGCCCTCGTCGAACGTGGCCGGCCACATGCTGCGCAATGGCCAGTAGACGACCCGAAGCAGCACCAGTTGGCAGAACACTCCGAGCGGGATGCCGACGAGGTCGATCGGGGCGAACCGCAGGCCGAGATCGGCAGTGAGCGACCCGGTGCCGTACTTGCTGCTCACCCACACGAGGCCGACGACCAGCGCCGTCCAGAGCGCCACCGCTGCAATCAGGGTGGCCCAGATGGGGCCGACGGTGCTGGACGTGTCGGACATGGCACCGCCGACGATGGCCGAACCGACGATGTTGCCGACAAACCAGCACACCGCCCATGTGGATGCGGCCACGCCGAACGGAACCCCTGCGCGCCGATCCGCCGTGTGCATGGGTGGCGATGGTACCGAGGCGAGCGCGAGCCGCGGCGTCAACCGGCCAGACGCGAGGCGCCGGCCTGTACCAGTTGGCGGGTGCCGCGGCGGTCGTCGAGATGCCAACCGTTCGGCACCGAGAGGCGGGCGGCGTGCCGCTCGCACAGGTCGTAACTGTGGGGATCGCGCTCGTCGGCGAGGTCGTCGATCCACACGATCGCCCGACCGTACTGATAGGCGAGGGTGGCGACGGCCGGCGAGGCACATCCGGTGCGGGAACACTGGCGAGTCATCGGCATGAACCGTACCGACCGCGCCGCGCGTGGTGGTGGATACCACAACCGTCGAACGCCTGCCCGAACACCTCAACTGCAGGCAGACCCCCTAACATGCATCCATGAGCAACCTGCCTCCGCCGCCACCGCCGCCGCCCCCCGGCCGCGCGCCGGGTGGACGTCAGCAGCCCGGCCAGCAGCCACCCGAGCGTGGCAAGCAGCCCTTCGCCGGGTGGCCGCGCTGGACCCTGCCGGTGCTGGTTGCAGTACTGGTCGCACTCTTCGTCCTGCCGCGGCTCTGGCCCACCGATACGGGTACGAAGCTCACCTTCTCCGAGTTCGTCACCTACGTCGACGACGGCAAGGTGGCCACCGCCAACCTCAACAACGACACGGCGGTCATCACCGGCGAACTCGCCGACGGCACGTCGTACCGCACCACCGCCTCGCGCAACTGGCCCGAGGCCACCGACGTCGAGTTCCTGCGCAGCAACGGAGTCGACTACGACGCCTATACCCCCCAGTCGAACTGGCTGCTCGGCTGGATCGGCCTGCTGCTTCCGTTCATCTTGTTCCTCGGTTTCTTCGTCTGGATGCAGCGCCGGGCGATGGGTCAGGCCGGCAGCATCATGTCGGTCGGAAAGAGCCGCGCCAAGACGTTCAACCCCGACAAGCCCAGCACCACCTTCGCCGATATCGCCGGCTACGAGGGGGTGAAGCAGGAGATCCGCGAGGTCGTCGACTTCCTGCGGATGCCCGAGCGGTTCCGCGAGATCGGTGCCCGGGTGCCGAAGGGCATGCTGCTCGTCGGCCCGCCAGGCACCGGCAAAACCCTGTTCGCCCGCGCCGTCGCCGGTGAGGCCGGGGTGGGCTTCTTGTCGGTCACCGGCTCCGACTTCATGGAGATGTTCGTGGGCGTCGGTGCCAGCCGCGTGCGCGACCTGTTCCAGCAGGCCCGCAAGATGGGCCGGGCGATCATCTTCATCGACGAGATCGACTCGATCGGCCGCAAGCGCGGTGCCGGTCTCGGCGGCGGCCACGACGAGCGCGAGCAGACGCTCAACCAGATGCTCGCCGAGATGGACGGTTTCGAGACCAGCGAGGGCATCGTCATTCTCGCCGCCACCAACCGCCCCGACATCCTCGACCCGGCATTGCTGCGCCCGGGCCGCTTCGACCGCCAGATCGTGGTGCCGTTGCCCGAGGCCGACGAGCGCCTCGCCATCTTGAAGGTGCACAGCCGCGACAAGCGCATGGGTGCCGACGTCGACCTCGACGTGATGGCTCGGGCCACCCCCGGCATGAGCGGCGCCGACCTTGCCAACCTGGTGAACGAGGCCGCCCTGTTCGCTGTTCGTCGTGGCAGCCAGACGGTCGAGCGCATCGATTTCGAGAACGCCCGCGACCGTGTCGTCATGGGCGCCCGCCGCGAGAGCCTGGTGCTCACCGGTGAAGAGAAGCGGGCCACCGCAGTGCACGAGAGCGGCCACGCCGTACTCACCGTGCTGCTCCCGCATGCCGACCCGCTGCACAAGGTCACCATCCTCCCCCGCGGCATGGCGCTCGGCGTCACCTGGAGCCTGCCCGAGGAACGGCACACCTACTCGAAGGACTACTTCGATGACATGATCTGCCGTGCCATGGGCGGCCGAGTGGCCGAGAAGATCGTGTTCAACCACCTCAACTCGGGCGCCGCCAACGACCTCGAGCAGGCCACTGGCATCGCCCGCCGCATGGTGCGCGAGTGGGGCATGAGCGAGAGCATCGGACCGATGGCCTGGCATGGTCAGCAGCAGGTGTTTCTCGGCGAAGACCTCATGACCAGCGGCCGCGAGTACAGCGACGAGACCGCCCGCCGCATCGACGACGAGGTGTCGCGGATCCTCCACGACCAGGAACTGCGGGCCCACGACCTGCTCGTGAAGCACCGGGCCGGCCTCGACATGGTTGCCGAGGCGCTGCTCGAGAAGGAAACCATCGACGGTGCCGAGGTGGCCCGTCTGCTGCAGACCGCGATGGGCGACTCCACCGTCACCGAACCCGCTGCTGCTCCGATCAGCGGCAACTGATCGCCAACGGCGGCCGATCGGGCGTCAGGCTTCGGTGGCGTCGCGGGCTTCGGCCACGGCGGCCCACAGGTCGGTGGCAGTGACGCGGCCGATGAACGACCGGTGCACCACCCCCTGGTGGTCGGCCAGCACCAGCGTGGGTACGGCGTCGATCGCATAACGGCGGTGCAGATCGCGGGCGGCGCCGAACTCGATCTCCTGCACACTCAGCGACGGACTGGCCATCACCATCGCCTTCGACACCATGTCGGCGCAGGTGTGGCATGTGGCCGAGGTGAACGCGACCAGCACCCAGTCGGTGTCGGCGGCGAAGTCGGCGCGGTCGAGTTGCTGCGGGGCGCTGTGCTGCACCTGTGTGGGTGCATCGTCGCGGCGGCGCCGCATCACGAAGGCGACGATCGCAACCACCACGACGATGCCGAGTGCGAGCAGGAGACGTTCCATCGATTCCACGTGCTCATCCGGACAGGGCGTAGGAACCCGAGCGACCGGCAAGATCGCCGCCCCTGCCCAGCAGTCGCTCGACGAACAGGCGCTGCGCGCTGGTGACCACGATCGACGTGCCCAGCACCGACGGGTCGGTGAGCGGCACGGTGACGACGGCGCCCGCCGGCAGCGGAATCGCTTCCAGCCCGGGCACCGGCACCAGACCACCCGGGCCGAGGGTGCTGACCTGCACGGTGGTGTCGAGGCTGTCGGCGTTCAGCACCACCAGCGCATCGTCGAGCGCGATATCGGTGCCGATGGCGGCCGACCAACGCGACGACGCCAGACCGGGGGGCGCCCCCATCACCACGGTGGTGGCAACGCGCTTGCCGGCCGGTCGCGAGATGACTCGCTCGACCACGATCGACCGGGTGGAGAAGGTGGAGAACACCACACCGTGACGGCCCTCGGGCAGACCCTCCACCGTGCCGGTGTCGAACGACAGCACACGTCCGGCAGGAACGGTGAGCTCGCTGTCGTTCAAGAACGCGTCAGATGGCGGCGTACCGAGAAAGCGCACGTCGACGGCGACCTCCTGATCGGAGGCGTTGAACACCAGGTACTGCTCGGTGACACCCTCGCCCTTCTCGCCGTCGGCGAAGTAGTACTGATCGGCCAGCGACGGCGCGCCCAGGGCCACCGAGTAGCCGAGACGACCCCCACCGAGGTAGTGCTGCGCCCGAGCCACCACCACGCGGCCACGGCTGGCCTCCACCCGGGCGGCGATCATCGCCTCATCGCGGGCTCCGAGTTCGACCACCCGCACCGACCGGCCCGGGATCGGGTAGCCCTGCAGCCGCGACGGGTTGCGCTCGCCATCTTTGGTGACGAACCCGATGTCGACGATGGCGGCATCGGGGTACGGGTTGGTGATGACCAACTGCTCGGTCGAGTCGGCGAGACTGAACCCGTCGGCGAAGTACCACGTGGCCGATGCCGCGTTCGCACAGGCCGACACGCTGTCGCCGGCGGGATGCCGGGCAATCTGCTCGACGAACCCACCACCGCCTTCGATCTCCACCAACGCCGACAGGAACGACCCGCTGGGCTGCAGTTCACGCAGGTCGATCGTCTGCACCGACCGCTCCTCGATGGAGATGGGTCGCGACACGGCGGCCACGCCGTCACCCGACGACATCACGGTGATGCGGCCCTGCTTGGGTGCCTCGGACGGGTTGGTGACCACCACCTGCCCGCCGACGCCGTCCTCGCCCCCGGGCACACCCCCGCAGAACCACGACGACGTGACGAACGAGCCCGTGGGCACGAACGGCATCGTGGGCGCACCGAGCGAGGCGAACGAAGCCTCTCCCACCGGCACCTCGGTGCGCGACACCGCGACCAGACCGACGAGCCCCACCGCAACGACGGCGCCGAGGGCGGCACGACGCGGGTTCACGACTCGTCGCTCCCGGCCTCGACCGGCTCGACCGGCACGGCGGGCAACGGATCGAACGTGAGCACCGGTCCGACAGGCAACGCCGCCACCGAACGCGGACCGGTACGTGCACGCGGGAGGCGGGCACCGGCAGCAACCGCCAGGACGAGCAACCACACCAGGCTCTGGGCCAGTACCAGCAGGCGGCGCATCGCCGAGGTGCCGTACTCCATCGTCGCCGTGCCGCCCGCACCGATGTCGAACGCCATCGTGGAGCCGAACGCAGGGCGGGCCTCCACCGCTGCCCCATCGACGCTGACGGTCCAGTTGCGGTCGAACGGAACACCGAGGTGGACCGTGCCCGCGGGCACCCCCACAGAGGCCGCCCCGAGATGGTCGGCGCCCACCATGATGGGCGTTGCCCCGGTGACGTCCGCCTGGGCCAACGACTCGGCACCGGCGGAACGGCTGGCCGCAGCACCGTCGGCAGTGAGCACGCTGCGCAACGGCAACCACGCACGGTTCTCGTACACCATGAACGCCGGTGGACTGTAGGCCTCGGCCAGGTCGAGTTGATCACCGAGCGAATCGATGAGACCCGACGGCAGCGGCAACGGCTCGTCGTCGGTGGACACCGCTCCATCGACCACAGGCACGATGATGTACCGCACGGCAAACGGAGCAAGCAGCCGACCCGCACGGGTGGTAGTGCCCGTAGCAATGGACTGCAGCGCGCCGGCGATCTCGTCGTCGCCGCCGCGAGGCGGCGTGCCCCAGGTCTGGTCGACCTCGAGCAAACGACCGTCGGTGACGGCGTAGGCGACACCCGGGCCATAGGCCTGACCGGCGGCCGGCAGCAGTCGCTGGTCGCCCACCCACAGCACTCGGTAGTCGCCTTCGGCAGGGTGGTCGGGCAGCTGACCGAGGAGGTCGAGCATCGTCGTGGAGGGCATGTCCCACCGACCCGTCTGCAGCGCGATGACCCCGGGGACGGCGCCGACGACCACCGCCACACCGCACAGCAGGCCAAGGGGCTGACGCCAGCCGAAGTCGCCGCCGCGCACATCGGTGGCGAAACCAGCCACCACGGCCGCCGCCGCCAGCGCGAGGCCGATGGCCACTGGCACGAGCACCACACCCGGCTCAGGCAGGTGCAGCGGCAGCGACCCCCGATCGTCGAGCACCGCCAGCCAGGCGAACGCGACCACCAGCAGCGCGGCCCGCGCTGCCCAACCGAACCGGCTACCGCGGGTGAGTACGAGCGCCCCCACCACCGGCAGGTACACAGCAAGAGCCAGCCCGGCAGCACGGCCGTTGCCCACCTGGAACGTGAGCAGCTCGAACACCGACAGCCCTCGGCTGCCGTTCGGCGGCGACCCGACCGCCGCTGTCCACCCGCCGTCGCGGAACAACTGTGCGCTCCACGGCAGGTTCAGGGCCAAGCCCACCACGGCCGCCGTCGCACCGGCCCCCGCGAGGCGGGCTGCCGCCATGAGCGGTGCACCGATGGCGAGCGTGGCGACGGCGAGGACGATGGCGACCACCAGCAGCAGCAGCCAGTACGACGGCTCGAACGCAATGGAGAGAGCGGCGATGAGCGAACCGCCGGCGAGGAGACGGCGCTGCGTTACCTGATCGACCGGGAACGAGCGTTCGCCGTCGGCATCGGCCGCGGTGGCCTCGAGGCCGGCGAACCGGCGCATCGAGTCGATCGACCACGGCAGGGCGGCGTACACCGCGAGCACGCCCCAACGACCCACCGACAGCGCCTGTCCCGACAGCGGCAACGCCAGGTAGACGACGGCGGCAATGAGCCGGGCGCGACTGGAGCTGAAACAACGGCCGAGGCGCCACATCCCGAACGCACCGAGCACGAGTAGGCCCACCACCGACAGCGTGTGCAGCAACCCCATGCGCGCCCCGGCCACCAGACCGGCGACGCCGATGAGCCCCAGCCCGGTAGGTGACGACGCCGTCGCACCCACACCGTGCGGGTTCCAGCTGCTCGAGTAGGTGCGCAGGATGTGTAGCGGACTGCGGTCGAATGGCAGGAACTCGCCCACACGCGGCACACCAGAGCCGATGAGGTGTCGACCGCCCAACACAACGGTGGCAACGATGGCCAGCCAGGCGAGGGCAGAGCCGGCGCCGGCGCGCTCGCGCCATGGCCGGGCGCTGCTGCGGTGGTGGTCGGGGCGGGCGTCGCGGGCTCGGAGATAGGTGGTGAAACGCGCAGATCGGAAG